>JBAUXH010000185.1:0-23688 GCA_049584155.1 Solirubrobacteraceae bacterium
TGCATGCACGCCCCGACTGTCGGCGCATGCGCCGACAGCGGACACGCTGCATGCAGCGTGTCCCCAGGACGCACATGTGCGTCCTGGCCGACTGGCGCATGCGCCAGTCGGGACTCATCCCGCGCGATGCAAAGACGAATGCAGCTCCCGAGCCACCTTCGCGGGCAGACCAGGAACTGCCTGCAACTCCTCGCTGGAAGCGGCCGCGACGGCCTCGGGGGAGCCGAAGTGCGTGAGCAGAGCCTGCTTGCGCGAAGGTCCGATCCCCGGCAGGTCATCGAGCAGCGAGGCGGTCATCGCGCGATCGCGACGACCGCGGTGGTGGGTGAGCGCGAAGCGGTGCGCCTCGTCGCGCACGCGCTGGAGCAACTGCAGCTCAGGGGTGGAGTGGTCGAGCACGAGCGGTGCGCGGCGGCCGGGCTGGAAGACCTCCTCGATGCGCTTCGCGAGCGAGACGACCGCGACGCCGCGCTCGCGAAACCCGCGCAGCGGCGGCAGGCCAGCGGCGAGCTGGCCGGGACCGCCGTCGATCACGACGAGGCTCGGGAGCGAGGCGAAGCTCGCGTCGTAATCGGAATCATGCGGGGAGATGTCGGCCTGCGCCTCCCACTGGGCGTAGCGGCGCGCGAGCACCTCGGCCATCGCCGCATAGTCGTCGGAGGCGCCCTCGGGGAGCGAGCGGATGCGAAAGCGGCGGTAGTCGGACTTGCGCGGGGCGCCGCCCTCGAAGACGACCATCGAGGCGACGGTCTGCGTACCGCCGAGGTGGGAGATGTCGTAGCACTCGATGCGAATCGGCGGGGCGTCCAGGCCGAGCGCCTGCTGCAGTCCCTCGAGCGCATCGACGCGGGTCTGGCGGCGACGCTCTGCGCGCAATCGCTCCTGGTCGAGCGCTAGTAGGGCGTTGCGATGGGCGAGCTCGAGGATGCGGCGCTTCTCCCCACGCTCGGCCGGGCGGATCTCGACAGGGCCATCGCGGCGGCTGGCGAGGGCTTCGGCAAGCGGTCCGGCCTCGTCGTCCGAGGAGAGCTCGCGCTGGACGACGATCAGCGCCGGGATCGAGAGGTGGCCGGCGTAGTACTGGAGCATGAACTCCTCGGCCACGTCCGCGATGCCGCGCTCGGTCTCGTTTGACAAGTAAAAGGACTGCCGGTCGGTGAGCACGCCGTCGCGGATCTGGAAGACCTGCGCGTTGGCCTCGCGTCCGTCGATCGCAACGGCGACCGCGTCGAACGTGCCCGCCGAGGCATTCGCGACGCGGCGACGCTCGAGCAGCGAATGGACGGCACGCAGACGGTTGCGCTCGAGCGTCGCCTGCTCGAACTCCTCGGCCGCCGCGGCCGCGCGCATACGCGTCTCGAGGTCGCGCTCGATCGCGACGAACCGGCCGGAGAGGAAGTCGCCGACCTGCTCGATCGACTCGCGGTAGTCCTCGCGGGAGATGTAGTCGACGCAGGGGGCGGTGCAGCGCTTGATGTAGTAGTCCAGGCACGGACTGCCGCTGCGCCGACCCGGGGTGGGACCGGTGCAGGAGCGAAACATGAACACCTTCGCCAGCACCTCCAGCGTGGCGCGCACGCGCTTGGCGTTCGAGTAGGGGCCGTAGTAGGCGCGTCCGGGGCGGTGACGCTCGCGCGTGAAGTAAACGCGCGGGTAGTCCTCGTCGAGGGAGATCGCGATGAACGGATAGGACTTGTCGTCGCGCAGGCGGATGTTGAAGCGGGGGCGGTACTGCTTGATGAAGCCCTGCTCGGTCAGCAGCGCCTCGGCCTCGCTAGCGACGACCACGCACTCGACGTTCGCGACCGACCCGACCATCTCAGCGTGACCGGGACTGCTCGGAACCTGAGCCTTGGAGAAGTGCGAGGCCACGCGTTTGCGGATCGACTTGGCCTTACCAACGTAGATCACGCGGCCTTTGGCGTCGCGGAACAGATACACGCCGGGCTGGTCGGGCAATGCGCGTCGTTGCGCGGCGAGGGTGATTGCGCGGGAGTCGCTTGGGTCCGTCTTCGTCTCAGCAGCCGTCTCGATAGCCATCACATCGAGGATACGAGTGTCGAGCGCTCGTCGTTTAGTGCCTGATGCTAGAATCGTGCTTTATGAATCCATCTTCTCAAGCTACGGTCCTACGACGTACGACTGTCGCGGCAAGACGTTCCTCGCTCGACACACTCGAAGCCGAGGCCCGCAGACGGGGAGTGACACTGACGACCGTGCTTGCAGAGGCCATAGACGAGAAGGCCGACGCTCTGCATACCTCTCGTCGTCCACGTCTCGGGATCGCAAGGTCGACCGATGGCCTCTCCGCTGCGGAGCTGACGGCCGAACCCATCGCTCATCCGCCGTCGTAGATGGCGCTGGTGCTCGACACCGGCCCGCTGCTCGCGGCTTTGGACGCAGCTGACCCCGATCACGATCGGTGTGCCACGCTGCTGAACGAGACCCACGAAGACCTCGTCGTGCCCATCCTCGTACTCGCCGAGCTCGACTACTGGTGCCACCAGCGTCTGGGCGTGAACGCGTGGATCACATTTCTGGAAGACGTGTTGAATGGGGCCTACCGGCTCGAGAACACGACCACTTCCGATCTCAAGCGTTGCCGGGAGCTTCAGATCCAATACACAGATCAGTCGCTGGGGGTGGTCGATGCCAGCGTGCTCGCGCTCACCGAGCGTCTCGACGAGGACAAGCTGGCGACCCTCGATCACAGACACTTCGCAATGCTGCGCCCATCACACGTGCAGGCGTTGCGGCTACTGCCTCAGTAGGCGCGCCAGCGGCGGAAGACCACGAACAGGGCGTACGCGACCCCGGCCGCCAGCACGAACCACAGCAGCTCGCCGAGGCCCGTGTTCCACATGCGCGAGTAGGACATCCACAGGAAGACCGCCAGCGCGATCGACCCGTACAGCAGCCCGCGATAGCGGTCGCCGAGCGAGTGCAGGGCGACGCGATTTTCGCGGTAGAAGCGCAGGCCGATGTAGCCAATCGCCACGCCGAAGCCGATGTAGAGGAGCGCTTCGAAGGTGCGCGCGAACTGACCGCCGGAGGGGAGGAAGTAGACGGCCGCGGCGATCAGCGCGACAATCGCGACATTGCGCGTGGTTTTGAGGCCGTCGGTCATCAGCGGAGGATAACTGCTCGCTCAGGACTTCATCTTGGGGTGCCGGAGAAGGAGGCGACACCCCAGGGGCCCGGCAAATGCTGCAGTCCACGTCTTTATTTCGTCTTTACGGCCCCCTTCTTTCCCTTCTTGACAAACGCGTAGCGCTTGCGCGCGAGTCTTTCGCACGCGACACGCTTATGCTTGGCCTTGTCCTTCTTGCACGCCTTGAGCGCCTTAGCGAGCTTTTGCGCGCGAGTGAGCTTCTTGACGGTGGGTTCTCCGGTGTTCTTGGTTTCTGTGGGGAACGCGATCGCGGGGGCGGCTAGCAGCGGGAGCGTGAACGGCTGCACGATCGGGTTGTTGTAGGCGGGGGTCGTGAATGTGCGGTCTGTGCCGGGGACGCGTCCGTCGCTGTTGATCGCGACGATACGGTAGTGGTAGGTGCTGGCGGGCGCGAGGTTCTGCAGGCTGAGGGTGATTTCGGTGGGGGTGTTGGCGGACCCGGCTTCGCCATAGAGGCTCGTGCCGTATGTCATGTCGGTCCCGAGATCGAGCTCGTAGGAGGTTTCTAGGCCCTCGGGGTTGATCGTGCCCGCGACGGTCGCGGTCGTGAGCGTGATGCTGGATGCTTCGCCGGTGCTTGCTGTGGGTGGTGTCCGGGGCGCTGTTGTGAATGTTTTGTCGGTGCTTTCGGTCGGGCCGTCGGCGTTGCTCGCGACGAGCCGGTAGTGGTAGGTCGTCGCGGGTTCCAGGCCGCTGATGCCGATCGGGGCCGGGACTGCTTCGGTCCCGGACCCGGCGTTGACGCCCTGGATCGAGGGGGCGTTGCCGCCGTAGGAGGTGGTGGTGCCGTACTTGTAGTAGTAGGACGTTTCCAATCCTTCCGGGTTGACCGTGCCCGGGAGCGTGGCCGTGGTACGCGTGACGTTCTGCGCCTGACCGACCGTGAGCAGGGGTGGGGGCGGCACAGCGAACGTCCTCTGTTCGGCGGGTTCGGTTCCTTCGGTGGTCCCGGTGTTGTTGGTCGCGAGGATGCGGTATTCGTAGCTCGCGCCGGGGTGCAGGCCGGTCAGCGTCGCGATCAGCGGCACGAAACCGGCGCCTTCGCCGAACGTGTTTTCGGGAGGGTTGTTGGCCTGGCACGGAACCGATTCCAGCGCTCCGCCAAACCCTGTGCCCTGGAGGACGTACTGCACTTCGCAGCCGAAGATCGGCTGGTAGTTAGGGTCCAGTTCCCCTTCGATCGTCGTCTGTGGCGCCGTGCGCAGGCCCGTGTGTTCTCCTTGAAGAATCGGCTTTTCCGCCGCCAGCGTTTCGAAGTGCTGGGTGGGGCCTGTGGTTTCGCCTGTCGCGTTTTTGGCGATCACACGGTAGAAGTAGGTGGTGGCGGGTGTCAGCGCACCGGCAAGGTCGGCGGGGCCGACGGGCTGAGCGCTGCCCAGGCCGGGGGCGGAGATACCGAAGGCGAGCGTCTTGACGTTTTCTGTGAACGCACTGTCGGTGGCGTATTGCAGGTGGTAGGTCGTTTCCTGATTCTCAGGGTTCACGAACCCTTCCAGGGTCGCGTCAAACGGCGTGATCGCCGATTCGCCCTGGAACACGACGACTGGCTTTTCCGGAGGCGTTTTGAAGCTGACCGGTGCGCCCGACGTCGTTTCGCCGACTTCGTTCGTCGCGAGGACGCAGAACGTGTATTCGGTGCTCCCCACGAGTTCGGTTACGGGCGTGGACACTTCACGTTTCGTTTCGGTCTGTTCTTCGCCGGCCGGCGTCACGAATGCAGGTTCGCAGGTGCCGTTGGTGTCGTAGGTGAAGTAGTAGCCGTCCTTCGCGGTCACGTTCGGGTTCAGTTCGCCGTTCAGCGTCGCCGTCGTCCCCGTCACGGACGTAGCGGCGAGCGTGACCGGCGCTTCCGGGCGCAACGCCGTCGTGAATGATTCCGTGACACCGACGGCTTCTTCGCCGGCGGTGTTCTTGAGGATCACCCTGTAGCGGTAGAGCGTGTTCTGTTTGAGGGTGGCGATGGTCAGGCCGACCCCCTGTTCACCGCCTTCGATCGTCGGCTGTTCGCACGCCACTTCATTTTCAGTGACGGTCGCTTCGCCGTATTGGAAGTGGCATTCCGTGCTCTGGTTGTTCGGGTTCACAAGCGCTTCCAAGCGGGCTTCTTCGGCTTTCGGAGAGGGAGCGCTCTCGCTGAGAACCGTCGGCGCTTCAGCCGCCAGCGCTGGGGCGGCCGAGCACGCCGCGAGGCCGAGGGTTGTGGCTAGGACCCCCAGGGTGAGTCTGCGAGTACCCATCATGCGTTCCTCCGGTTGCCGTTATGAGGACTGGCGTTTCGTGCCTTCCGTGCGTTCCGTGCCTTGTGGGCCTTTGTCGCCTTGGCTTTGGGGCAACCGGTGACCGCTATCCGAGTGGACTGACGCATCGTCAGACCGTTCTGCGCGGTGAACGCCGTCGGCATCACGAGCTTTGAGCCGCACAGGTTTCTTCCGTTCGCGGTGAGCGCCGAGTAAGGACCCTCGGGCAGGTACAGCTCGAACGAGCTGACCGGCACGTCGGGGACGGTCTTGAACGTCGAGCTCGTGATCCCCGCTTTGCTGATGAACGTCGCGGCGGTCAGATCGACCCGGACACCATCGCCCTGCAGAACTATCACCAGGCTCGGGAACGCTTCCCCACCATGGGAGACGAAATACACCGGACCAGTCAGCGTGGCCGGCAGCGTCGGCGTGACCGCCTTCACGACACCGATGACCGACGCCGCGGGACACGCACCGGGATTCGCTTCGAACGTCGCCGCGGTACAAGCCTTCTGCAAAGTTGTCAACCGCGACGGGAGTTGCTTGGGCAGAGACACCTTGACCTTCGCAATGTTGGCCTGCGTCCCCAACGCTCCCTTCGGAAAGCTGACCCGCGCATCAAGGCTGGCACCACGCACTTTGGACGTTTTGCCCGAGGTCGACACCTTGAATACCGGTTTGAACACAAGATCGCCGCAACCGGTGACCTGAAACCGCGAGCTGAAGCCCGCAGTCGCGCCTTCACGGCTCGTCACCGACCCAGCGATGCTCGTCGGACTGCAGTTCGTCGGGTTGAACACGAAATCGGGACGGTCGACCTCGACGTTGACCGTCTTTACCTGGATCGGGATGCCGTCGATGATCGTCGGCAACGGATCGCTCGTGATCGTCAACGCCGCCGTGTGCGGATCGACGTTGATGGCGGCCCGCACGACCACCGTGCCGAGGTTGTACGGGCCGGCGATCGCGGGGACCACGAACGTCATGCCAAACGGTGCGCCCTTGTACGGACCGGTCAAGTACACCGGCTGTTGCGGTTGGCCCGGTACCGGCAGATACAACGGCGCGGCGCCGGAGCCGACACCCACGGTCACATGACCGATCTGCGACGCCGCAGAGCATGTCCCCTGTGACGCCTGCGGTTCGCCACACAACGGCACGTTGGCGAGCGTCCCGAGCAACCCGACAGGCGTCTTGACCTGCACGTGATCGATCCTCTGATCGGCGTCGTTACGCGAGAACGTCGCGCTGAAAGGACTGTAACCGCCGGCCTGGATACTCGTCGTGCCCGCCGTGAACGACGGCGCGAAAGGCTGCGGGAACGGGCACACCCCACCAAACCCGTCAAAGCTCACGTCGAACGTACTCGATGGTGTGGCGTCACCGGTACCGCCGGGTCCGGCAGACCATGGCGTCAGATCCATCGTGGTCGTCGCGGGGCCACACGCGCTGGGATTCACGAGCACCGCCCTCGGACCACCATAGAAATGCAACACGAAATCGTTGAACGGGAACTGGGGGTTATTCAAGAAGCTCGCCGTCAACTGACCCGTCACGGGGTTCGCCACGACAGTCGCCTTCAGCTTCACCAGCAGCCCGTCGCCGCGGATCACGACGAACACCGCATACGTATTCCCCGAATGCTCGCTGCTCAAATACACTTCGCCGCGTAGCACGTCCGGCAGTACCGGCGTCGTCACTTCCACCGTGCCGACCTGCGACGCGTGCGGGCACGTGGGCTGCGCGTTAGAGCCCAAGCCGATCTCGTTCCCCGGACTGCCCGGCGGATCAGCACCGTTATCAGTACACGCCTGCAGCCCATCGGCCGCGCCCGGGTTGATAGCCACACCCTGCGGCAACGTCGCCACAGCGTTGTCCAACGCCGGCGAAGCGAGATCGTTTGGCGCGATGCTTTGCGGGACGTGTAGATCGACGCCGTAACCGGACGGCGAATCCGCCTCGGTCGTATCCGGAGTCACTGTCAACGACGGATTAAACGCCAGCTTATTACAACCAGTCACACCAGCCGGATACATTGAGGTGGTCGCCGTACTCCAGTTAGGATCGCTCAACAGCGGCCTACCATCAAACGGTTCGAACAAGCCAGGACGCCACCAACTATCTCCGATGAATTTTACACCATATTCATTCGCGGGACCGCACTTCGTCGGATTAGTCAAGAACGCAGTCGGCGGGGCACTATCAGCCAACGGTTCGTGTTCGCCGGTTGCCGGGCTAAGTTTACCTCCGGCATGTTGGATGAAGCAAAACTGAGTGCACGCCACACCGCTTTCCGGTTGGAACCGTTCTGCGTCGTGCCTGGGATCCGCGGGAACGCCCCATAGCGTGATCCTCAAACCCGCGAATGGCACGTACTCCGAGATATCAGTCGTCTGGGCGACTAGACCATAATCGCCGTCTGTCCGCGCGGTAACGAGAATCGGCTGCACCACGTTCACCACGTGGAACGCAAACTCCGCCGTCCCACCATCCGAAGGAACCATGTTATAGACAGGCGCCATTCGGATCGGGCTGACCGGATTGCTGAGATATCCTCCAAGACCGAAGAAGACTTCGGCTACCCCCACCTGTGAGCCCGTGGGACAACCGACGTTATGCTGACCTTCGGCAAGTAGTGGAAGATTAGAGATGGGGCATTGCGGGACCGAGACGATGCTCCCGGCGAACCCCGACGGGAGATCGACACTTATGTCCTTCGCATAGTATTCACCCGTTGTTTTACCTTCATGGTCGAGATTCAGCTTGAAATTCGTAGTCATGTCAAACGGGTGTGAGCCGGCCTGGGAATCAAGGTCGTTCGGGTTTGCTTCCGTTGGCTGACTGGGATTCGCAGAGTTGCTCACCACGACCGATGGCGGTTCCGCACCGGACGCGAACCCGAACGACGCGAACGCCGAAGGCGCAACGAACGCGAGCACGGCCATCAACGCACCACCGATCACGGGGAGCAGCCGCAAGCCGCTGCCTTTATGGAGGGCGTTCATGACTTGGGCCTCCGCGTTGAGGGGGACCGATGCCCGTAGTAACGCTCGCGGGCTTGTTTTTCGCACGCAAGGCGCGCGCGCTTGCCGGGTTTGTCCCGGCAGAACTTCAGCGCCTTGGTGAGCTTCTGCGCACTGGTCAAAGGTTTGAATTTTACCTGCGGCGGACCAGGATCCGGCCCGCCGGGGTTGCCGAGCCCCACGAACGTCGCGCTCGCGGGAGCACCAAACGCGGGCGCCAGGGTCTGCGGACCCTGACACTGGCCATTGTCACAACCCGTGGTAGCCGGCCGGTACGGAAAGCCACCATCGACACGGGCGTCGTAGACCTGAACAGAGTTCTCGATGTCCTGCGGCGCCAAACGATCAGTCGTCGTGATGAACACGTCGTCACCGTTGCTGCTCGCCCCCGAGAAGTCCGACCCGAAAGTGCCCTGGCCCGAGGAGATCAAGTAGATCCGACCGTTCTCCCACTCATACACGTCCGGAAGCCCGTTCGTGTCCTGCGGCACCAGCGCGTCTTCCGTTTCGAAGAACATACGCGAACCATCGGGAGATATCTCACCCTTAGAATAACCCGGCAGGTCCGTGTCCTCCTGTTCCCCACCCATCAGGTGGGAGCCGCCCAGTGGAGGTAGGCCGGTCGGGTTGCACGACAGACACGTGACCAAACCTGTCGTCGCGTCGTAAACGTATACCTCGGCGCACAAGCCAGGCTGTGTATTGTTGTTCGTGCATTTCGGCCCGAAGTTGTTGTAGCCGGTGAGACTGGCGCGATCGAGGAAGAGAAACTTCGATCCGTCGCGCGTTGCAACAGTCTGATCGCCTTCGCGGGGAGATCCTTCCCCTCCGCGAGCGTCGGCGTCTCCTCCTTTGTTCACAAAGCTTGCAAATCCTTCGCCGGCGTTCGATATCAGGGTGCTCGTGCCTTCGTTCCAGACGTACAAGCGCGCCGCGGTTGGCGCGAATGCGGGTCCTTTCGGTGGAACCCCGACCAAGTAGTAAACCCGCGACCCGTCGGCTGAGGATGCGAGGAGCGTGCCTTCTGTCGAGATCGTGGTCGTCGTGCCGCTCGCGACGTCGTACTCGGCAACTCCTTCAAATTCAGATCTGGTCGTGAAAACCTTGGTGCCGTCGGAACTCCTGCCGAGGTATCTATACCCGCCCAGCTTCACCGTCGTCGCGTTGTTCTCGCGCAAATACACTCCTTCATCGGGGCCGCATGGTTCTTCGCCCGCTCGCAGCGTGAACACCACGTTCGTGCCATCAGGAGAGATCGCGCGATCGATGAGAAAGCGCTTACCGAGGCCAGCATCCAACGTGCCGTCGCCGATCTCCGCGGAACAGTCGTGAGAAGTACTGCCGTCTGGCAGGACCCCAACGGCATACGTGTGACCGCCGGTGCGGTCATACAGCATGTCGCCCGCATGTGGTTCGCCCGGCGTCCCCGGGGCAACGGGCAGCTGGTCGAGTGTCTCGAAGAGGGCATGGCTGCCATTTTCAGAGACACCCGCGATGAATGTACCGGGAACATTGCTGCTATTGAGGCTCGCCGTCATCGGACCGGTATCGGGCAGCGCCGCCAGCGACGACGCGCCCGTCGACACGTCCATGCGGTACGCGTCGAAGGCGCCGTCCTGGTCCAGCAGGTCGGTGTTGAACCCCGAGTTGATAAAAACAGCCGAGAAATCGGCGGTAAAAGCCGCCTGGCCGGCCCAACAGCCACCGCATCCCAAAGGGTCGTTAAACAGGCCCAGCGGTTCGCCTGGACCAGCGGGAGGGACAAGCGGGGTGTTGACCCAACCCGAAGCGGCGCGCGTACTCAAAACCGAGTCGATTTCGCCATTCCTTGCGCCCGGCAAGGGCAGCAGGCTCCTGTAGTAAACGTGATTACCGTCGGGGAAACCATAAGGATTGCCGTTGACCCTGCCGATAGCGCTGTTATCGCCCTTGACTCCCGGGGTGACGAGCTCAAACGCGCGACAGTCCGGCAGGCGCTCCGAGCCTTGTTCGGTTCTGACTTCTTCGTTCGGGCAGGACGCGGCACTGGCCACGCCCGGCAGCGCACAGGCCAGCAAAACCAGGACACTGGCCGGCACGGCCAGACTCGCGATACAGGCACGACGTCTCTTCCCCTCTTCCAGTACCGCTCTCGTGACCACTATCACTCCTCTGTCCGCTCACCTCATGATCCGATGTCGTGGGGCCGCGACAAAAACGCCGCGACCCCACAGGACTCAACTTCCTACTCAGATGTTGCTACTTGTTATGGCTCGACAAATTCGAGCGCGTCTTCTTTAGGGCCGGGTAATGTGAATCCATCCAGTAAGGCGTTTACCACCTCGGAGGCTAATTCAAAACCGCCGCCGAGATTGGCTTCCAAATCATACGTCGATAGTCCAGTAGTCCCCGGCATTAAGATTAATCTCAAATGCTGTACACCATTGGATGTCTGCTGGAAATTTACATTAAAATCTGTAACCGGGGTATTGAGCGGCACTGGTTGTCCATTCCTTTGGATTGCACCGATCACACTACCCTGCACTTTAATTTTGAGAACAGAACATTCGATTTCGATAACTTTACCCAATAATATGACTAGGGCGGGAACTCCGGCGGTGGCACCCGTTAAATGCGCTAAGCCCAAATGGAATAACGTCGTTAATGGCAGATGAATTTCACCGGCCCCGGCTCCGACAGTTTTGCAGCTAAACCCGCTGGACGAGCACGCTAAGAACCGTATTAAGATATTGCCTAAAGTAGCACTTAAGAACAACCCGTGATTAGTTGCGTCTTTACAATCAATTTCATTTCCAGCTTTTGTGAACAACTGCGCTAAGCTAGCCGACGATAAGAAAGTCACGCCAGCGATGGTTCCACCACCAGCGGGCCTGATTAACAATTCTGCAGCAGAGGCACTGGAGGCAGCGCCCGCACTAAACGCGAACACCGCCGCCAGGCATAGGCCGAGGCTGCCAATACTTATACGTTTCATTACAACTGCTCCTTGTCATCCGGAGCAACGAGGCGGCCCAAGCCGCACCACGCGATGAGAACTCTAGCCGAGTCCGTTCCGCCAACGCAAGCGCCAGTTTTTGGTTGCCTTCGCACAACTAACCGCGAGCAACGATTCGGGCGCCCACGAGCGGCAAACGTACCTTGCTGGAGAGGGTCGTCGTGTGGGAACTGGATGCCATCTCGTGTATGCTCCTGTTGTTGGAGCCCTGGCCCCTGTTCAGGGGCCAGGGCGGTATGTTGGTCTCGGAGCACTCGATAAATCGAGGGATAAAATGCTCCAAGCCCGGTTCTATTGCCTTGCCCCCGCCTGAGCCCATGCTCGACTCAGGCGGGATACGCGAGTGTCTAACAAATTTCACCGAGATACGCAATGTCGGTGGTTGGAACGAGATCAACAGACTCAGGAGTCCGATCGAGCGGACTCCTGCGACGAGCAGGTGATTGTTCGGTTCGTGCATCAATCGCCTAATCGGAGACAGTCACTCGAAAATCAAGACGAGCAACGGAGCAACACCTCCAGCGTGGCGCGCACGCGCTGGGCGTTGGAGTAGGGCCGTAGTAGGCGCGCCAGGCAGATCAGGTAGGCGTGCTACTGCGCTGCGAGAGTCGTCATACCGTGGTAGGTGCCCTGGCCGCACGACCGTCGTACCGCGTTTTCCGTACGGGTAGGATGCACGGTGCTACCATGTACCGATGGCGAAGATCAGCGTGAGTCTCGAGGACGATCTGTACCAACGCGTACGCGACGCGGCCGGTTCGGACGGCGTGTCGGGCTGGCTTGCCGACGCCGCCGCGGCCCGTCTGCGCGCCGGCGCTCTGCGTACCGTCGCGGAAGAGATCGCCAAAGAGACCGGCGGCCCCTACACCGAGCTTGAGCTCAGCGCTGCCCAGAAATGGCTGCCCTCGTCTTCGATGCCGGCGCGCTGATTGCGCTGGACCGAGGCGATCGGTCTGTTGGCGCATTGCTGGCCCTTGCATCCCAACAGGGCGTCGAGGCGATCACCTCGTCCGCGTGCATAGCCCAGGTGTGGCGTGATCCCGCTCGTCAAGCGAAGCTGACCCGTGCGCTGGAGGGCTTCCTGGAGTGGCCCCTGGATCCAGTGCGCGCTCGCCGTTGTGGACTTCTGCTCGCGAATACGAACACCAGCGATATAGCTGACGCCGCCGTTGCCCTCCTCGCGCAGGACGGTGACACCATCCTCACCAGCGACCCCCGCGATATTCAGCACCTACTAGATTCCACCGGCGCCGACGCACGAATACGCACTGTCTGAGTCGTTGTCTTGAGCGTCGTTGTGTGGAGCGCGGCCATCGCGTTCGGGGATGAGATCCCAGCGCACAGGTGAACACAAGTGCACTACAGTGCGTTATATGGCCGCGTCTACCACCCGCCAGCGTTCATTCCGCCTTACCGACGGCACCCTACATCTGCTCGACGAGCGCGCCGCCGAGCATGGCGAGTCGAGCAACGCGCTTGCCCAGCGTTTGCTCGACGAGAGCCTGCGTTTGGAGCGCCATCCGCTGCTGCGCTTCCGCGAGGGCGGCAGCGGCATCCGTCGCCCGGCCCTCGCCGGCACCAGGCTCGACGTGTGGCAGGTGATCGAAACACTGCGCGCGCACGACAACGATATTGAGAGCACGGCCGACTACTTCGCGATCACACCCGCACAGGTACGTGCCTGCGTCGGCTACTACGCCGACTTCCAGGGCGAGATCGACGCCTACGCCGCCGCCGAGCTGGATGCGGCCGAGCGTGAGCGCGCACGTTGGGAGCGCGAGCAGCGGGTGCTCGGTTGAAGCTGCTCCTGGACGAGCAGTTCCCACCGAACATCGCCAAACGTCTCCGCGAACGAGATCATGACGTTATCGCCGTCTGCGAGCGCCCAGACCTGCTCTCGGTCGAGGACGAGACCCTGCTCGCACTGTCGACTGCCGAGAAGCGAGCACTCCTCACCAACAACGTTCGCGACTTCGTCCCAATCGCGACGCGCTGGGTCGGCGAAGGCCGCTCGTACTACGGCCTCCTGCTCGTCTCCGACCGCACGCTGAAGCGCTCACGCAACACGATCGGGGCATATGTCAGCGCGATCGATAGGCTGTTGCGCGAACACTCCGAGGAGAACGCCCTGCGCGACCAGATCATTTGGCTCCAGCCAGCCGCCGACTGACGATCGACTCAGTAGGCGCGCCAGCGCCGGAAGACCACGAACAGGGCGTATGCGGCCCCTGCGGCCAGCACAAACCAGAGCAGCTCGCCAAGGCCCGTATTCCACATGCGCGAGTAGGACATCCACAAGAAGACCGCCAGCGCTATCGACCCGTACAGCAACCCGCGGTAGCGATCGCCTAGCGAGTGCAGGGCTACGTGGTTTTCGCGGTAGAAGCGTAGCCCGATATAGCCGATCGCTACGCCGAAGCCGATGTAGAGGAAGGCTTCGAAGGTGTGCGCGACCTGGCCACCAGAAGGCAGGAAGTAGACGGCCGCAGCGATCAGCGCGACTATGGCTACGTTGCGCGTGGTTTTGAGACGGTCGGTCATCTACATGAGGATAGCTCCTCTCGTGAGGCCGCGACACGAACGCCACGACCCCACAAGTCAACTTATTGCCTGGCGCTTACTCCTATGGCTCTACAAATTCGATTTCCTGTTCTGTACCGCCACTGCTGAATCCGTCGAACCTGGCGTTTGCTACCTCGGACTCTAATTCGAACGCACCTTTATTGAAGGAGGTTTCCAAATCATATGTCGTTGGCGTTGTACCACCGGGCATTACGATTAATCTCAAATCCTGTACACCATTGGAAGTCTGCTGGAAATTGAGATTCACTTCACTAAGAGGTTTCCCTAGTTCGACCTGTTCACCATTCACCTTCTGCAGCGCACCGATCAGGCTACCCTGCAATTCAATTGTGACAAGCGCAGTACATTTGATTGTTAGTGATTTCAGTAAGAAGACCAATGCGGGTATATGGGCGGTTGTACCTAATTGCGCTAAGCCCAAATGGAATAATGTCGCTAACGGGAGATGGACTTCCCCGGTGCCCGCTCCGGCGGTATTGCAATTGACGGTGAGTCCTTCTTTTGCGGTACATCCTAAGAACCGTATTAAGACATCACCTAAAGTCGGACTTAAGAATACCCCATGATACGCAGCATCACTACAGTTAAATTCTTTTCCGGATTTCGTTACAAATTTTGGTGCCACCGCCGACGCTAAGAAGGTGGTGCCCACAACACTCCCGCCTCCTTTAAGCTGCGCTTTCAAGTCAGCCGAAGCGCTGGACACCGCTCCCGCGCTGAGCGCGAGCACCGCCGCTAGGCACAATCCGACAACATATATACGTCTCATTATTTTCTGCTCCTTGATTTATGGAGCAGCGACGCTGCGCAAACACCTCGGGAGGGATCGGCGCACCCAGTCGCGTGCCCCTGTTCTTTAAGCCCCTTACCCTCGGCTCCATGAATTTTACCAGATGCGATCCGAGAGGTCCAACTCGGATTGAGCTAACGAACTCTTCTCAAGGCCACGGCAAACGCAGCAGATGTCCCAGGACGGGCAACGGTCGGGCTGCTAGTTTTGCCTGATTCGGGAAATGCAGGGTCTTGTTGGCCCTGGGCGCCGCCGGAGGGTGGAGAGGGCGGCGCCCAGGGAGATCCGTGCCCGGAGGTACGGTGCGGAAGATCTACGCACTAATCATGGTTTCACAGCTGCCGTAACAGCCCACGTTCCCAAGGCTTGCATGCTTTCGTTTTCTTTTTCCGGTGGTGTGTGCATGAGCAGCACGCTGCCAACTTTACCAGCCCCCGATTCGAGAACTTCCGGATTGAAGAGTCCTACAGAACCTTCATCTATATTGACCCCGAAGGACAAGAACACGCAGAGATTGCCCGGTTCGGCTTCCGGTTTACTCGCTGAACTTTCTGTCGGGCATCCTCCTCCAGCACCTTTGCCTTCGAATGGGATGAAGTGCACGTGCGCTTCATTTAGGGTTTCGCCCAGCGGTATTGTGAACGAGATCGAGGTCTGCGACCCGGAGCCAAAGAGGACTGTGGCGGGCTTGCCATCCGCGATCGCCCACGTACCAGTCTCAGTCTTTCCTTCCGGCAGCGTTCCTCCTGCGGTCCATGGGGCACCTTCAGGGCCGGTAGCACCATTTTTGCCGTCTTTGCCGTCGAGGCCTGGTTCCCCTTCCGGGCCGGTCGCGCCCGCTGGGCCTGTCGCGCCTTTGGCTCCCGTCGAGCCTGCTGTACCGGCCGTGCCGTTTTCGCCCTTATCGCCCTTTTCGCCTTTCCCATTGGCTCCTGCAGGGCCAGCCGCGCCGGCTGGCCCCTGTGCTCCGGGGGCGCCAGCAGGTCCAGCCTTGCCTTGCAGCTGTTTGAGCACCGTCGGGCTGATCTGTTTGGTCGATGTGATCAGATATTTTTTGGCAGCATAAGCGCCACCGGTCATCACAAACACCAGCACCAGTATCAGCGCGGCGTTGGTGAAGGTGAGACGTCTACGTATTCCCGAGAACATTCTTCCTCCTGTAACAGTTTTCTTAGCGTGCGCGGGCCCCGACAACACGGCCCGCACGGCACATAACGATTAGCGTGCTGCGCGGGTCTTATTTCTTCTTGCGCACCGCCCCCTTCTTCGCCTTCTTCGCCGGTCCGTAGCGTTTGCGCGCCCGTGCTTCGCAGACAGCACGCTTGTGGCCTCTTGCCTTCTTATGACAAGCTTTGAGCGCCGCGGCGAGCAGCTGCGCCCTGGTCAGCTTCTTGACCTTGGGGCAGCCTGTGACGGCGATCTTCGTCGACTCGTGGAGTGTCGCGCCGTTCTGTGCGACGAATGCAGTCGGCATCGCGAGCTTGGACGTGCATAGGTTGCCGTTTGCGGTCAGCGCCGAGTACGGGCCCTGCGGCAACGTCAGTTCGAACGTGCCGACGGGAACGTCTGGAACGGTCTTGAACGTACTGCTCGTGATCCCGGCTTTGCTGATGAACGTCGTGCCGACCAGGTCGACCGTCACGCCATAGCCTTGTAGCACGACGATCAGGCTCGGGAACGCTTCTCCGCCGTGTGATACGAAGTATGCGGGTCCTTCGAGCGGGACGGGCAATATCGGGGTGGTCGCTTTGGCGTGTCCGATGATCGACGCCGCGGGACACCCCGCAGGATTCGTTTCGAACTGCGCAGCCGTGCACGCCTTCTGCAATGTCGTCAGTCTGGACGGGAGCTGCTTGGGGAGTTCGACTTTGACGCTGGCGATGTTCGCCTGCGATCCCCGCGGAGCATTGGGATAGGCAAGCTTGACGGCGAGACTGGCGCCATTTGCTTTCGAGGTTTTACCCGATGTGCTGACGCTGAATTTCGGTGCGAACTGCAGTGTCGCGCAGTTCGTGGCCTGGAACGGCACCTGCAATGTCGAAGAGGCCCCCTCGATACTCGACAGCGTGCCGGTGATCTGCAGCAGGTTGCAGTTCGTGGGGTTGAACGTGAAGCCCGAACGGCCGATCGTGACGTTGATGTGCTGGATCTGCAGCGGAATCCCCTTGATCATCGGGGGGATCGCGTACGGTCCCGAGGCATCGGTCGTGACGGTCAGCGCGGCGGTGTGGGGATCGACCGCGATCTTCGCGCGCACCACCACCTGGCCGAGATCGAACGGGCCGGCCTTCGCCGGGTTGACAATCGACAGTCCGAACGGCGCTCCCCCGTAGGGGCCGGTGAGATACACCCTGCCACCCTTGACCGTATAGGGGTTGCCGCCGAGGCCGACGCTGACCGTCGTTTCCCCGATTAGGCTTCCTTCGCCGCATGTCCCCGCGTTGGCTTGAGCTTCGCCGCACAGCGTCACGCCCGACAGAACCCCCGACAGCCCAGCCGGCATGTGCAGTTGGACGCTCCTGAGGTTCTGATTGCCGTCGTCGCGGCTCAGCGTCGTCGCGAACGAGCTGAAGGCACCGGCTTGATTGTTGAGGCTGCCCGCCGTCAAGGATGGCGCGAACGGCAAACTCCCACCAGGACACGGTGCCCCATTCGGTCCGGTGGTGATGTCGAACGTCGAGGACACATGACTGGCTTGGTTGCCGGACCACGGCGCAAACGTCGCCTGGGTGGTGTGGGGACCGCACGAGGAGGGTGTCCCCAGCGGCGCCCTGGATTCCCCAAAGAAGTGCATGCGCAGGTTTTCGAACGGCAATGGTGGAGTGTTCTTGAACGTCGTGACAAGCTGGCCCGTATCTTTATTCAACGCCACTTCGCCGGCGAGCTTCAATACGACTCCCGAAACGGGATCTCTGGCGAGGAGGTAGATCGCGACGAGACTGCCGAAGGGGTTCGCGTTCTGCGCCGCCAGATAGACTGAGCCCTTCAGCGTGTTCGGCAACAACGGGGTTTCCAGTTCAAGCGTGCCTATCTTCGACCCATTCGGACAGAACGGGTTGCCCACCACCGGTGTGAACAGACTCGTGTCCGGTTCACTTAGTTGCTTACCCAGATAGCCGATCTGGCTCATCGAGCACGCTTCCAGACCATCCGCGCCACCAGGATTCACGCTCACCCCTTCAGGCAACGTCACAGTCGTGTTCCTGAGCGCCGACTCCGCGGGCCCTTCAGCGTTCAGCGCGGCCGTCTGGGGAACGTGCACCCCGATAGTCAAGCCTGTGGCGGTGCTCGCGTCGGGCACATCGGGCGCGACGCTGATCTGCGGGTCAAACTGCAACTGGTTACAGCCGTCCAACGCCGCAGCCTGATCTTCAGCGAACAACGGCGCTTGCGATAGTTGCACGGGAGAGGGGTGCGGTTCCTCCCACGAATCCGCTTGCACGCTAGAACGCAACTGACCAGAGCAGGACGTTGGCATCGACAAGAATGGCGGTGGACTGGCCACGCCGGCAGGACACGTCGACGGTTTCCCATCGGCTTCGCTTTCGAGGCATTCCCACCCACGCGAATGATCGTGCGCCGAGTCCCCTGGAACACCCCAGAACGTCAGCTTGCTACCCAAGAACCCTGCGGTCTGGGTGATGTTGGAGACCGTGGCCGTCACACCGTAATCGCTGCCACTGCGGACAGATGTATCGACATAGACCCTTCTACCTATAACTTCGAAACCGAACCTTGCCGGCTCACCCATCAACGGCCTGAGATTGAACAACGGCACCGTCTGCGTGTTGTACTGTTGTGCGCCGGGCACGTTGTAGTTGACAAGCGCCACGCCGATAGCAGCTTTGGCTTCGCACGAGTTGTGCAAAGACGGTAGTTGCTGTGTGGTGAACTGCGCGTCGCTGCACTGCGGAAACGGGGTGGGATTGCCGATCAGTCCGGGCGGCAACTGGACGATCACGTCCTTCGCCATCCCCGCCGACTGCTGGTCGCGAGAATCGGCGGCCACTTCATTCGTATTCAACGTGAGTACGGACGTCAGCGCAAACGGGTGCACACCGGCTTGCGTCGACGCCGTCCCACCTTCTTCTTCGGGTACGAGTTTGTAATCGGCGACGCCAAATCCGTTCGTGCCACCTACGCTGATCGGTCTAGTGACCGTTGCGGGACTCGCGCCACCACCGGTGACACTCACAAAATTGTTTTCGCCGGGCACAGCCCCTGCCGTGCTAACTATGATCTGAACTTCGAGCTGCTCGTAAGCAGGAAGCACGCCGCCATAGGTACAGCGGACCAAATGCGGTGCGATGACTAGACACGACACCGGGCCCGGTGCACGAGCCTGATCGCCAGCTTCCCCCGAAAGACCTTCAGCACTAACAGCTTCCACATTTGGGGGCAGCGTGTCCTCGATAACCACGGGTGAGCTACTCCCGTCAGCGCTACCATCGCCCATGTTCTCCGCAGTCAGGACCAGCTTGCCTGTACCATTTTCAGGCAGACTAGACGGCCATGAGTCAGACGTCAAACCCCACCATGCGGACCCCGCGCCAAAGGCAGAAGACACACCAAAAACCGTCAACAACATTACGGCCGCCATGGAGCACACGCCGGCACGTCTAAACACCAGCCGGGTACCGGTCATCGTCGTGTCCCCCGTTTCGTATGTGCTGCTACCCGCGAGAGCTTCACGGGTCCATAACGCTTGCGGGCGTTACGTTCACACGCCACGCGTCTGCTTCTGACTCGCTTTTTCTTGCAGGCTTGCAGCGCCTTCTTGAACTTGTCTACCGGTGCGGACTTTGGTTTTGTTTTTCCGAGCATACCTGACACAACGTTCCCCGCACCAGAGAAAGTCGCACTCGACGGAGACCCGAAAATAGGAGGTTGCGCCAATGGCGCCGGTCTGCACGAAGTGGCCGACCCACACTCTTCCCCGACAGACGATCCCGGACGCGCACAAGGCGAATCAGCAGTGCATTCGTGCGCGTCATACAGATCCAACGCGGTGTCGACATCCTTCCCTACGAGGGATTCCTTTGTCGTAAAGAACACGTCACCACCCGTACCGCTCGCATCCCAGAACACCGACGGCCCAGACGCCACACCAGAGGAGATCAACCCAACACAGCCTCCAGTTCCGGCATTAAATGTCGCGCTAGTCGACGTACAACTCCCTACTTTAGCCGGCTCGAACTCATACACATCAACATTACCGTTCGTGTCCTGCGAGACCAGCCCGTCAGCACTGTCGAAGAAGAGCCGCCCATTGTCAAACAATGACCGCGAGAAGGCTTCATGGGGCGTGAGGGAGAATTCTTCGATTCGTGGGCGTGGGAATTCGCGTAGCGGCGATGGAACTTCAGAGGCACCGACAGGCCGCCCACCGTTAGGATCGCACGATGCGCACGCGAGCTTGCCCGAAGCAGCGTCGTACAAGTAGACCTCGCTGTCAGGGGTACCGGTCTTAGCATCGCGGTTGTCGTAGCCCGTCAATGAAGTTTCGGAGGAAAACGCGAGCCACTGTCCATTGGGAGTAACCCAATGCGTAGTACCCACGCGCTGCGGAGAGGCGATGAACGTCGTCGTCCACACGCCTTCGTGCTCGTGCGCTACATACAGGTTTTCCCCGGGCGTTGCACCGGCCGCGAGCACACCTTTCGCAAGGAAATACACATAAGTGCCATCACGGCTGACCCCCAACGTCTCCGTTACCTGAGCGCTTTCGTTCTCGCCCGGCTGGCCCGCTGCGGGCACGGGAGTCAGATTCTTCACGGCGCATTTCAGCCCGGCCGTGCCCACAGCCCCCAGTTCGCACACGTACAGATCAGACCCCACCACGCCGGCATTTTCGGTCAACCTTCCGCTATACGTGAAGAATGCTCTCGTGCCGTCGGCGCTCATGCCCCAGAAACCACCCACTCCTGACGCTGGCGCTCCGCCTTCCGTGACGGCCAGCGGCGCCGTTTCACCGTTTGCCACATCATGCACGTTAAAACTCGTGCATCCTGCCTCAGTACAACCACCGAAAAAGACACGCGAACCATCAGGCGTGAGGCCCATGATACTCGACACCCCGCCGACCAATGACAAGCGCTGCGCAGGCGGCATTCCAGCTGCCCACTCATACAAACCACCATTCGGCGCTGGCGCGGTCGTCAACTGGACGCTGGAGCTGATGAAGAGATGGCGTGCATCGGGGGTCGCCCTGACAAATCTTGCTGCCCCTTGAGGGAGGTTTGGGTCGCCTTCAAACTGCAGCCCCGAAGTTACGTCTTCGCTGTCGAGCAACGGTTCAAAACACGAAGTCGGCGCTGATGCACACGTCGTGTCGTGCCGCAAGTAAGGTGTGCGTTCGGTCGGTACCGGCGACGCTTCAACGATCTTTTCCCATTCGTTCCTCGTATTCTGGCGCCACCCTTCCGGCACCGAGAACGGGCCTTCGGATTCTGCGACACCAAATCCGAGATCTTCTGAGAAGAACCGATATTCGTGAAGACCGTTAGCCAGAGCACCCTCCGGTCTACTGTGCGAGAGCGGTATGTCCTTACTCGACCATTCTCCCGGTGCCACCCGCGAGGAGAACACTTGGACATTGTTGCTGGGATAACCCGCCGGCGCCGATTCAGTCGGAATGTCAGCCACAAACGTGAACTTGTCCCCACTCGGCGCCGCTTGTGCCGATGGTTCGATCTTGGCGCCGTGCTTGTCAACAGGCGAGACGAGTTCCCACGCGCGCCCATCAGGCAAAACCACGGGTTCACCCGGACCCTGCGTTGTGAAGGTACGGTCGGCACCGTAGAACGCTGTCAGCACTCCAGGTTTCTTTTCCGGTAGCGCTTCGTTGAGGGCCACCAGCCTGTAGTGATACGTCGTATTTGCCTTCAACCCCTGCACGTGCTGATACACACTGACGTCGCTCGCGCCGGAGCCTACGCTCAAAGGTGCCGAGGGCACACTTACGCAAGCCGACGGTTCAGCCACACACACGCTTGTTTCCTGTGTGGCGTACTGAAAAAAATACGAGGTCGGCGAGCTTGTCGGCGCCTGGAAATCCAACCTACGACCGCTCCCTTCCAGTACCGGAGAAAAGTTCGGCGCGTCATGCGGCGCCACCGTCGCCTCGAAACTCGCGCTCGATGACGTGACACTCGACACCGACTCGCTACGCAGACCTGGACCTGGCGTCGTAAAACTAAAATCTTCAGAGGCTTCGCCCGGATTTACGCCATTACCGTTGCTGGCACGCAACCGGTACACATAGCTCGTATCCGGCTTAAGGCCCGTAAGGGTCGTATGCACACGTGTCAGACCCCCCCCCCCCGTTCGCCACCGGAGCACTACACGAGGCATCCTGGCCAAACACTTCCGATACACCCCACACAAACTCACATGACGCCACACCAGCTTCATCCGGATTCACTTCACCTGTCGGTTTCGCTTCCCACGACATGAGCCCTTGCGGATCCGATTTCAATGCCAAATTGCTCGGCGGACCGGTCACCACATCCGGCACCACCACATCAGGGCCGAACACGTCCACAACGCCCTGATTAAGCTGGCCCGGACCCACATGCGAGCCAAACAGCCCAACGAACACCCGGTGCGATTCGGGATCCACCGCAAGACTCGTCGGCGCGGCGGTTTGAATATTAAACATCACTTCTTCGATCTGCCCCTTGCTTCCGGTCGGCACGCCTTCTTTAGGCACACCTATAATGACACCGCGAAGCGCTCCTTCAGGACCGAACTCGTAAACGCCTGCCGCGTTTGCGACATAAATCTCACCATTACGGTCATCGATCGCCACTGGGTATTGTTCCGATCGAGATGCACTGGTTGGAGGTATGAGCTTTTTGACAAACGCATATTTACCTTTTTTGACCCCTTCTTCTATGGGTCGAAAGAGATAAAACTTTTCTTCCCCGCCCGGATGTCCTTCGCTCACGACTAGGTCTCCGTCTAGCCCGGACACGGCTACGTTGCGCAAGCTCGTGAAGTGTTCGCTCGGCGAGGGTCCGGTCACCTGCGTCACATACTTTTCTTTGCCGCCAGCCTGGGGTTCAAAGATGTCTATGACGCCGTTGCCGGCGTCTGCGACGAAGATGTCTCCGCTCGCCCAGTCTCCGGGACTCATCGAGTGGTCCACTGCGACGTCATCCACTGGCACTTCAAATGGAGCAGGCGCCCCAGCACCGGTCCAAACCGTTTGAGAATTCGAGCATTCCAGATTGTCGCAGAGTCCGGTGCTGAACACGTCAACTCCGGTAGGACCACCGCGTTGGCCGATATACATCTCCGTTTCGCCAGCGGCCGAGCCGAAGGCGATGCCCCCGTAGCGGGATGCTTTAGCTTCTGGCTGCGGCGGTAGTTGCGAGACGAATCCGTACTCCCCCGGTTTAGATGCGATCGGGGCGAACTGATCGGTCCTCCCGACGCTTGAAGGTATCCCTTTTAGTTCTGGGGATTCTGCTACATAGATGTCACCCGAGAAGACTGTCATCGAGTTGGCCTGACCAAGCAAACCCGGCAACGGTACCGGCTTGCCTTCCGATCCTTCTGTGGGGACTTCGCCGATCACAGATTCGTAGGGGTGCGAGGTTCTCGCAAACGCGGCCGTTGTGATGATCATGACAGCGAGGACGGTGAGCGTCGCGAAGACACATACGGATACCAAGCGCATTCGCAAAAGATGACCATAAGCAGGTCCCGATGCCTGCCTGAAGAAAGCTCGCCAGACCCCCCAATCGGCCGCGTCCAAACGGGGCCGATGTCCGTATGCCTGCGCGATAAGCTCGCCATTCTCTTCGCCCGTAGTTCCCGTCCTCATGACGCTCCCTCCTCCATCCACCGACACAAAGATCTGACGTTGTGGGGTCGTGGCG
>JBAUXH010000186.1:0-5045 GCA_049584155.1 Solirubrobacteraceae bacterium
GTTGAGCGCCCTGTACCTGTTCGAGGCGGCCGCTACGGCCGTGCTGGCGGGATTGGTGTGGCGTTTCTGGCTGCCTGGCATCCTGCTGCTAGTCGCGCTCGACGGGACCGCGGCGCTGGCGGCCAGCGCGCTGCTGCGCGCTGCTGCGGCGCGTGCCGCGCGTGCGTGGTCCTACGAGCGGTATGCACAGACCGTGCCGGAGTCAGAGACCCTGCCGGCCCACACTTACGCCGGACAGGCCGGGATTGCACTAGCAGTAGGCGAAAGCGGACTCGGCGGACCGGAGTTCGCCGGTGGAGACGGCGTGAACCGCAGCAACGGGGTAGATCCGCGCGAGGCGAGCGCGCTGGAGGCCGAGCGCAGGGCGAACGCGGCGATCAACATCGGGTTCGCGGTCACGTTCACACTGGGGCCAGCACTCGCCGGTCTAGCCGTGCCGGCGTTCGGCGCCCCCATCACCCTGCTAATCGACGCCGCTTCGTTCGTGATCTGTGGTGCGATGCTGCTCGATCTGCGACCGCACTCAGACGATGCCGACACCTCGTCGGTACGGGCGCGAGTCAAAGCCGCGTGGCAACACATCAACGAGGCGCCCGGATTGCGCGGCCTGCTGCTGGCGGAGGCCGTAGCACTCGTGTTCTTCGAGTTCTCCCCCCCGATCGAGGTCGCCTACGCAAAGTCCACGCTGCACGTCGGGGATGGCGGCTACGGGCTGCTGCTGGGCGTGTGGGGCCTCGGTGTCGCCGTCGGCAGCATCGTGTTCGCGCGTTCGATTCGCCGCTCGCTGGGATTGCTATTGAGCGCCTCGACGCTGGCCGTGGGTCTGGCCTACCTGGGCTGGGCGATCGCGCCGTCGCTGGCCTTTGCCTGCGTCGCCGGACTGATCGGAGGGGTCGGCAACGGCGTGCAGTGGGCGGCATTGATCAGCGCCGTACAGCGGCTCACGCCCCAGAACCTGCACGGGCGGATGATGGGCGCGGTCGAATCGCTCGGGGCGATCTGCCCCGGCATCGGCCTGTCACTCGGCGGAGCGATCGCCGCGCTCAGCTCGCCCCGGATCGCGTTCCTCGTCGCAGGGATCGGCGCGAGCTTGAGCACGATCGCGTTCGTGCGTCTGCCTCTGAGCAATCTGACCAGCGCGGCCCCGGTGTCAGTCGACGTGGAGCCGGAGTGGGCGCCGCTCGATTCTCCTCACTCGGGCGATTCGCACTCGTCCAGCCCGCAAATCTCACCTTAAGGACCACCCCGAATCGGCCGTTAAGTACGACAAGACCGCGATTGAAGACATGACTGACTCAAAGCTGACCATCCGTATCTTCTGCGCGGCCGAGGCGCTCGCGCTCGCTGCTGCCCTCGGCGCCGCGGCGTGGCTGTCCGATGCGCAGGAATGGCAGCCACTGCTGCTGGTCGGGCTGTTGCTCGCGCTGTCGCTCGGGGGACAGCGACTCGTGTTCACGATCCGCGGTCAGCATCTGTCAGCGGGGTTCGTCGCGCAGGTGCTGGCGATCAGCCTGCTCGGGCCAGCGCCGGCCGTGGCGATCGCTCTGGCCGCGGCCATATTCATCTCGGTCGGCCGACAGCTGCCGCTGTCGGCGTGGCTGACTAACCTCGCCGCGTTCGCGATATTTCCGCTGATTGGCGGCTTGCTCGTGCAAGCATCGATCGGCAACGTGCACGACCCCTCTAACCAGCTCGCGCACGGAGTCACGTTCGGGCTGGTCGTGTTCGCGGTCTTCATGATCACCAATGCGCTCAACTTCAGCGTGATCGCCCTTGACAATCGCTTCGTCGAGAACCGCCGTCTGATCGGGCAGGTGCGGGAACTGTTCGTGCCGATGCTGCCCGGACAGATCGCCGCGGGTGCGCTCACAGCGGTGCTCGCCGTCGCCTACATGAACCTCGGCCTGCCGGTGCTGTTCGGGTCGGTGCTCGTGATCGTGATCTTTCAGTACCTGATGGTCGCACTGCTGCGCTCGGAGGATCGCGCCGACCAGCTGGAAGCACGCTCGGTGCACCTAGCCTCACTGCAGCTCGGCGTATTGACCACGCTCGTCGAGACGCTTGCGCTGCGCGACCGCATCACCGCCCGCCACGCCGCCGCTGTCGCGCGCTACGCACGCGCGCTGGCGAGCGAGATTGACTGTTCGGAGGCAGATCAGGATCTCGTGCACACGGCCGGACTGCTGCACGACATCGGCAAGTTCGCGCTGCCCGACAGGATCCTCAAAGCGGAGGTGCTCTCCGACGAGGACTGGGCAGTGATCCGCCGTCATCCCTCGGACGGTGCGACGCTCGTCGGGCGCCTCGACGGCTACGGACCGGTCGCGGACGCGATCCTCTACCACCACGAGCACGTTGACGGCAGCGGCTACCCGGCCGGGCTGATCGGCAACGAGATCCCGCTCCCATCGCGCATAATCGCCGTGTGCTCGACGTATGACACGCTGACGGCGCGCGAAACGTACCGCTCGCCGATGACTCCACAGGACGCGATGACCGAGCTGCGTCGCGTAGCCGGCCGCCAGCTCGATGGTGAGCTCGTCGAGAGCTTCATCGCGCTGCTTGAGCGCGAGGGCCCGGTCACATTCGCGCACGGCGATGACGCCGACTTCGAGGCCGAGCTCGCGTTCGAGCGGCGGGCGCGCAAGATAGCCCAGCCTGCGCTCAGTTGAACCGGCAAGCGGTCGTTAAACAGGGGAGGACACCGCACTGCCGATCTCCGCGACCGACAGCACGACGCCCTAAACCTTCAAGTCTGGTCGCATTGGCGACCTCTCCACAGCTTTACTTATGCCAACGCACGATAGGTCTCCTTCGCCAGGGCCCACGGGGCCTTTTGCGAGGCGGCCCTGTCTGTCTCCATCCACAGGACTACCGCTACCCTTGAGTAGGTTTGCACAGCATAATAACGGTATTGGACGAGATGTCCAGCTTAAGTAGATTTGTGCACGATTGTTTGCACCAGAAGGACAGTCTCCGTGCAGGCTCGACGCAGGTTCGCCTGGCCAAACGTCCACAAACGTGCGCCTCGCTCAACTAGTCGGTCCATTCCGGCGATACATAGGCCAAGACGGACCCCGCATAGCCGCGGGACAGTCCGCCGAACCAGGGCCACGGCCCGCCATACGACCGGAAGAGGACAGCTGAGATGACCGCAACCACCATCCCCACACCGTTTCCCGGGACCGGTGACGAGCGCCAACTCGTGTTTACGAGCTCACAGGCGGCAAAGTACTTGGGCGTCTCGCTAGCGACGATCCGCCGCTGGACGGACGCCGGCCATATCGCCTGCTACCGCACGCCAGGCGGTCAGCGACGGTTCTCCAAGGACCAGCTGGACGGCTTCATCGTCTCACTGCAGAGCGACGAGACGACACATACGGCGCCGAAGGCAGCCTGATCAGCTCGCCAGCCTGCCGAACTTCTCGCGCAGACGACGATAGAACGAGGAGTCGGGCAGCTGGGCGATCGTGCCGACCGCATCAAGGAACCGCGCGTCGATTGCTCCTCCCGGCGGGATCTCGCCCGCGGGACGCCCGTCCACAGCGATGTCCAGTGGCTCGCGCGAGCGGTTGTGGATCGTCAGGCGATCTTCAGGGGCTACCACCAGCGCGCGCGCGGTCAGCGAATGGGGCGCGATGAACGACACGGCAAACCCCTCCACTCCCCACGCCATCACAGGGCCACCGTTGGCGAGGTTGTAGCCGGTTGAGCCTGCGGGCGTTGAGATCACAAGTCCGTCGCAGCGCACGCTGCCGACGATCTCGCCCTCAAGCGCATAGGCGATCTCGGCGACCCGCTCGCCCACCTTGCGGTGGATCGCGACGTCGTTGATCCCGAGCCGAGCGTCCGGCTCCTGTTCAGCGGGGACCCGGGTGGGTCCGTCGAGCATGATCGCGGGCAGCTGTAGCAACTCGAACTCACCGCTCAGCGCCCGGTCGATGCCCGCGTCTAGTTCGTCGGGCTCGACCGTCGCCAGAAACCCGATCTCGCCGAAGTTGACCGCGAACACAGGCACACTCGTGCCGGCGTAAAGACGCAGCGCCTTGAGGATCGTGCCGTCGCCGCCCAACACCACGCACAGCTCGACGTCGTCTTGTAGGGGCGCGTTCAACTGCAGCCCGGGTCCCGGAGCGAGGTCGTGGTGCTTGCGTGTCTCCTCCTCGTCCAATCGCAACATCACGCCGGCACGAGCGGCCGCGTCGCTCAGCTTGCGCAACGCCGCGATCGTGTCTGATGGGCGCCGGTGGGTGAGCACCGTCATCGATCGCTCAGTCATGGCTCCACCCTGCGCGCCAGTTCGGTCATCTCCTCGACGTCCGCGGCGGCGCCGGGACGCCCCGGCTCGGCGAGGTGGATGAACGTCTCACGGTTGCCCTTCGGTCCGGGCAGGCCCGAGGAGTGGTAGCCGAGTACGCTCGCCCCTAGTCCAAACGCGGTCCGCCCGACGCTGAGCAGCGCGTCGCGGCGATCGCCTGCGTCGCGTACCACTCCGCCTTTGCCCACGCGCGCGCGGCCGACCTCGAACTGGGGCTTGACCATCGCCAGCACGTCGCGGGAGTCGGCCATACAGGCGAGCACGGCAGGGAGCACGATCGTCAGCGAGATGAACGACACGTCGATCGTCGCGAGGTCGGGCAACGCGCCGTCGGCGCCGGCCTGCGCGCCAGGCGAGAACATCTCGGGCGTCAACGCGCGCGCGTTCGTACGCTCGAGCACACTCACCCGGGGGTCGTTGCGCAACGTGTAGTCGAGCAGCCCATAGCCGACGTCCACCGTCACGACGCTCACGACGCCGCGTTGCAGCAGGCAGTCGGTGAACCCGCCCGTCGAGCTGCCCACATCCAGCGCGCGGCGGCCGGTCACGTCCAGATCACACGCATCGAGCGCATTCGCGAGCTTGACGCCGCCGCGCGAGACATACGCGCGCCCGGGGTTAACGCTGAGAGGCTCGCCCGGGTCTACCAGCTCGCTCGGCTTAGCCGCGCGGCGCTCGCCCGCGCCGACGCGCACCTCGCCCGCCATCACCGCGACAGCCGCCCGGC
>JBAUXH010000187.1:0-4319 GCA_049584155.1 Solirubrobacteraceae bacterium
GTGCCAGCGAACCGTCGACGCGGCGCAGACCGGCGTCCTCGGTCACTCGCGTGCCATAAGCACGCCACGCTCCCTGCGTCCTTGCTCTGCTTGGTCGACGGCCCGCTGGCGGCTTGTGGTGCTCAGCCGGTCATCCCCCCGAACAGTCCGCCGGTGATGTGCAGCGTCTGGCCGTGCACGTAGTTCGACCAGGGGGTGCACAGGAAGAACACGCCTCCCGCCGCCTCCTCGGGCGTGGCCGGGCGGCCGAGCGGGATCAGCATCGAGGCCATCTGGCGCATCTGCTCGGGGATGCCGAGCTGCACCTGCTCGCCGCCGATCTCCATCGTGTTCTCGTCGACCTTCGCCTGCGTCAGGCGCGTGTCGATGAAGCCGAAGGCGACCGCGTTGACGTTGACCTTGAACTGGCCCCACTCCTTGGCGATCGTTTTCGTCAGACCCACGACGCCCGCCTTGCCAGCCGAGTAGTTGGCCTGGCCGGCGTTGCCGAACGTGCCCGAGGTGGAGGAGACGTTGACGATCTTGCGGAAGACCTCCTTGCCTTCCTCACGCTCCTTCTTCGCGGGCTCGCGCAGGTGCGGGGCGGCCGCGCGGATCACGCGGAAGGGGACGACCGTATGGATGTCGATCATCGCCTGGAACTGCTCGTCGGACATCTTGTGCACCGGTGCGTCAATCGTGTAGCCGGCGTTGTTGACGATGATGTCGATCTTGCCGAACGAGTCGACCGCCTTCTGCACGAGCTCGTCGGCCGCGCCGGGCTTGGTCAGATCGCCCGCGAACACGGCCGTTTCTCCGGCGATCTCGCCCGAGGCCTGCTCGGCGACGTCGCCGTCGAGGTCGTTGATCAGAACCTGCGCGCCCTGCGATACGAGCAGCTCGGCCGTCGCGCGCCCGATCCCGCGCGCCGAGCCTGTGACGATCGCCGCCTTACCGTCGAGTACTCCCATGTTTTGCTTCTCCTCTGGTCGTCTGTCGTTAGGGTCGGAAAGAGTATCCGCCCGCTGCCTGCCGGCGACGCCCGAGTCAGCTCGTACAGAATGGCGCAGACCGAACCGGCTGGGCCGAGACAAGCAACGCCATCGGTGGACCGGCGAGAACGTCTTTCAGGTGTCTCTCCGAGCCAGTTTGCGCAGCTTTTCTGCAACAATAGCGTTCTGATGCAGGATATTGTTGCTCATGACGCGTCGATACTGCTCGCGTTCCGCGCCGCGAACGTTCGCTCGTTTCGCGATGAAATAGAGCTGTCGATGGTCGCGACCTCAATGTCGGAGCCGCGCTTCGTACGCCAGGTCGCCTGGCGAGAGGGCGGGCGGCCGATCGGAGTCGTGCCTGTGGTGGGCGTATTTGGTCCCAACGCGTCAGGGAAGTCCAACCTGCTCGAGGCGATGGACGATATGCGAGCTCTCGTCCTGCAGTCCTTTCGCCAGGAGATCAAACGAGGTCCAAATTGGTTCTTCCGCCTGGATTCCGAGGGGGCCAAACGTCCCTCTCGGTACGAGGTCGAGCTGATCTTGCACGGTGTTCGTCACGAGTACGGATTCGTGCTTGACGGAGAGCGTGTGATCGAAGAGTGGGCATATCGTTATCCGCGCGGGCGTCCCGCGACACTGTTCTCCCGAACCGGGGATGATGTCGAGGCCGGTTCTGCTGGGCGTGGCGAGACGCGCAGCGTCCAAAAAGTGTTGCGCTCAGACTCTCTCTTCCTATCGGCCGCTGCCGCAACCAATCACTCGCTGCTGGTGCCGCTTTATGACTGGTTCCGGCGTAATATGCAGCTTGCCCACATTGGCAATCGGCCGCGGCGACAAATCCTGACGGTGGAGATGTTGGAGGATCAAGTGGGCCGAGAGCGTCTGCTGGCGATGCTGGGCGCGGCAGACCTTGGCATCGTTGACGCCAAGAAGTTGAAGCCGGACCCTGAGGCGCAGGAGAAGGTGACACGTGCGCTGCGCGCGTTCCTGGGAGAGGTGGGTGTTGAGGACGAGGTGGTAGAGACACTGGACTTGGATAACTTCGGATTTACCCTGATTCACCAAGGTGACGGTTCGCTCATGGAGCTTCCGCCTGGCCTGGAGTCACAGGGCACAGTGGTCTGGCTGGGACTGATTGGTCCCGTCGTATCCGCACTGACCGACGGTACTGTTCTACTGGCAGACGAGCTCGATGCCAGCTTGCATCCCGCGCTTGTGGAACAACTGGTGCGTCTCTTTCAGGATCCAGAGGCCAATCCTCGTCGTGCCCAGCTCATCTTCAACTCCCACGACCCGACTATTCTTGGCGATTCCAGCGAGGATCGCCTGCTCGGCCGCGACCAGATCTGGTTCACGGAGAAGCTGATGGGCGGCAACTGCCGTCTGTATCCTCTGACCGAGCTTCGTCCGCGCAAGCACGAGGCGATCGGGCGGCGGTACTTGGATGGCAGGTACGGTGCAATGCCGATACTGTCGCGCCAAGCCTTTGACAGGATCGTATCGGTCCCGGATGAGTGAGCGGTGGCACGACACCGCCGCAGAGGGCCACCCCGCCCACGGAACATACCGCGACGGCAGCCTCGTCGCCAGATCCTCGTGTTCGTGGAGGGCGAGCGGACCGAGGACGCCTACTTCAAGGCTTGGTGGCGTCGCAATCAAGATAAGGTCATTGTCCATATCGACGAGTTCAATGGCACGCCGATGACCCTTGTTGAACGCGCGGTTGCGCGGAAGAAGCACGAGGAACGCGAGGAGCGTCGAGAACGCGGTAAAGCCCACGACGAAGTGTGGTGTGTGTTCGATGTTGACACTCATCCCAAGAGGGAAGAGGCGGTTGAGCTGGCGCAGAGGCACGACATCAAAGTTGCGATCTCAAATCCCTGTTTTGAGCTCTGGCTGATGTTGCACTATCAAGATCAAACCGCGTCGATCAAGGTCCGCGAGGTCCAAAAGCTCGCCAAATCACACTTGAAATGCGGCAAGGCATTGAGCCCGCAAGCGCTCGACTCCCTCGCGTCGCGGTACGACGAAGCCGTCAAGCGGGCGAAGGCACTCGACAAGAAACATGAGGGAGACGATAGTCCTCCAGGAACCAACCCCAGCAGTGAGGTCTGGAAGCTAGTTGAGAGAATCAGGAAACCAGTGGACCGATGATCTTGGAGCAACTACACCCCGCCCGGTGACTCCAACATCCGTCCCAGGATCTCGCGCATGATCTCGTCGCTGCCGCCACCGATCGGCCCCAGGCGCGAGTCGCGCGCGGCGCGCTCGACCCAGACCTCGCGCATGTAGCCGGCACCGCCGTGGATCTGCAGGCACTCGTCCATCAGCTCGAAGCAGGCGCGCTGGGTCAAGAGCTTTGCCATCGTGACCTCGCGCAGGGGTTCCTCGCCCGCGACGAAGCGTCGCAGCGCGTCGTAGGTGACGCAGCGCGCCTGATAGGCGCTCGCGGCGAGGTCGGCGAGCTTGTGGCGGATGACCTGGTGGCCCGAGAGCGGGCGCCCGAAGGCTTCGCGCTCGCGCGCGAACTGCGCCGTGCGCTCCCAGGCCATGCGCATCGCGCCGACCGCGCCCAACGCCATCGCCAGGCGCTCCCACTGGAAGTTGGCCATGATTAGCTTGAAGCCGCCGTGCAGCTCTCCGAGCAGACGATCCTCGGGCACGAACACGTCCTGGTAGGCGATCGTGGCGGTGTCCGAGGCGTGCCAGCCGAGCTTCTCGAGCTTCGCCGACTCGATGCCCTCGCCGCGATCGACGATGAAGAACGAGATGCCGTGATGGCCGCCCTCGGGCGTCGTCTTGGCGGCCGTGACGATGAAGTGCGCGCGCACGCCGTTGGTGATGTAGGTCTTCTCGCCGTTCAGCACCCAGCCACCGTCCACGCGCTCGGCACTCGTGCGCAAGCCCGCGACGTCCGAGCCCGCGCCGGGCTCGGTGATGCCGAGCGCGCCGATCTTCTCCCCGCGGATCGCCGGCACGAGATAGCTCTGCTGCTGCTCGTCGGTGCCGAACTTCCAGATCGGGGGCGTGGCGATGTTCACGTGCGCGCCGATCCCCGCGGCGGTCCCGCCCGAGCCGATGCGCGCCATCTCCTCGCACATCACAGCCTCGTGCAGGTAATCACCGCCCTGCCCGCCCAGCTCGGTCGGGTACTTCAGGCCGAGCAGGCCCTGCGCGGCGAGCTTCGGAAAGACCTCGTCGGGGAACCACCGCTCGTCCTCCCACCGCTGGGAGTAGGGCGCGAGCTCGCGGTCGATGAACCCGCGGATCGACTCGCGCAGCTCCTCGTGCTCGGGAGTGAATGGGGGATCGGGTTTAGTCATATGCGATGGATCGGTGCAGTTC
>JBAUXH010000188.1:0-7169 GCA_049584155.1 Solirubrobacteraceae bacterium
CGAGCGGCAATGGCAGCGGCGGCAGCACCGAGGCGAGGCCTCGTAGCGAGAGCACGTGCGCGCGACAGGACGGGCACTCGCGCTGGTGGGCCATGGCGAGGGCATAGCGCTCCCCGTGGGGGTCGAGGATGCCGAAGGCGAACCCGCGCATCAGCGAGGACTGATCGGCGCAGTAGGAACCGGCACGAATCGTCTCCAGCAGCTCGCCGACCTTCGTCGCGACACCGGGCGAGCCGGGACGTCCATCCATTAGCTTGCGCATGCGCGCCTCTGAGATGCCCATGCGCACGGCGGCGTCCGCGCGTGAGTGGCCCTGCAGATAGCAAAGCGCGGCGGCCTGGCGCTCGCGCGGGCTCAGCCGTCCGCGCAACCCCTCCATCAGCTGCCGCAGCCGCGTGCGATCGTCGAGCTCACCCGCGAGATCGCGTTCGGGTGCGCACGCGTCGAGGCCGGGATCGTGCGCCCGCTCCCCTCCGACAGGAGCGGCTGTATACGCCGCTGTGCGCAGGCGCGAGCGGTGCTCGTCGATCGCGCGGCGATAGGTCACGAGCGCCAGCCATCCCTCCGGGTTGGCGATCTCGACGTTGGCGTCGTCGAGCATCGTCATATACAGCCCGTGCCACGCCATTGAGTAGCAGGCCTCAAGGTCGGCCGGATCGAGACTCACGCCGGCAGCGCGCAGACGCCCGCGCACGCTCGCGAGCACGCGGGAGCGCATCACGTCGAACTCCCGGCGCAGCAGCCGATCGGCTCGATAGCGGCGCACTGATAGAGGACTCACCCCATAGAAGATTGCGAGCCACACGAATTAGCGCTCAGTGGAATGCCGCTATTTGCTCAAAACCCGTGCGCAATCGGCTCGGCGCGGCGGCGCGCATACGGCCGAGCGGGAGCCGTGCGAGCGCCGGCCTACGCCAGGGCCGCCGGTATCTTCACGGCATCGCATGCGAGCCCACACCCAACCCGCCCGAGCGCGCGGAGATCCTCGGGATCCCGCTGGCGGTGAGTGACTACCAAGGGGTGATGGACTGGATGGACGCGATGGTCGCCGCCGACGCGCGCGGATACGTGACGGCGGCCGCCGTAAACCTTGTGATGTCGGCGCGTGAGCAGCCTGAGACGCTCACAGCCGTACTCGGGGCAACGCTCGCCGTGCCCGACGGGATGCCGCTGGTCTGGGCGCTGCACGCGCTCGGGCATGCACGCGCGACGCGCGTGTACGGTCCGGACCTGATGGAGAAGTACTGCGCGCGCGCGGCGCGCGCCGGCACGCCGATCTACCTCTACGGCGGTCGCCACGATGACGACGCGCGCGAGCTGCTCGCGCGGCGGCTGCAAGAGCGCTTCCCGGGCCTGCAGATCGCCGGCTCCTCCTCGCCGCCGTTTCGCGAGCTGACGCCCGCGGAGGACGAGCGTGAGATCGACGCGATCAACTCCTCGGGCGCGGCCGTCGTATGGGTCGGCACCGGTCAGCCCAAGCAGGAGCGCTGGATGCACAAGATGCGCCCTCGCCTGACACCACCGCTGCTGGTCGGCGTCGGCGCGGCGTTCGACTTTCACGCGGGCCTCATCAAGCAGGCGCCTCCGTGGATGCAACGCAACGGTCTGGAGTGGAGCTACCGCCTCTACCGCGAGCCGCGGCGGCTGTGGCGACGCTATGCGCGCTACAACCCGCGGTTCGTGCTCGCCTTCGCCCGCCAGTACGCCCGACATCGCCGCGGGTCCGCCCGATAGGCTTCCCGCCCGATGGCCAAAGGCAAGCACTCGGCGCTCATAACGGGAGTCACCGGCCAGGACGGCTCGTATCTAGCTGAACTGCTGCTGGAGCAGGGGTATGAGGTGCACGGGATGGTGCGGCGCGCCTCGACGGAGAAGTTCGACCGCATCGAGCATCTGCGCGATCAAATCACACTGCACCAGGGCGACCTGCTCGACCAGCGCTCACTCGTAGATGCGATGAGGGCGGCGCAGCCTGATGAGATCTACAACCTCGCGGCGATGTCGTTCGTGGCTGTCTCCTGGATCCAGCCGACGCTGACGGCGGAGTTCACGGGCGTGGGCGTCACGCGAATGCTGGAGGCGATGCGCGAAGTGTGCCCGCAGGCCCGCTTCTATCAGGCCAGCTCGAGTGAGATGTTCGGCAAGGTGCTCGAGGTGCCCCAGACCGAGACGACCCCGTTCTATCCCCGCTCGCCCTACGGCGTGGCGAAGGCCTACGGCCACTTCATCACGGTCAACTACCGCGAGAGCTATGACCTGCACGCGACCAGCGGCATCCTTTTCAACCACGAGAGTCCCCGTCGCGGCCTGGAGTTCGTGACCCGCAAGATCACCTGGCACGCCGCCGCGATTAAGTACGGACTGAAGCAGGAGTTGCGCCTGGGCAACCTCGACGCCGAGCGCGACTGGGGCTATGCGAAGGACTACGTGGAAGCGATGTGGCTGATGCTGCAAAACGATACGCCCGAGGACTATGTGATCGCGACGAACACCTCGCACTCGGTCAGGGAATGCTGCGAGGTCGCCTTCGATGAGGCTGGTTTGGGGGAGTTCACCAAGTATGTGACGATCGATCCGTCGTTCGTGCGCCCGGCGGAGGTCGACCACCTAATCGGCGATCCGGCTAAGGCCGAGCGCGATCTCGGCTGGAAGCCCCGGACCTCATTCGAGGAGTTGATCCGGCTGATGACCCGCGCGGACCTAGAGTTGCTCAAGCAGCGGTAATAGGGGCGGGCTTTGGTGGGAGACCCGCAAGCCAGTCCTGTCATCCACACCCACCGACTCCGGCACCACACCTGGTGGCGCCTGAGAGGAGCTGACACATGACCGTGAACCTGTTTGACACGCGCACCCCGCTGGAGCCGCTTGCGGATGAGGTGAAGGTGGCGATTGAACGGGTGGTCGCCTCCGGCAACTACATCCTCGGACCCGAGGTGAGCGCGTTCGAGCGGGAGTTCGCCGGCTACTGCGGCACCCGGCACGGCGTGGGCGTGGCGAACGGCACGGACGCGATCACGATTGCGCTACGGGCGATGGGGGTCGGTGAGGGCGACGAGGTGGTGGTGCCGTCGTTCACGTTCTACGCCTCCGCCGAGGCGATCCCGCCGACGGGGGCAACGCCGGTCTTCTGCGACATAGACCCTGAGACCTACTGCGTGACCGCGCAGACGGTGCGCGCAGCGCTGACGCCGCGCACGAAGGCCGTGATCGTGGTGCACCTGTTCGGCAACATCGCGCCGGTGGCGGAGATCGAGGCGCTGGGCGTACCGGTACTCGAGGACGCAGCGCAGGCCGCGGGCTCGCTATCGCCGGCAGGTCGCCCGGGCTCGCTGGGCACGGCGGCGACGTGGTCGTTCTTTCCCTCCAAGAACCTCGGCGGCATGGGCGACGGCGGGATGATCACGACCTCCGACGAGCAGATCGCCCAGCGGGCGCGTACATTGCGGTTTCACGGTTCCCAGGACAAGGTCACCTACGAGCAGGTCGGCTACAACTCGCGCCTGGACGAGCTGCAGGCGGCGATCCTGCGCGTGCAACTGCCGCACCTGGATCGATGGTCGGACGGCCGCCGCGCGGCCGGCGCCCACTACGCGCAGGCGGGGCTCGGCGAGCTGGTTAAGCTGCCTCAACCGACGGACGGCAGTGAGCCCGCGTGGCATCTGTATGTCGTTGGCCACCCCGAGCCCGCGCGACTGGAACACGCGCTCGTAAACGCCCAGATCGGCTGCAAGGCCTACTACCGTACGCCCGTGCACCGCCAGGAGGCGATGCGGGAGTGGAATCGTGCGGGCGTGGATCTGCCTGGCACCGAAGAGGCGGCGCGCACGCACCTGGCGATCCCGATGAGCCCGGTGTTGAGCATTGCCCAGGCCGAGCAGGTGGTGGCGGCGACGCGGGCGGCGTAGCGGATGCCCTCAGCGCGGGCGCTCGAGCAGATCCCCCGCGGGGACCTCGCGCACGGGGCGCGCGGGGACACCCATCACGACCGCGCGCGCGGGAACATCGCGTGTGACAACACCGCCGGCGGCCACGAACGCCTCCTCGCCCACCTCCACGCCCGGAGTGAGCACCGCGCCGCCCCCGATGCGACAGGCACGCCGCAGCGTGGCGCCGCGCAGAGCGTAGTCGGGGCCGTGGCGGGCCATCGTGTCGTCGTTAGTCGTCATCGCGCAGGGACCGACGAACACGTCGTCCTCGACGACAGAGAACGCGGTGATGTAGACATTCGTCTGGATCCGCACGCGCGCGCCGATAGTGACATCGTTGTCGACGACGCTGCCACGGCCGACGACCGAGCCCGGACCGACCGTGGAGCGCTCACGTAGGTAGGACTGGTCACCAAGGATCGCGCCCTCGGCGACGGTCGCACCGGCGAACACGATCGCGCCCGCGCACACCGTGACCCGCTCTGCGATCTCCAGCCGACCGACGTCCCCGCGCGCGGAGGAGCGTCCGGCCAGGCGCGGGCGCTTGCCTAGGATCGCGTGATCCTCGACGATGCAGCCATCGCCGAGGAGGACGCCGTCGTGCACGACGACGTGAGCGCCGAACGCGACATCCTCGCCGATCGTCACGTTCTCGCCGACCATCAGCCCTGGCGCGCGCGGATCGGGATTCAGCACGAGGGGGTCAAAGCCTCACGACGTTGGTGGCGGCGGGCGAAACAGTGCGCGTGACGCCGCGCAGATCGACCACTAGGCGCGCGCGCCGGGACACCAGCTCGTGATCGACGCTCGGATGGGCCGTTACGATCATCGCCAGATCGGTGTCCGCGAGCGCCTCCTCCAGCGGGAGGCTGCGCAGGTCGAACTCCGTCAGGGAGGGCACGTGGGGATCGTGGTAGCGCAGATCGGCGCCCAGATCGCGTAGCAGCTCGAGGATCTTCAGCGCGGGCGACTCGCGGATATCGCCGACGCCGGGCTTGTAGCTGACGCCGAGTACGGCGATGCGCGCGCCCTTGACCGGCAGGCCGGCGTCGTTCAAAGCGCGCTGGGTGAGGGCGACGCAGTGGTAGGGCATCTGCTGGTTGACCTGGCCGGCGAGCTCGATGAACTCCGTGGACATGTCGAACTCGCGCGCGCGCCAGCTCAGATAGAACGGGTCCACCGGCAGACAGTGTCCACCCATGCCGGGACCGGGCGAGAAGGGCATGAACCCATAGGGCTTGGTGGCCGCGGCATCGACGACCTCCCAGATGTCGATGCCCATGCGGTCGGTGAGCATCGCTAGCTCGTTGACGAGGGCGATGTTGACCGAGCGGAAGATGTTCTCCAAAAGCTTCGTCAGCTCAGCAGCCTCGGGAGTGGAGACGCGCACGAGCGTGTCGCAGACCATCCCGTACAGCTGTTCGGCGCGGTCGGCGCAGGCGCCGGTCAGCCCGCCGATCACCTTGGGGGTGGTGCGCAGCGTGAAATCCGTCCGGCCGGGATCCACGCGCTCGGGTGAGAATGCGAGGTGGAAGTCGCGACCGGCCGCCAGCCCGGACTCCTCCAGCAGCGGCACGACGCGCTCGCGGGTCGTGCCGGGATAGGTGGTGGACTCCAACACAACGAGCTGGTCCTGCTGGAGCACCTCGGCAAGCACGCGCGTGGAGTCAAGCAACGGGCCAAGGTCGGGCTCGCGATTGGGCGTCAGCGGCGTCGGCACGCACACGATTACCGCGTCGGCCTTGGCCAGGCGCGCGTAGTGGGTGGAGGCGTGGATGCGATCGGCGACGCCGCGCAGCTGTTCGGAGGGAATGTCCTCGATGTAGGACTCGCCGGACTCGATTGCCTCGATCTTGCGCGGGTCGACATCGACCGCGATGACCTCGCAACCCTGCTCGGCGAAAGCCACCGCAAGCGGCAGACCGACATAGCCGAGTCCGATGACGCCGACGGTGCTCATGCGGCGGTCAGTCTAGAGGGTCTGTTCCAGTCTCAGCAGATCGGCCGCGACCATTCGTCGCACAAGCTGGGGGAAGCTGACCCGCGCAGTCCAGCCCAGGCGCTCGCGAGCCTTGGCCGGATCGCCGACGCTGGGGGTCTGCTCGGGAGCGCGCACGAGCGCGGGATCGATCCGCAGATGACGCTCGGAGTCGAGATCGACGCAGGCGAACGCGGCGCGCACGAACTCCGCGACGGTATGACCGACGCCACTGGCGAGGACATAGTCCTCGGGGCGCTCCTGCTGGAGCATCAGCCAGGCACCGTGGACGATGTCGCCCGCGAATGACCAGTCGCGTACGGCAGACAGATCGCCGAGCGTCAGCTCCTGTTGGAGACCGAGCGAGATCGCCGCGACGGCATGGGTGATCCGGCGCGTGACGAATTGCTCAGGGCGACGCTCGGACTCGTGGTTGAAGACGATGCCGGAGCTGACGTGCAACTCGTCGCGCGCACGCAGCAACCCGACGAGCTGATGAGCCCCGAGCTTGGCTAGGGCATATGGTGTGAGCGGGCGGCAGGGCGTGTCCTCGCGCTGGGGAGACTCGGGCGCATCGCCGAAGATCGCGCCGGAGGACGACAGGAACACGCGCGCGGCCGGAGCCAGCTCGCGAACCGCTTCGAGGATCGCCGCGGCCGAGCCGGCGATCGCACGGAACGTCTCCTCGGGTCGATCCCAGGACGCGGGCACGAATGAGGGGGCGGCGAGATGGTAGATCTCGTGCGGGCGTGCGCCCGCGATCGCCTCCCGCAGCGTATCCGGCGCCAGCAGATCGCCGGGCACGAGCTCGATCTGCGCGCGCAAGTGCTCGGAGCAGCCCAGCGAGCCGGCGGCTGGGTCTCTCACGACGCCCGTGACGGCATAGCCCTTTTCCAACAGCAGCTCCGCCAGGAACGACCCGTCCTGGCCGGAGATCCCGGTGATGAGGGCGCGGCGGGCCTCGGTGCTCGTGGGCCCCGGCCGGTCCGGGTCGCCATCCGCAGGAAGGGATGAGTGCACAGCCACGGCCGCCAGCTTACGTCCCGGCGAGGGTCCCGGCGGCGCCCTCGCCGGGCGGTGCGACCTCGCCCCTCGAGGAATCCTTATAGATGCCCGCCAACGTGCGCGCGAGGACGCCCGGGGCGCAGAGCGCACCGACGCGCTCCAGCCCGCGCCGTGCGATGTCCGGGTCGGTGAGCACGCGCGCGATGGCCCCCGCCAGCGCGGGCGCATCATCGGGCGCCGCCAGCGATACCTCCTCGAGC
>JBAUXH010000189.1:0-4913 GCA_049584155.1 Solirubrobacteraceae bacterium
TTTCTCAAGCATCTGCCGCCCAGCCGATTGGCGCATGTGTGGCTCGCCGGTCGTGGCGTATACGCCACGACCCCCTCCTCCCGACCTCAGCCCACCTTTTCCGGATGGCGCACCGGCAGTCCGGCGCGCGCGAGTGGGACCGTCACCGCGTCGCCCGCCGGGCGGTTGCGCTCCTCGCGGACGATGTAGAGCGGACGGTGCTTGACCTCGTCGTAGATGCGCCCGACGTACTCGCCGATCACGCCCAGCGCGATCAGCTGGATGCCCCCGAGCAACAGGATCGCGATCGTGATCGAGCCGAACCCCGGCAGGTAGGAGTCGAAGATGCGCAGCAGGATCACGACGGGGATCGCGACGAAGGCGACGCCCGCGGAGAGCAGCCCCACGTACGTCGCCAGCTGCAGCGGCAGGTGCGAGAAGGAGGCGATCGCATCCAGGGAGAAGCGCAGCATGCGCCGCAGCGTGTACTTGGTCTCGCCCGCGTGGCGCGCGTCGCGCTCGTAGGAGACGGCCGTCTGCGAGAAGCCCACCCACACGGTCATGCCGCGCAGGAAGCGCGAGCGCTCGGTCATCGACAGCAGCGCGTCCAGCGCGCGCCGGTCGAGCAGGCGGAAGTCGCCCGAGTTGGGCTCGAGGTCGACCTGCGCGAGCTTGTCGAAGAGTTTGTAGAACCACGAGGCCGTCGCGAGCTTGAACGCGGTCTCGCCCTCGCGTGCGCGGCGCACGGCGTAGACGACGTCCGCGCCCGTGCTCCAGCGCTCGATCATCTCGACGATTAACTCAGGCGGGTCCTGCAGGTCGGCGTCGATCATCGCCACGACGTCGCCGCGGGCGTGCTCGAGGCCCGCCGTGAGCGCCGCCTGATGCCCGAAGTTGCGCGACAGATGCACGACCCGCACGCGCGGGTCGGCGTCGGCGATGCGGTCGAGGATCTCCGGCGTGCGATCGGATGAGCCATCGTTGACGAGCACCAGCTCGAACCGGTAGTCGGCGACGGCGGCGATCGCGCGGGCGACGAACTGCTCGATCAGCTCCTCCTCGTCGTAGACCGGTGCGACGACGCTCAGCAGGGTGGGAGTGCGCCGCGGGCGCTGGTCGTGATCCGAGAGGGGCGTCGTGATCGTCGTCGTCATCGTCATGGGGTCCGGTGGGCGAAGCCAATTACAGTAAAGACAACCATGCACAGACTACGGGAACGGCCTATATCGGCGCTAAACGCGAAGGTGATCGTGCAGTTTCTGAAGTTCGGGATCGTCGGCGTGTCGAACACCTTGATCGCCTTCGCCGTGTACACGGTCCTGTTGAAGGTCTTCGGCGTCTGGTACGTGGCCGCCTCGGGCATCGGCTTCGCCGTGGGCGCGGTCAACGGGTTCCTGCTGAATCGCCGCTGGACCTTCCGTGAGCACGTCGGCGACGCGCTCACGCCGGTGCGCTGGGCGATCGTGCAGACCTGTGGGCTGGGACTGAACCTCGGTCTCGTGTACCTGTTCGTGCACGGCCTTGGCATGGATGAGCTTGTCGGGCAGATCCCGACGACGGCGATCGTAACCGTGCTGACGTTCGCGGCGAACCGCTCGTGGACGTTCAGGACCCCGGCGGTCTTGCCGGCCGCCAGCGACGGGTGACGAGGCAGTGGCCGCGCTGTACGGGCGCTAACGGAAGAGGGTCAACAGCGACAGCCCGGCGGGGATGCGCCCGCCACGCCCGATGACCGCGGCCTCCAGCGCCAAGGGGCGCTCGAGCAGCCAGTTGACCGGCGCCGGCGGGACCCACAGGTCGAGGCTCGACTCGGTCGTCTTGGTCGAGAAGCGGTCGAGCACCCGCAGCACGATCGCGACGGGGAGTAGCAGCGAGTTGAAGTAGGTCGTGCGCACGGTCTCCCAGCCGGCCTGCTCGGCGACCCTTTGCAACGAGCGGCGGGTGTAGCGGCGGTGGTGATGGTTGATCTCGTCATGCCCGCTCCACAGCCACTGATACGCGGGCACCGTCACGAGCAGTGCGCCGCCGGGCGCGACGACACGGCGCAGCTCGCGCAGCGCGCTCAGGTCGTCCTGCAGGTGCTCGATCACGTCCAGGGAGACCGCGAAGTCAAAGCTCTGAGCCTCGAAGGGCATCTCCAGCACCGAGCCCTCGATCACCTCTCCGCAGGAGCGCGCGCGGGCGAGCGCGACGCTGGTGTCCGACAGCTCCACGCCCGTGACCGTGCCGTGGCGGGCGAGCTCCACCATGTTGCGTCCGCTGCCGCAGCCGGCGTCGAGGATGCGCGCGCGCGCGGGCAACCGCAGGCGCTCGATCACGCGCTCGAGCACCGTGCGGCGACCGCGATACCACCAATGGTGGTCCTCGGCGCGGTGAGTCTGGAGCTCGTAGTCGCGATCCATCTGCGGGGCATCTTTTCCTAAAGCGACCCCTCCGCGCGGTGTGCCCTGTCTTGAAAAAAGTCTTGGCATGCCATAAACTAATTTCATGGCCGTCCAAGAACATCACGCGAGTCCTCGCGCACGCTCATCCGCGGTAGAGGACTACTGCAAGGCGATATTCGCGCTGCAGTCGCGCGAGGAGGGGCCGGTATCGACGAATGCCCTGGCCGAGCGCCTGCAGATCACGCCCGGTTCCGTGTCGGCGATGCTGAAGAAGCTCGACGGCGAGGGGTTGATCGTGCGCGTGCCCTATCGCGGTGTGCGGCTAACGCCGGCGGGTCGGCGGGTCGCACTGGAGGTGATCCGCCACCATCGCCTGCTCGAGCTGTTCCTCGCGGAGACGCTGCAGATGCCCTGGGATCGCGTGCACGCCGAGGCCGAGGTGCTCGAGCACGTGATCTCCGAGGAGCTAGAGGGTCTGATCGCGGCCAAGCTCGGGGACCCGACACGCGATCCCCACGGCGATCCGATCCCGAGTGCCGAGCTGGAGCTGCCCGAGCGCGATCATAGCCGTAGCCTCTACAGTCTCGCCGAGGGTGAGGGAGGCGTGTTCGTGCGCGTGTCCGACGCCGACCCGGAGATGCTCCGCTATCTCTCCCGGCAGGGCATCTCGCCGGGCGACCGCGTGACGGTGAGAGAACGCCAGCCCTTCGATGGGCCGCTGCTAGTGAGCTTCTCGGAGGGCGAGCGCGAGCAGGCGATCGGGGGCCAGCTGGCGCGAGCCATGAGGGTGGCGGTGCAAGCCGCATGAGCCCGCCGCCGCCTCCGCCACCGCCGCTGGGGTCCGAGCCGGCACTTGAAGGCGTCGGGGCCGCCGGCGTGGGCGGGGAGGTGGCACTCGGTCCCAGCCATCTTGATGCGCTGCTGGCGAAAGGGCGGGTGAAGGCGTCGCTGGCGATGCTCGGCCCGGCGTTCGTAGCCGCGATCGCCTACGTAGATCCCGGCAACTTCGCCACGAACGTACAGGGCGGCGCGCAGTTCGGCTATCTACTGCTGTGGGTCGTGCTCGTCGCCAACCTGATGGCGATGCTGATTCAGTACCTCTCGGCGAAGCTCGGGATCGCGACCGATCACAACCTTCCCGAGCTGTTCCGCAAGCGCTATCCACGCTCGCTCTCGTGGGGGATGTGGGTGCAGGCAGAGGTCATGGCGATGGCCACCGACGTAGCCGAGTTCGTCGGCGCCGCGCTCGGCCTGAACCTGCTGTTCGGTGTGCCATTGCTGCCGGCGGGGATCATGACCGGGTTCATCGCCTTCGCGATCCTCGAGCTGCAATCGCGCGGGTACCGGCGCTTCGAGCTGGCCATCTCGGCGCTGCTGGGAATCATCTTCCTCGGGTTCCTGTATGAGGCGTTGAAGATCGGGCCCTCAGCCCGCGAGTCCCTCAGCGGGCTAGCCCCACACCTGGGCAACCGCGACAGCCTGTATCTGGCGGTGGGCATCGTCGGCGCGACGGTGATGCCGCACGTGATCTACCTGCACTCGGCGCTGATGAACGGGCGCACGCCGGTGCGCAACGCGCGCGAGCGCGCGCGGGTGCTGAAGTTCGAGCGCACCGACGTGATCGTCGCGCTGGGCCTGGCGGGGATCGTGAACATGGCCATGCTCGCGGTCGCCGCGAAGCTGTTCCACGGCACGGGCCACTCGGACGTGAGCACGATCGCGCAGGCCCACGCCGGCTTCGCCCAGTTGGTCGGCGGGGGGGCGGCGCTCGCATTCGCGGTAGCCCTGTTGGCCTCCGGCGCGTCGTCCTCGAGCGTCGGGACTTACGCCGGCCAGGTGGTGATGAAGGGATTCGTGGGCCTGAACATCCCGCTCGTAGCCCGCCGGCTGGTGACGATGGTGCCCGCCATCGCGATCCTCGCGGTCGGGCTCAGTCCGACCGAAGTACTCGTGCTCAGCCAGGTTGTGCTGGCGTTCGGCATTCCCTTCGCACTGATCCCGCTCGTGCTGCTGACCAGTAACCGAGAGGTGATGGGCGTACACGTCAACCGCCGCCTGACCACCGTTATGGCCTGCGGGTTGGCGGTGCTAATCACCGCGATGAACGTGTTCCTGATTTCCCAGCAGGTGTTCTAAGACTCATCCTCTGGCCGGGGCCAGGCAAGCCTGACGGTATCGGGCTTCGCGGGCGCGACCTGTCGTTGTCGAGCGGTCATCGCGCCGATCGGGGTGTCGGCGAGGCCGATTTGTCGGCGGGTCCGACCGGGCCTCGGCGGGTCCGACCGACCCTCGGCGGGTCCGCCGGGCCCTCGTATCCACCCGTGCGCATATCGTGTGATGTTCGTGTCGACACCCTTTTTTGCCTCCCTCGACAGCGGTGAAGCCGTACTGCAGTTCCCCTACGACGAGCGTCTGCGCGTGCTCCTGCGCGCGATTCCCGGCAGGCGCTGGGACCCGGGTGAGAAGGCGTGGCGGATCCCGCTCGATCCCGAGCGCGCGGAGGCGCTGGCGAGGCTGCTCGCGGCCCTGCCGGGCAGGCCGCAGGTGAGC
>JBAUXH010000190.1:0-36271 GCA_049584155.1 Solirubrobacteraceae bacterium
TCCTATGGCGCCGCCGCGCCGCACGCCGTCGACCCGCCCGCTCCCGGCGGCGGAGAGGGAGCCACCGCCTGATGCCCCAGCGTTCGCCCGCCGAGATCCGCGACTCGATCGAGGCCAATCGCAACGAGCTCGCCGTCTCGATCGTGCAGCTGCGCGGTGAGGTCGCCTACCTCACCGACTGGCGTGGGCACCTGGAGCGTCATCGCAGCGAGGTCACCGCCGCTGCCGCCGTCGTCGGCCTGCTCATCGGCGGTCGCATGCTGCGCCGCCGGCGCCGCCGCTAGACGACCGCTGACCGAAGCCGGGAGACACTCGCCTTCGGCTCGCATCCCCGTTTCGGCCAGCGCGATGCTGTGTCCTTACCGATCGTCGATCGATGGGGATCGCCGATCGGCCAGCACGCGTACGTAGTACGCCACGCTCCCTGCGTCCTGACCGATCGCAGATCAATGGATCTACGATCGTCCAGCTTGCTCATCGGCCGTCTAGCTTTCTGATCAGCTGAGCAGCGAGCGCGGTATCGCGCCCACGCCGATCAGGCCCGGACCCGTGTAGGTACCGATCACCGGTCCGACCTCCGAGGTGAAGACCGGCTCGGAGTCGAAGATCTCACGGCAGCGCTCGATCAGTCGCTCGGCCTGCTCGGTCGCCTGGATGTGCTGCACCACCCACCCATCCGCCCCTTCGTCGTGCAACTGCTGGGCGTACTGCACCATCCGCTCGAACGCCCTGCCCGCGGTGCGCACGCGCTCGACAGGGACGATTTCGTACTCCATCGACAGGATCGGCTTGATCCGCAGCGTCCCGCCCAACCACGCCTGCGCCTTGCCCACGCGTCCGCCTCGGCGCAGGTACTCCAATGTGTCCAGGCAGAACCAGATCTTCAACGCGCGACGTGCCTCGCGAACCCGCTCAACCACGGCGTCCCGATCCGCGCCTGACTTGGCGGCGGCGCAGGCCGCAAGAACTAGTAGCCCCATTCCGCCGCACGCGGTTTCGCCATCGATCACTGCGACTCGCTCGCCAAGCCCGCGCTCGCTGAGCAGTCCATGCGCCTGCCTGGCGGCCTCACACGTACCCGAGATGCCTCCGGCGAGATGGATCGAGACGATGTCTCTGCCCTGCTCGAGCAGCGGCTCCCACACGGCCAGAAAGTCGCCGATCGATGGTTGTGAGGTGGTGGGCAGCTCGGAGTCTGACGCCAGACGCTTATAGAAGGCGTCGAATCCATCCATCTCCAGCTCTCGCTCGGGTTGCCCCTGCCAGCCGACATACAGACTGACCTGGTGGACGCCCTGCTCATCCGCGAGCTCGCGCGGCAGGTAGTGCGTGCTGTCGGTAGCTACCGCGACGGACTCAGGCATCCCTCAGCGGACGCTATCGCAACGGCCGACCCTTGCGGAACCTCACAGCAAGCTCCGCCGGGGCGCACTCCGACGCGCGCGTCGTGAGATTCAGCCGAGCCGATTTTCGATCTGCGTCAGGCCGGAGGTGACCGCTTCGGCCTCGTCCTCCAACGCCACCGTATCCGCCTCGACGCCGAGCGTCTGCGCCAGCTCGCCGGACTCATACATCTCCATCACGATGTCGCACCCACCCACGAGCTCGCCCTTGACGAACAGCTGTGGGATCGTCGGCCACTGCGAGATCGCCGATAGCTCTTCGCGGATGCGCGGGTCCGGCAGCACATCCACGGCTGCGAATGGAGCCTCCAGAGCCTGCAGCGCCGCCACCGTGCGCGCCGAAAAGCCACAAGCGGGTGCATCTGGCGTCCCCTTCATGAACAGGATCGTCTCGTGCTCGGAGATCGCCTGTGCGATCGCCTCGCGAATCTCGGTGCTCTGCTCGGTATCTGACATGGCTGGCTCCTGGCTATTGGGGGCTTTGGGTCTTCAGCGACAGCGCGTGGATGGGGCCGCCGATCTCCGCGCCGAACACGTCGTAAACGAGCCTATGCTGCTCGATGCGGCTGCGACCCGCAAACGCCTGCGCGGTGACGGTCGCTTTGAAGTGATCGCCACCGCCCGTCCAGTCCTCGACCTCGGCCCTCGCTCCCGGGATCGCGGCCTCGATGCGCTGCTTGATCTCCTCGGCATTCGGCATGCTTTGCCAAGCTTAGAACACTCCTGCACCCCTCGCTATACTTTGGAAAGCGATGGTCACGATCACCGATAAGGGTGCCGAGAAGGTCCGCGAGTTCCTGGCCGCTCAGGACGCGGACGTGAGCATGGCCGGTCTGCGTGTGGGCGTGCGCGGCGGCGGCTGCTCGGGCTTTCAGTATCAACTCGCGTTCGACGAGCAGCGCGACGAGGACGCCGTGTTCGAGACTCACGGCCTCAAGCTGCTGGTCGACAACGACAGCCTCCCATTCGTGCGCGGCTCGATCATCGACTACGAGGAGACCCTCCAAGGGGCCGGCTTTAAGGTCGAGAACCCCAACGTCGTCGCCGCCTGCGGCTGCGGCTCGTCCTTCAGAGTGGCCGAGGAGGAGCAGGTCTCGGCAGTCTGACGGACGGATGACGGCGCGGATGCTGCGTCCTCGGTTGCTCGCGTACGTAGTACGTCACGCTCCCTGCGTCCTTGCCGATCGAAGATCGACCGGATCTCCGATCGGCCAGCATGCCCTCCGACCGTCAGAAGGTCTGTGAGCACCTGACGCACTTCCCTGTCTCATGCCGCTCCTGCCCGCCGGTCTGCGCCGTCTGACGCCCGATCGCCTGCGCGACGACGTGCGCCTGCGCGCGCTCGCGGTCGGCATGGGACTGATCCCGCCGCGCACGATGCACTCCATCGAGGACGCCTCCGTGCTGCTGGAGTCGGCTCGGGGGGCACGGTGCGTGGTCGAGATTGGGGTGTACGAGGGCTCCTCCGCGCTCGCGCTGTGCGGGGCGCTGAGCTCCGATGCCGAGCTGCACCTGGTCGATCCCTTCGGCCGTCATCCCGACGCATTGCCCTCCGGCTGGGGCGCCACCGAGTGGGCGACCCGGCGTGTTGTCGCCCGTGCTCGCCGTCGGCGCGGCGGCGATGCACCCGCCGTTCACTGGCACGCGTGCCTCTCCGCCGAGCTAGCCTCACGCTGGCAAGGTGAGGTCGACCTTGTGTTTATCGACGGGGATCACTCCGAGTCCGGCTGTGAGCTGGACTGGTCGGAGTGGCATCGCTTCGTCACACTCGGCGGCCGTGTCGTCTTCCACGACGCCCGCGCCGATCGACCGGGTGGGCGCGGTCTGCCCGGACCCACGGCGGTTGTCACGCGACACTTCCGCACTGGGGGTGGTGTCCCTGGCTGGGAGATCGTCGCCGAGGCCGATCGTACGGTCGTCGTGCGGCGGATCAGTTGACCACGAGCGTGGCTTTCATCCCTTTTTCCTCGTGTTTCGGTAGCGAGCAGAACAGCGTGTAACTACCCGGACGCATGATGAGCGTCAGATCCTCGTGTTCGCCCGGCGCCTTGTTCGCGACTTCGCCCGCTTCAGTGCCTTCGCTCCGTTCGGCCGCGTGCAGGTTGTGCGGATCCTCACCGTTGTTCACGAACTCGAGGATCACCGTTCCCGCCGGTACTTCGGTGCGCGAGAGAGTGAAACTGTACTCCTTCGCGATCACCTGAACTCGCGCAGGCGCCGGTGGGCCCGCGGGAGTTTCTGTCGCTGGGGGTCCTTCGCCAGGGCTGGGCGGGGACGACGCGCCCGTGCCGGGTGGTGGTGGGCCTTCGCTCGTTGGCTGCGGGTCCGCTGGCCTCGACGTTGTTGGAGCGCTCGGCGGGCCCAAGCCGGCGGGCGCGCTCTTGTGCGTGCTCACCCGATGCTTGCGCTTGTGTTTATGGTGCTTCGGACACGAGTGGTGCCTTGTGCGGTGGCACGCTTTCATCATATGGGGTGGGCGATGGCGAGAGTCATTGCCTTTACCTTTGTTATGTGTGGTCGCGGCCAGCGCCACGGCGGTCGCGGCTGCGCCGAGCACGCACAGGACGCACGCCGCCAGCAGGTATCTCGCCGGGTGTCCCATCAGCCCTTGATCAGCTGTGGCAATTCTTTGAACAGCGCCGCTTCGGGGATGATCGGTTCGGCTTCAGTCAGGAACCATTGCTCAAGCAGCGCGCAGTACATCGCGCGGAAGTCCGAGGTGTTCACGAGGTTGTCGTTTTCGTCGAGTTTGCTCAGCCCCGGAAATTCACCGATCATCTGTCCGGCGGACTGTGTTCCGATCAGGAACGCCACGCCCGCCGCGCCGTGATCGGTGCCCGAGCCGTTTTCCTGCGGACGGCGACCGAACTCCGACCACAGCTGGATCAACACCCGATCGGCGAGCCCGCGCTGTTCGAGGTCGCGCTGAAACGCGAGCACCGCGGCGACGGTCTCGCCGAGGTTCGTGCTCAGGGTTTCCTGCTCGTCGGAGTGCGTGTCATAAGAGCCGACGGCGGTCAGCGACGCGCATTTGATCGGCAGCCCCGCATCGAGCATCGCGGCGAGCGCGGCCAGCCGCGCCGGGAATTCACCGCCGCTCGTCGGATACGGGACAGTCGGTTTGTACGTCGATTTGCCCTGCGATTGAGTGAATGCCGCCATCTGATTGAGCACGATGCTCGTGTCCAATGATGCGCCCCGCGCCTGGGCGTAGGCGGGCGAAGACGCATTCAAAGCGCCCAGTTCTCCGAACGTGCGCAGCGCCGGGGCGGTGAGCGGTTCGTCCAGTCCGTAGGCCCACATGTTGTAGTCCGCCGGCGAGGACACCGCGGCCACAGGCATCTTCGTCGTAGCCAGCGCGGGCGCGAGCGAATAGTCCAACGACAGTCCTTGTAGGGGGTTGCCGGCTTGGCCGGTCGCGTCGAGCAGGCGACCCATCCAGCCCGAGCGCGTCTGCGTGTTCAGCTCACCCACCTCCCAGTAGTGGCGGCTGGTGAAGTGACTCTCGTCCGGCGGGTCATAGCCGACTGCCGGGAACACGGTCACCTTTTTCTCTTCGTGCAATGTCGCCAGGCCACCCGCCTGCGGATGCCACATCAGGCGTGAGTCCTCGCTAAAGGGCTGTCCGCTGCCATCGGGCAGAGCGAGCGTGGGGCGCAGCGTCTGGTATTTAGCGTCACCGACCGGCGCGAGCACCGACAGCGCGTCCCAGCCGCCTTCCATGAAGATCGACACGAGCACCGGTTGTTCGGGAGCGCTCGCCGCGGCCTGGGCGATGCCCTCTTCGAAGTGGCGCGGGCTCAGCATCGAAGCGCCGTATACCGACAGTGCCGCGCCGGCCGAGCGCAACAGGAACGTGCGCCGATCCAGGCCCGTACCCGCCGGCAGCGGCATACCGGGCTCGATCTTCGGTAGGCCCCGGCCCGCCACTGCTGCGCCACGGCGCAGCAGTTGAGCGCGGTTGAAGTCGTTGCACGAGCAGCTCTTGGCCATGTTTCAGCTCTCCTGCATCGCGGATATCGTCCCGGCCGGCACGCTCAGCTCACCTGCATATCGGGAGCGGTCGCGATCAGCATCCGCAGCGCGTTCTGGCGCAGTGCTCGGTAGGGGCTCTGTTGCCACGGAGCGAGTGGTTCGCTCAAGCAGGACCGCGCAAATGCGGCGATGCACTGCGCGGATTCGCCGGATAGCAGCGGGTCTCCCCAGTAGGCCAGGGCGTTGCTCAGCGCGGTCGCGGGGTCCTCGGTGGCGCTGTATTCCGGTTCGCCTTTGGCCGGCCACGGGTTTGGGTAGGTCTTGGCCGTGACATAGCTGGCCATTTCCCAGCGCGCCTTGATGCTCGATGTATCCAACCAGGCGCCGAAGTCCCAACCCGAGACGTTCGGGGGATAGAACAACTGCTGGCCGGCGCCTGCCGACAGCCACGCCCAGGCGGTCGTATCGATCGGGCGTGCGATCGCGCGCAGCAGCCCCGCGTTGTATACGACGGGCGGAGTCACGAGCTCCGGGCCTTCATAGAAGTCGGGATGCTGCAGGATCGCCTCGACGACGGCCCGGATGCTGTAGCCCGAGCCCGTATATGCACCCTGTAGTGAAGCGAGTGTCGCCATGTCGGGTGCGCTGGGGATGAAGTAGCCCCACAGCTTCGTCACCATGAACGAGGCGTGCAGCGGATGGCTGACGCACAGGCGCACGGCGTCTTCCCAGTTCCAGTTGCCCGTCTGCCCGAACACCGTCTTTACGCCCGTATCGTGGCGGGAGGCGTCGAAGTGGAAGTTATGCAGGCCGCTGCTTTCCGACCATTCCGCGCTCCAACCGGTCAGCGCACGCGCCATTTCGCGCACGTCGTCCTCGGTGTAGGCGCCGCGGTCGGCGCCCAACGAGAACAACTCCATCATCTCGCGCGCATAGTTCTCGTTCGGTTCGTAGCGGTCGTTGTAGATACCGTCGAGGAACACGAGCATCGCGGGGTTGGTAGTAACCGCGAGGAACAGGTCGTGGAAGCTTCCGAGTGCCATCGCGCGAAACAGGTTGTTCTGATCGAGCATCAGCTGCTGGCTTGAGACCTTCTCGTTGGAGTTAGCGAACCAGTCGTGCCAGATGAACGTCATCCGCTCCACCAACTGTTGGTCGGAGCGAACCATGCGGTCGAGCCACCAGCAGTGGTCCTCGCCCCACGCATCGGCGGGGGCGAGCGGGTTGCCCGCATCGTCGGTCGGTGGCGTGCCGGTGAGTACAGCCGCCCCAGCTGGTCGCGTGAGACCGTAGACGACCTGCCTCAGTGGCTGTCCGGCGAGCGCCGTGGCCTGTCCGGGTGTTGGTCCAAAGCCCGCGCGCCAGCACAAGCGGTGCGCTTGGGCGAGCGAGATAGGAGCGCCCTGTGATTCGACCGGGGCAGGGGAGGGAGCGGGAGGTGAGACCGGTGCGCTAGGCGGTGGGAGTGGCAGTGCCCCCCTTGGCTTTGCCGCGGCGTGACGGACGTGCTTGGGAGGCTTCTTGTGTTTACGCCTGCGTTTGTGGTGCTGGGCGTGGCGCTTGTGCTGCTCGTGGTGCTGCTCTTGATGCTTGGTCTTTCGCAGGCGGGCTTTGCGCCGATGGACCATTAACGTTACGTCGGTCGTGGCCCGGGACACTTGCCCGATGCCGGTGGGCGATCGACGGATGTTCTACCTGTCAGTCGGCCTTACGTAGGCTCGTTAGCCAGCGAGCGCCACAGGTACCGACACGCCAGCGTTCTGTGCGGGCGCCACGGCAGCGCGATCTCCTCCATCGCGGCCGCCTCCGGCAGCTCGTCCAGCTCATAGGCGCGTTCGATCGCCCGGCGGATACCGAGGTCGCCGACGGGCAACACGTCGGGACGCTCGAGGTGGAACATCAGGAACATATGTGCGGTCCATACCCCCAGTCCCTTGACCGCAGTGAGCTCGGCGATCACCGTGTCATCATCCAGTGCGTCGAGTCGCTCCAGCTCCAGTTCGCCCGAGAGCGTGTGTTCGGCCAGCGACCGGAGGTAGCCGACCTTCGCGCGCGAGAGCCCCGCGGCGGTGCGCAACTCTTCGGGCTCGTCTTCGAGGATCTCTTCAGGCGTGGGTGGTCGACCGTCGAAGCGATCTGTCAACCGCCCGTAAATTGAACGCGCCGCCTTGACCGACAGTTGTTGGCCCGCGATCGCGCGCACCAGCGCGCCGTAGTGGTCCTCCCGGTCAGGTCGCCCCTCGCGCCCATCGGGTAGCTTCCCGACCGCCGCGATCACCTCGGCGAGCACAGGGTCGGAGCGGCGCAGATGCGCGAGGCCCTTGGGCACTGACGCCTCAGGCCGCCGGGAGCGCCGTAGTGTGGACGTTGATCGGCTCGCCGTCGAGCGCGTTCAGCGCGCGCTCCAGCGACATCCTGATGCAGGTGAAGCTCGGCGTGTCGCGCACGGTGTAGCGCGAAGCCTCGGTCGTGCGCAGGCGTTGCACTAGATCCAGGAACGTGCCCACGTCGTCGGTGTCGAACGCGACCACGAACTCTTGATCATCCAGCCCGAATGAGTAGGTCGTGTGGTTGTCCACCCCCGGGTATTCGCGTCCGACCTGGATATGTCCCTGCATGATCCGCCAGCGCTCCTGCGCAGGCAGTCCATACCACTCCCGGGACTTGACAAACGGGTACACAAACACATAGCGGCCCTCGAAGCCGCGTGGGCTCGTGCGCTCGTCTTCGGAGTACTCCGAGCTCTTGCGCATCCCCAGGAACGAGTACGGGGTATCGGCCCACTTCATCAGCCCGCTCTGCGCCATCACGACGTGCAGCTCATGGATGCGCTCCAGGTTCTCCGCCTCGGCGATCAGCAGCAACTCGGCGTCACCGCGCGTGCCCATCAGCGAGAACGCCTGCAGTAAATGCCCGTCGGCGAAGTCCTCGCACGCCGCCAGCAGCTCGCGCTTGTCCTGCTCGCGCTGAGAAGAGTCCAATCGTCGCCACGCCGGGTCGAGCTTCAGGAACGTGTACTTGACGAAATGCCGAGCGGCCACCAGGCGATTATCGCAGCCCATCGTGCTTGCGCTCGATCTGCGGTCGGCTCGAGCGGTTAGACTCAGTCCTGTGCGGATCGCGCTGATCTCGCCTTACTCGTGGACTTACCCAGGAGGCGTCACGCGCCACATCGAGGCGCTCGCGGCTGAGCTGGGCGTGCTCGGGCACGATGCCCGCATTCTCGCGCCATATGACCCCGACGATGCCCTTGCGCGGCGTCTGCATCGTGGAGCCCGCCCGCAGCGTCTGCAGCCGCCCGCGGACTTCGTCTCACTAGGGCGCACGTTCGGACTGCCGGCCAACGGCGCCGTCTCGAACATCACCGGCGCTCCCAATGCCTTCCTGGCCTTGCGCCGAGAGCTGCGCAGCGGCGGCTACGACGTTGCGCATCTACACGAGCCGATCGTCCCCATGGTCTGCTGGGATGCCCTCTTCCACGCCGGAACGCTGCCGCTCGTGGGTACGTTCCACACCTACTCCGAGAACCCGATCACCAACGGCCTCGCCGCGGGCCCGCTGGGTGGGCGGCGGCGCATCAATCGCCTGCGTGTACGCATCGCCGTGTCCGAGGCGGCCGCCTGGACCGCTCGGCGCTTTTACGGCGGGCGCTACCGGATTGTCCCCAACGGCGTTCAGTTGGGGGCGCCTCACGGGCCGTCCGAGGACGGCCCCGCCGGGCCGCTGCGCATCCTGTTCGTCGGTCAGGCCGTTGAGCGCAAGGGACTATCCGTGCTGCTGCGCGCGTTCGAGGCGCTGCGCGACCACGTTCCGGCCACGCTCACGCTCGTCGGCGCGTCCGCCGAGGAGGTCGCGCACATGACCCTCGACGACCGCTGCATCCGGGCGCTGGGCAAGGTCTCCGAGGAGCGCAAGTCGGCTGAGTTTGCACGGGCAGATGTCCTCTGTGCGCCCTCTCTCGGCGGCGAGAGTTTCGGCATGGTCATCACCGAGGGTCTGGCCGCGGGCACACCTGTGCTCGCCTCCGATATCCCCGGATACCGTGACGTCCTGCGTGACGGTGTGGATGGTCAGCTGGTGCCGGTCGGTGATCCCCTCGCGCTCGCCGAGACCCTGCGCCGGCTCGCGCTTGAACCCGAGCGGCGCGAGCGTATGTCCACAGCGGCTCGCGAGCGCGCCGAGCGCTTTGCCTGGCCGCATGTCGCCGCCGAAGTGCTCGACTGCTATGAGCAGGCCCTCGCGGTCGGCGAGCCGACTACGCGCCTGAGGAGGGCCGCGATCCGACATGGATTCGCCCCCGCCGATCTACTGCCGCGGGTTCCCGCTCAGCGATTGCCTTCGCTGAAGGCGCAGGCGCCCACGGTGCCCGCCTCAGACCGTGCCCGTCGCGTGCGCACGCTGCGCCGCCTCGGTCTCCTCGGCAGCTCGCTACTGGGCGCTGGACTCGCCGCGCTGGCCCTACAGCACATCGGCGTCACGCGCGTTGCCACTTCGTTGGTCGCCTCCAAGCCTGGCCTGCTGCTCGCGGGCCTGGCGGTGATGTGCGCCGCGATGTTCGTCCGGGCGCTGGCGTGGCACGCGATCCTCGTCGTCGCGCCGACCTGGCGACGCGCCAAACGTCGCGATGCGATGCAAGGCACGTTCATCGGGGTGCTGATGTCATCGACTCTGCCCGCCCGCCTGGGGGAGCCCTCACGTGCGCTGATCGTCGCCCGTCGTCTTGGGCGCGCACGGGAGACGCTGCCCGTCGTGCTCGGCACGATGGTCTCGCAGACGCTGCTCAACCTGCTCGCGCTGCTAATCCTTGGCTGCGTCACCCTCTCCAGCGTAAGCGTGCTCGACGGTCATGATCGCGCGCTGTTGCTGATCGCGCTCGCGCCGCTGGCAGCGCTCGTCGTCGTGCTGCTCGCGCCGGTCTTGATCCCGCCTGCCGCGGTCTCTCGATCACGCCGACTGCAGGCGGCGCTGGTCGGCTTGCGTGGTGTGCTGTTGCGTTTGCGCGACGGTCTGCGTGTATTCAGCCGCCCCCGCCGTGCCGCCCTGGCTACCGTGATCCAGCTCTGCGCGTGGGCGCTGCAGTGGCTGTCCTGTTGGTTGCTGTTGATGGCGCTCGGCCTGGATTCCCACGCCGGGGCGCCAGCCGCCGCGGGCGTCCTGTTCGCGGTCAACGTCACCGCCGTGATCCCCGCCACGCCCGCCAACGTCGGCGTGTTCCAGGCCGCCTGCGTAGCAGTGCTGGCCGGTGCCTACCACGTCTCCACCCCCGACGCGATCGCCTATGGCATCGTCCTGCAGGCGGTCGAGGTTGCGACGGCGCTGCTGATGGGTGTGCCCGCCCTACTCAACGAGGGTCTTTCCTGGCGCGACGTGCGCCTGCGCACGATGCACGCCGCACCGGTCACGCTCGGGCCGCTGCCCGCCGAGCGCGCTGGAGGTCTATCGCGCGCCGAGGGGTAACCCGACCCCAGAGTGCTTGTTGTCTCTCCAACCTTCTGAGAGGACCGTGGACCAAGCGGGGCAAGGACGCAGTGAGCGTGGTGTGCTTTTCTCGCACACGAGCGATCGAGGACGCAGCATCCGCGCCGCGTCTACGGCCCTCTCAGGCCATCGCCGGCTCATCCTCGGACTCGACTGCCCCGTCCGGCGGATCCTCGTCGCCGAGATCCTCGAACAGCGACGGGTCGCGTGCCGAACCCTTGATCACATCATCGGGGGAGCCGCCCGGCAGCAGCCGCCCCTGGCGTGTGCCGAAGTAGATCGCCTGGGGGTGATGGGCGATCAGCGCGAGTGTGGACTGCTCGGGGTCGGGGGCATATCCGTCGGTGATCCGCATGCCGATCTCGCCCAGACCGAGCAGCTGCTCAACCTTCAGATGCTCTGACTGCTCGGGCACCGCCGGATAGCCCCAGGAGTAGCGCCGGCCCTGCGCCTCGTCGATGCCAAGCATCTCCCGGGCGCGCCAATGCAGCCACTCGGCCAGGCCCTCGGCCGTCTGCACGCCGAGGCCGTGCACGAACAGCTGCTCGGCGAACTCGCCTTCGGCCTCAAGCTTGGCCATCAGCTCGGTGACCTCTGGGCCGACCGTCACGGCCTGCACCGCGATCACGTCGAGCTCTTGTGGAGGCGCGCCGTCGACGGCCGGGCGGAAGAAGTCGGCGAGGCAGATCCGGTCGCCCTTGGGCTGGCGCGGGCAGACGAAGCGGGTCAGCTCGCTCTTGCGGTCGGAGGGATCGAGCACGACGATGTCATTGCCGAACGCGTAGCACGGAAAGAATCCCAGCAGCGCGCGGGGGTGCAGGTAGGTCTGCTCGCGCCACATCCGCTCCAGTCGCGGGCGAAAGTCGTCTCTAAGCAGTGTCTTCCAGGCCTCGCCTTTGACGCCGCGCCCGCCCCAGTGCAGCTTGAACAGCACGTGCGTGTCGAGGTGGCGGTAGACCTCCTCGAGGTCCACCTCGATCTCCTGCACGCCCCAGAATGGAGGTGTCGGGATCGGCGCGTCCGTACGCGCGGAGGAACGCACCGAGTCGTCGGCGAAGTTCAGCTCCTCCTGTGGCGCCTCGCCCTTGGCGCGAAACTCGCTCGCTCCAGCGAGCAGCTTCTCAACGAGCGCGCCACGGGCCTCGGAGTCCACGAGCTGGTCCATCACCGACAGGCCCTCGAAGGCGTCCTTGCAGTAGAAGACGCCTGGCTCGTAAGCCTCCTCTGAATCTTTGCCGCCGGGGTACAGCGCTCGGTAGCCGAACGCACGGTTGATCGCAGCGCCGCCGATCAGCACCGGGTAGGAGAGGCCCTTGGCGTGCAGCTCCTGGATACACGCCGGCATCTGCTTGGAGGTCGAGACGAGCAGCGCGCTCAGCCCGATCGCCGTGGCGTCGTGCTCCTGGGCGGCGTCGAGGATCGTCTGGATTGGCACCTGCTTACCGAGGTCCACGACGGTGTAGCCGTTGTTCGTGAGGATTGTGTTGACCAGCGACTTGCCGATGTCGTGCACGTCGCCAAACACGGTCGCGAGTACGACCGTGCCCTTCGTGTAGCCCTCGATCTTGTCGAGGTATTTCTCCAGTTGCGCGACCGCGCGCTTCATGACCTCGGCGGACTGCAGTACGAACGGCAGGATCAGTTCACCGGCGCCGAACTTGTCGCCGACCTCCTTCATCGCCGGCAGTAGCACCTCGTTGAGCGTCGGCACCGCGCCGATCTTCTCGACACTTCTGTCGATCTGTTCCTCGACGCCGTCGCGGCGACGGCGCAGGATGTGGAAGTGCAGCGCCTCCTCCGGCTCCATCCCCTCGGTCGGGTCGGACGTGCTCTGGGCGAGGTCCTCCTCGCCCTTGGACTCGAAATGCTCGATGAACTTCTCCAGCGCGTCCTCACGGCGGTTGAACACGAGGTCGTCGGCCAGCTCACGCTCGGCGTCGGGAATCTCCGAGTAGGGGGTGATGTGGTTCGGATTGACCATCGCCAGGTCCAGGCCCGCGTCGACGCAGTGGTGCAGAAAGACCGAGTTGAGTACCGCGCGCGCGCCGGGGGAGACCCCGAAGGAGACGTTCGAGACCCCCAGTGATGTCTTGACGTGAGGAATCTGATCCTTGATCGCTTTGATGCCCGCGATCGTCTCCACGGCCGAAGGTCGCCACTCCTCATCGCCTGTCGTCAGCGTGAAGGTAAGGCAGTCGAAGATCAAAAGCTGCGGGTCTAGGCCGTGCTCCTCACAGCAGAGGTCGCGGATCCTCTTGGCGATCTCGACCTTGCGCTCGGCCGTCTTGGCCATCCCCACCTCGTCGATCGTCAGCGCGATCAGGGCTGCGCCGTGCGCGAGCGTCACTGGGACCACGCGGTCGAGCTTGGCCCGGCCGGCCTCGAGGTTGACCGAGTTGACGATCGCACGGCCGGGAATCTGCTCGAGAGCACGTTCGATCACCTCGGGCTCGGTCGAGTCGATCTGGATCGGCGCCGGCTGTGTGAGCGAGACCTTCTTGGCCACAAGTCGCATCTGTTCGTCCTCGTCGGTGCGCTCGGTCAGCGCTACGCAGAGGTCGAGGACGTGCGCCCCCCCGGTGACCTGGTCCTCGGCGATCTGCACGAGCCCGTCGTAGTCGTCAGCCAGCAGCAGCTCCTTGGCCTTGCGCGAGCCCTGCGAGTTGACGCGCTCGCCGACCATCGTCGGGGCCGGCTCCTGCTGCAGCGGTGTCGAGGCGATCATCGAGGAGAGGTGTGGAGGGCGGGGAGCTGGGCGTGGCCGAACCTGCTTGTCGGCGACTCGCTCGGCGATCGCGGCGATGTGCTCGGGTGTAGTGCCACAACACCCACCCACAATTCCCACGCTATAGCGCTCGACGAACTCCTTCAACGCATCCGCCAGCGGTTCTGGTTGCTCGGGGAAGATCGTCTCGCCGTCCGGACCCTGTAGCGGCAAACCGGCGTTGGGAATGCATGCGACCGGGACCGGGCAGAACTCCCCGAGGAAGCGGATCGCGTCGCGCATGTCCTCGGGGCCGGTCGAGCAGTTCAGTCCGATCACGTCGACCCTCAGTGCCTCGAGCGTCGTTAGCACCGAGGAGATGTCGGTGCCAAGGAGCATCTTGCCGCCGTTGGGCAGCAACGAGACAGAGGTGTGGATCGGCAACGTGCGACCGGTCGACTTGAACGCCTCGCGCGCCCCGAACACCGCGGCCTTGACCTCGAGGATGTCCTGCGCCGTCTCGATGATGATCAGGTCTGCGCCCCCGTCGATCAATCCGGCGGCCTGCTCTGCGAACACCTCGACTAGCTCGCCGAAGCGGATCTGCCCGAGCGAGGGGTCCTCGGAGGCGGGCAGGTAGCCCGTTGGCCCGATCGAGCCCGCGACGAAGCGCTCCTTGCCCGCCGCTTTGCGCGCGATTTCTGCGGCCTTCGTGTTGATCTCGACCGTGTAGTCGGCCAGACCCCACTCGCCGAGCTTAATTCGCGACGCCTGGAAGGTGTCCGTCTCCAGCACTTCCGCGCCGGCCTCCAGCATCGAGCTGTGCACGCCCTCGATCACATCCGGGCGGTTGAGCACGAGCGCCTCGTGACACTTGCCCTGCAGGCCCCCATAGTCCTCGCTGGTCAGCTCGAATTGCTCCAGCGTCGCGCCCATGCCGCCGTCGTAGACGACGACGTGCTCGTTTACGGCTTGCAGATAGTTGCGGGGCGCTGCCATCCGGTCATGCTAGCGGCGGGAAGCCACCAGCCGGCCGCTCGGGATGACGGGCGCCACCGCCCGTCAATCGTGTTGCGAGCCGTCCCCCCGCCGCGGGCGCGTCAGGAGCGATGCGGGCCGGTGCCGTGGCGAGGAGACGGCCCAGCCGGGCCTCTGCTTTGGGCCAGGCGCAGGCGGCGCGGCGAGCTCGCGGCGGGATGAGACGCCGAGCTTGCGGTAAATGTTGCGCGCATGTGTACGAACCGTCTCGACGCCCACCTGCAGGGCGACGGCTATCTGAGCATTCGAGCGACCCAGCTGGAGCAGAGGCAACACTTCGGCCTCACGCTGGGTCAGCAGCTGTCCTCCCGCGATCGATCCGCCGCCCTGATCGGCGGCTCCCCGCGGAGTCACCTGAAGCCCCCGTGAGGCGAGGTGGATCGCGTGCAGCACGTCGCGCGACTGAGTGTCCCTGCCGAGGCAGGCGCTCGCTCCGAACGCGAGCAGCTGGGCAGATTCGGTCATCGAGGGGCGGTCGGCGAGCAGGACCATGCGCGTGGCCGGATGCAGTCCGCTGAGCTCTCTCACCTCAGCCAACTTGGCCAGGGCGCCGACGTCGAGGATCGCAACGTCTGGACGGTGGGCGCGGAGGACGACAGGGATGCGCCTGTGCTCCACGTCGGCGGCGAGGATCGCAAGACTCGGATCGCTCTCGATCAACTCGCGCAGTCCTCTGGCCAGCAGATCGTCGAAGCGGGCGAGGACGACGGTGATGGGTGTCTGCGACGGCATATGTGGTCCAGGCGGGACAGGTGGTCAGGCACAGGCGAGCGCGTACACCCTCATCGGCAGAACGGAGCGGAAGGGTGAGCCTCGCCTCACCCTTCGCTTCCCCCGTCGCTCCCCTCAAGATCACCCGCGCGAGAGGACGAGCGAGGCGGCGGCTCGCCCGAGCATGCAGGTATGGCCCGTCTCCTCCTCGCTGTCATCCTCGCAACGGCGCTTCTCCTGCCCACGTCGGCCGGCGCTCACGGCCGCCGGCCTCACCATCCTCACGCCTCGAGCACCACGCACCGGCACGCCTCAGCCCGACGGGTGGCGCCCGACAAGCTCGCCGGCCCCGATCCTGTGGTGCTCGCAGCCGCCGTCGCAGAGCGCTACTGGGGCGCGGCGCCCTGCGGTGGTCAGATCGCGGTCCTCGCCTACAGCCCCCTGGCTCCCGGCTTGAGCCTCTCGACCGACGGCTGGGTCACGTTCAACTCCTCGCTCGGGCCGAACGACCTCGAAGCGCCCGCCGGCACCTACACGCAATGCACGATCTCGCTTGCCGCTTGGCGGTGGCCCACCCGGGCGGCCGTGGAAGAAGACTGGAACATGTTCTGTCTGACGGTGACCCACGAGATGGGCCACCTGCTCGGCCATCCCCACTCGTTGGTCCCGGGCAGCGTCATGGCGCCCGTGTTCACCGACGAATCGAACGTTCCGCCGATCTGCCGGGCGACGCGGCCGCCGCGGCTCTAGGTAGGCCGCGGCGGCAACGACGCCGCGCTAGGAGACCTTCACCGTGCGCTTTGCGACCTGCTTGCCGTCGACTTCGACGATCACCACGACTCGCCCTCTGCCGAGGCGACGGAGCGCGCTCTTGGACAGCCGAACAGTGGCCGTGCCCGAGGCGCCGAGCGTCTTGGCCAGGCGGACGCGGTGCGACCCGCGGCTGGCGCGCACCACGATGTGGCAAGCGACCGAGCAGTGAATCGTGGCCGCGCCCTGCGTCGAGAGCTTCGCCGACGCCGCGCGAGGCTGGAACTGTGACGCCGGCGGGGTATGCACCGGCGGAGTTGGCACCGGCGGCGTCGTCACCGGGGGACCTGGCGGAGTCACCGGCGGAGTTGGGAACGGCGGGTTGCCATACTGGCTGGCGCTGGCGCTGTGTCCATCGTGGCCGCCGAGCCCGAAGTCCACGCCGCCGGCCATCGCCAGCGCGCCGCCGGTGCCGAGGCTGAGGAATGCGATTGTGAGGACCGTCGTCAGACGTGAACGCATGAAGAATCCCTTCTGTCGTGAGGACGTGGACCGGTGCGCCCTGCTCGTCGCCCGCAGCTTGATTGCATCCAGAGCAAGCGGGTCGAGCGTCTCACGCCGGTCGCGAAGCACCTCAGCGACCTGCTGAAGGTCATCCGCTAAAGCGTTCTTCTCGTCTCGGTTGTCCCTGATATGAAGCCCTCGGCCGCGGCGAGTCGTGGCTGAAGCCCGATGGACGCTCATACGACACCCGTCTAGGTGACGAAGCCAGCCAGGATGGGTAATGGCGTCGTTGGGCTGCTTGTGGGTTGCCGTCGTTGGGCTGCTTGTGGGTTGCTTGTGGGTTGCGGTCCTCGACACAGCCTCAAAAAAAGCATCCGGCCAACCCCGCGCAGTGTTGACACTGCGTGCCCGCTTTTGCGATCGCTCGATTTTTCCTGACGCGATCCGCGACGGACTCGGGCTGAAGACTCGCGCGAAACCCAGGTCTCGCCCGAACCCCAGCCCGCAATCCTTATGCGCCCGCGCCGGCGAACGCTACTTGATGAAGAGCATCTCCGAGTACTTCGGCAGCGGCCAGAGGTCGTCGGCGACAAGCCCCTCCAGCCGGTCGGCGACGTCGCGCACGTCGTCCATCGCGGGGATGACCCGGTCGTGCATGTACGCGGCCCACTTGACGGCGGTCTTGTCGTCCTGATTCTCCTTGAGGTTGGCGTCCTCGAGCTTGAGGATCGCGAAGTGCAGCTCCCTGATCAGTGGCTCGACCTCGCCGATTAGCTCCTCCAGGCCGGCCGCCTTGAGCTCGTTCAGGTGCCGCACGGCGGCGGGCAGGATCTCGGTGCGCGCGATCGCCGCGGCGGTCTCGGACTCGATGTTGATCTTGGTCGCGTACTGCTCCAGGAATACCTCGTGACGGGACTCGAGCTCACGCTTGGATAGGACCTTGTACTTCTTGAACAGCGCCACGGTGCCCTTGTCGACGAGCCACGGCAGCGCGTCGGGTGTGGAGCGCAGGTTGTAGAGCCCCCGCTTCTCCGCCTCGGCGTGCCACTCCGGGGAGTAGTTGTCGCCGCCGAACACGATTCGCTTGTTCTGCGCGTAGCTTTCCTTGACGACCTTGGCGACGGCCTTCTCGAGGCCGGAGCCTTTCAGGGCGGTCTTTAGCTTGCCCGCGAGGTCGTCGATTGCCTCGGCGACGATCGTGTTCAGCACGGTGTTGGGCAGCGCCAGCGACATCGAGGAGCCCAGCGCGCGGAACTCGAACTTGTTGCCGGTGAACGCGAACGGGCTCGTGCGGTTGCGGTCGCCTCCGTGCAGCGGTAGCGGCGGCAGCACGGGCGTGCCGAGGCCGAGGAACGAGCCGGGCTTGGACTGCTGGGCCTTGCCCGCCTCGATCGCATTGAAGACCTTCTCCAGCTCCGAGCCGAGGAAGATCGAGATGATCGCTGGCGGCGCCTCGTTGGCGCCGAGACGATGATCCTGGCCGGGCGAGGCGATCGAGGCGCGTAGCAGCGCCTGGTGGGCGTTGACCGCCTGAATCACCGCGGCGCAGAAGAACAGGAACTGCAGGTTCTCATGCGGCGTCTCGCCGGGCTCCAGCAGGTTCGTGCCGGTGTCGGTGCCCATCGACCAGTTGTTGTGCTTGCCGGAGCCGTTCACGCCGGCGAAGGGCTTCTCGTGCATCAGGCATACGAGGCCATAGCGGCGGGCGACATTCTGCATCACCTGCATCGTCAGCTGCTGGTGGTCACAGCCGACGTTGGAGTTCTCGAAGATCGGCGCGAGCTCGTACTGGTTTGGAGCGACCTCGTTGTGGCGTGTCTTGACCGGCACCCCTAGCTTGGCGAGCTCGAGCTCGGTCTCCATCATGCAGGCGAGAATTCGCTCGGGGATCGAGCCGAAGTAGTGGTCGTCGAGCTCGTGGCCCTTCGGCGGCTTGGCACCAAACAGCGTACGCCCGGTTGTGAGCAGGTCGGGGCGTTCGAAGTAGTACTGCTCGTCGATCAGGAAGTACTCCTGCTCGGGGCCGACGGTCGTGAACACGCGATCGGCGCCATCGCTCGAACCGAGCAACTCCAGCGCACGGATCGCGGCCCCCGACAGCGCGTCCATCGAGCGCAGCAGCGGGATCTTGTTATCCAGCGCCTCGCCCGTCCAGGACGTGAACGCAGTGGGGATGCACAGCAGTGCGCCATTGGGATTCTCCAGGATGAACGCGGGACTAGTCGGATCCCAGGCGGTGTAGCCGCGGGCCTCGAATGTAGCCCTGATGCCGCCGGTCGGAAACGAAGAGGCGTCGGGCTCGCCCTGGATCAGCTCCTTGCCGGAGAACTCGGCGATCGCCGTGCCGTCGCCCGCGGGTGCGTAAAAGGAGTCGTGCTTCTCAGCGGTCGATCCGGTCAGCGGTTGGAACCAGTGCGTGTAGTGGGTCGCCCCGCGCTCCATCGCCCAGTCCTTCATTGCCTGCGCGACCTGGTCGGCGAGCGAAGTGTCCAGCGCCTCGCCGTGCTCGAGCGTGCGTTGCAGCGCACGGTAGACGTGCTTGGGCAGTCGGTGGCGCTGAAGGTTGGCGCTGAACACGTTCGACGCGAACACCTGATTTCCCGGCAGCGTCAGGTCGGGGGTGCCGAGCGCCGAGCCATTGGCGCTCCACTGGGCGGCGGTGACGTTGTGCTGACGGGTCCTGGGCATGGGCGGGGCGATTCCTCCTATGAAGTGTTTGGGCGGCGTTCGAACGAGGGACCGATACCCGATCCGCGGGTCGGCGCCCGGCGCACTGCCGGAGTGCAATCGTAGTGCTCGCGAGGGCTCGCGGCATCACCGCCTGGCGAAATCCGTGTCCGGTCGTTTCGACACCGGGCCAAACCGACGCGACTACCCGGTTGTGCTGGTTACGCCGGGTATGTAGCGGCCGGGTTCGACCTGACCCGTTTCCGGGTTCACATGCTTGGCGGGCGGCCTCGGCGCGATCGCGACCTTGAAGTGGCCGTGGGGTATCGAGCCATCGGCCAACCGCGCCCTGGAGCGGCCGGCCAGGCCGGCCGCGATCGTGTAGTGGACGGTGTAGCGGCCGGGCTTCACCGGTGTTACGCGCCACGCGAACGTCTGTGTGTGTCCGGGCGCGAGCGAACCGAGCGCCCAGGTGTTCACGTAGACGGTCTGGCCGCTCCCCGGAGGGCTGATGGCCTGGCTTTGAACAGGACGTTTGGGGACTGTGCCCGGGCCCTGTTCGACTACCCAGATCGGTCGTTTGCTCGACGCCAGTTCGGGCGAGTTGGACACGTAACTGAACGAGTCGACCGTGACGGCGATGTTCGGGATCGTGGCGGTACTCGTATTGCGCACTCGTAGCGTCATCGTGGCCGGACGTGCGACCGCCTGCAGGGCAGGGAAGCTGTGGCCTACGACCGCGACAGTGAACGTCGCGTCAGGTTCGTGCGCGTCCAGGTGTGTTCCCCCACCGCAGCCGGTCGCGAGCGCGACGCAGGCGCTTACGAGCAGGACGGCGATTGACGCGTGGCACCCCCTCACAGCGAGGCCACGATACCAGTGGGGTCCCCGGTGGGCCGACATGCGGTTGCAGGTTGGGGTAGCGCGTCGCCAGCGCATCGCGTAGAGTTCGTACCGATAGTGATCGCTACCCGAGGAGGGGCGTCAGAGAAGATGGTTCGCAGTGCAGCCGAGCGGGCGTTCCTGCCGACGCGGAACCTGCTCGAGGAAATCGGGGACATGATGATCCTGACGGGCAGGACCATCTGGTCAGCTCTGCGTCCGCCGTACCCCTACGGTGAGGAGTTCGTCGCGCAGTTCCTGTTCGCGCTGCGGCTGTGCTGGTTCCCGCTGCTCGTCTCGACGGTCTGCCTGTGTTATGCGGCGCCGGGGCTGCAGGCGGCGAACTTCTTCGAAATCTTCGGTGCGCTGGACCGGATCGGGGGCATCTTCGTGTTGGCCGCCATCCGCGAGATCGGTCCGGCCGTCACCGGGATCGTGCTCGCGGGCGTCGCGGGCACCGCGATCACGGCCGACCTCGGCGCGCGTAAGATCCGTGAGGAGCTCGACGCGCTGCAGGTGTTGGGGGTGGATCCGATCAAGAATCTGGTCGTTCCTCGCTTCCTGGCGCTGATGGTGGTCACGGGCCTGTTCAACATCTACGCGCTGCTGTTCGGCATCTTCGGAGGTCTGCTCGCCGAGCTCGTCAAGGGCCAGCCGCTGGGGCCATTCTGGGCGACGCTGTTCGCGAATGCATCGACTACGGATCTGTGGGGTTCGGTGCTGAAGACGACGCTGTATGGGGCGATCATCGCGATCGTATGCTGCTACAAGGGCATGACCGCCTCTGGCGGCGCTGAGGGGGTTGGCCGCGCCGTCAACCAGGCGGTGGTCATCACTTTCCTGGGCATCGGGGCCTTCGACTACGTCTTTACCCAGATGCTGCTTGCCACGCACCCGAACATCCTGGTGATCAAGTGATCGAGGCGGCAGTCAGTACCCGTGGGGTCGTGGAGCCGGCGGGTCTGCACCGGAGTCGGCGGGGAACGAACTTGACGCTGGGAAGGGAGACGAGGTGAGCGAGCCGCTGGCGATGCCGCGCGAATGGATCTCCGCCACCGGCGAGATCGCGGGGTTCACGGGCAATGTCATGCGCGACGTGTACGGCCTGCGCGTGTTCCGCTTCTTCGGCGAGGGGCTGCGCCAGGCGGGGATCCTGATCGTCTCCTCCACGCTGATCATCTGGACGCTGATGTTCATCCTCGGCCTGCAGTGCGGCATCGAGGGTGCCTACTTCACCGAGGCACAGGGTGCGCCGGCCTACTCGGGCGTGTTCACCGCGTGGTGTGACCTGCGCGAGATCACGCCCTATGCGTTCGGCTACATGATGTCGGCGAAGGTCGGCACGGGCATCGTCGCGGAGCTCGGGGCGATGCGGATCTCCGAGGAGATCGACGCCCTGGAGGTGATGGGGATCGACTCGATGACGTTCCTGTGCGCGACACGTCTGCTTGCTGCCTGGATCGTGTTGCCGTTCATCTACCTGGCGGGGATCGGCGCCGCGTTCCTGGCTTCTGACATCGCCGTCGTGCAGCAAATCGGATACGTCTCCTCGGGAGGGTACCTGCTGATCTTCTGGCAGTTCCAGAGTCCGCCGGACTTCCTATACAGCCTCATCAAGGCGATGTGCATGGCGACCGCGATCGTGCTTGTGGGGTGCTACTACGGCTACAACGCCAGTGGTGGGCCCGTGGGGGTGGGCAGGGCGACGGCCAAGTCGATGGTTCTCAACATCGTGTTGGTGCACATCATCGGAATGCTCGGTACGCAAGTGTTCTGGGGCTCGAATCCACGAGCCCCGATCGGAGGCTGACCGCCATGGCCGAGGGTCGCCGACCGGCCGGCGAGGACCAGCCGCGCGAGGAGTCATACGAGCAGATCGAGCACCACACCGCGCCCGTGGAGTCGGGCGGGGAGGCCGAGTTCGCCAGTGCCCAGTCGGGGTCCGCGCCTGCATATGACGATCGCAGCGCGCCGGCGCCTACGGCTCCCGCTGCCGAGGTCCCCGTCCAGCGCGACGCGATCGAATTTATCGACGTGCACAAGGCGTTCGGGCGTAATCAGGTGCTGCGCGGGCTGAACATGAGCCTGCCCGACGAACAGATCTCGATGATCCTCGGTCCGTCGGGCACCGGCAAGTCAGTGTGCATCAAGCACATCGTCGGCCTGCTGTACCCCGACCAGGGGGACGTGCTCGTGCAGGGCCGGTCGATTCCGAGCCTGTCCGACGGTGAACTGTTCGAGATACGCAAGAAGTTTGGGGTGCTGTTCCAGGATGGCGCCCTGTTTGGGTCGATCAACCTGTACGACAATGTCGCGTTCCCGCTGCGCCAGCACACCGAGAAGGGCGATGAGGAGATCGCGGAGATCGTCAACCGACGCCTGCGCGAGGTCGGTCTGGGTAACGCCGGGACGAAGATGCCCAACGAGCTGTCCGGAGGGATGCGCAAGCGCGCCGGGTTCGCGCGCTCGCTCGTGCTCGAACCGGAGATCGTGCTGTTCGACGAGCCCGATTCGGGCCTCGATCCGGTGCGCACGGCGCTGCTGTGCGAGCTGATCAAGGAAGTGCATGCCGAGAACGGCGGCTGCTACGTCGTGATCACGCACGACATCATGAGCGCACGGCGAGTGGCCGAGCACATCGCCGTTCTGTGGCAGGGGCAGATCGTCCAGTCCGGTCCGGCGGCCGAGTTGTTCGCCTCCGAAAACCCGTTCGTGCGGCAGTTCCTCGCCGGTGACTCGGCGGGCCCGCTTGGAATGGAGTGACTCGATGGCTCCGCTCCGCTGCGCCGGGTAGCGCCCCACGCCGGCAGACTGAACGACTAGCCTCGTGTCCGTGAACACTGCCCGGTTCTTCTCGGCCCTCGTGGGGGGCGTGACCCGCAAGCCGTGGTTGACGCTTGCCCTCGCTATGACCCTCGCGCTGGCGGGCGCGGCGCTTGCTCTGGGGCTGAGCCCGAGTGCGAGCACAAGCACGTTCGTGTCGAGCTCCAGCCCGCAATACAGGGCGACGCAGCGCTACTACCAGAGCTTCGGCGAAGAGCCCGTGAACGTGGTCGTGCGAGGCAGCCTGCAGCAGCTGCTGCTGAGTTCGGACATCGACAAGCTGGTGGGGCTAGAGGGGTGTCTGTCGGGCAACGTGCCGGTTAGCGCACTGGCGTCTGAGGGAGGTGCGCGAGGACCTTGTGGGCAGCTGGCGAAGGCCAAGGCGGTGAAGGTGGTGCTCGGCCCGGGGACGTTCGTGAATGAGGCAGCTGAACAGATCGACGAACAGCTGACAAATCAGACCGAGCAGGCTGAAGCGCAGGCGCACGCTGCGCAGCGGGTCGTTACCCAGGCGGCGCGCACGCAGGGACACTCGGCAGCGGAAGCGCAGACCCTCGGAGCTCAGGCAAGTTCGATCACGATGAAGCGATTCCAAGAGGGGATCGCGACGCTGGCGCTGCAGTACGGATTGACCTCCAAGCCAAGCCTCGAGAACCCCGAATTCGTCTCGACGCTCGTGTTCGACTCGAGCAAGCCGGCCGGCACGCCTAAGCAGCGATTCGCATACCTATTCCCAAGCCGGAACGCGGCGCTGATCTCGGTGCGGATGAAGCCGGGATTCTCAGAAGCGGCGCGCAAGCATACGATCGCGCTGATTGACCGGGCGGTCACGATGAGGCAGTGGCGGCTGACGCATGGCGAGACCTATCTTGTGACGGGCGAGCCAGCCGTCGTATCGGATCTGACGAGTTCGATCAGCCGCTCGATCGCGTTGCTGGGGATCGCCGTGGTGATGGTGATGGCGATCGCGCTGAGCCTGATCTTCCGGGGGCGTCCACGGCTGCTGCCGCTGGGTGTGGCGCTGCTGGCGAGCGCGCTGACGTTCGGCGCGCTGTCGCTCATCAGCTCATCCCTGACCGTAGCTCAGGTGGCGGTGCTGCCGGTGTTGGTCGGGTTGGCGGTGGACTATGCGATCCAGTTCCAGTCGCGTGCCGGGGAGATTCTCGCGGCGGGGGTGTCCGACAGACGTGTCGCCGTACGCGAGGCGGCCCGGGTAAGCGCGCCGACGATCGCCACTGCGGTTGCCGCCAGCGTCGCGGCGACGCTGGTGCTGGCGCTCTCGCCGGTCCCGATGGTGCGTGGGTTCGGCGTGCTGCTCGCGGTGGGTATAGCGATCGCGTTTGTGTGCGCGCTGACCGTCGGATCGGCGGCGCTGGTCGTCGCTGGGCGTCGCGGGCCGGATAGCGTCCTGCAGGGCCAGTCGAGTGACTCTGCCGGAGGAACTCTTGCGAGCGGCACACACCCGACGGCCCGACGCGCGGTGCGTGCACTGCCGGAGTCGATCGAGCGGGGACGCGAGCTGCTGGTGCCCGCGTGGCGCGGTGCACGCGAGCTGTTGATGGACAACCAGTTGACACGGCTCATATCGCGGACCGCGCTCGATCGCGCCGTGCGCCATCCAGGACGAGTGCTCGGCGTGGGGCTTGCGCTGGCGGCGCTCGGGTGGGGGCTGGACACCCAGACGAAGGTGCAGACGAATATCGAAAAGCTGGTGCCTCAGGACACGGCCTCGCTGCGCAATCTCAACACGCTGGAGCGCCTCAGCGGAGTGGGGGGGGTGGTCAACCTCACGATCGGCGGCTCAGGGGTGCTTAAGCCGACGACGATCGAATGGATGAGCTCGTATGAGAGCGCGATGCTCAAGCGCTTCGGCTACACCGCCAACCGCGGGTGCGGCAAGGCTAGGCTGTGCCCGGCGTTCTCGCTGCCCGATCTGTTTCAGCACGAAGGCGCCAAAACGAAGCTTAAGAGCGCCGAAGTGAAGGGTCTGCTGGCCGCGATCCCGCCGTACTTCTCTCAGGCTGTGATAGCCCCGGGGCGGCGTCTGGCCTCGCTCGCATTCGGCATTAAGCTGATGAGCCTGGGTGAACAGCAGCGAGTGATTGAAGCGATGCGCGCGAGTCTGCACCCGCCTCGCGGCGTGAGTGCGCAGCTGGTGGGGTTGTCGGTGCTGGCGGCGCAGGCGAACGCGCAGGTCGCCTCGCCGTGGCGGCGCTTGGAGACACTGCTGATCGGATTGGCAGCGGTAGCCTTGGTGCTGCTGATCGCATTCGCGGGCGACATTCGTCGCGCGTTGACGCCGTTGACGCCGATCGTGCTCGCGAGCGGCTGGTCGGCGCTGATCCTGTTCGTGGTGCGGGTGCCGTTGAACCCGATGTCGCTCGCGCTGGGGGCGCTCGTGATCGCGATCACGACCGAGTTCAGTGTGCTGCTGTCCGAGCGCCATCGTCAGGAGCGGCTGGCTGGGCATGACGTGGTGCAGGCGCTGCGGCGTACATATAGCCATACGGGCGCGGCCGTCGCCGCTTCTGGAGTGACGGCGATCGCCGGGTTCGGTGTGCTCGTGCTGTCCGACATTGCGATGTTGCGCGACTTCGGCCTGGTGACGGTGATCGATCTGAGCGCCTCGCTCGTCGGAGTACTCGTGGCGCTGCCCGCTGCGCTGGTGTTGGCGGAGCGGTCGCGGGTGGGCGTCGAGTGGCCCACCCTACGCATGCGCTGGCGTGCACGCCATGAGCCGACCTGAGCCCCGATACGGGCGCTATGTGGGGTTGCTGGCGCTCGTGATCCTGGTGCTGATCACGGTCAACACGATCGTGACCAAACCGAACGGGGCCAGGGGCATCGAACCTGGCCATACGATCCCACCGTTCGCCGCGCCGCTGGCGCTGGGAACGCTGACCGGGGACGTGAACATCGCGACGCACGCCGACGAGGGAACGGCGGGCCGGACGCCGGCGTGCGCGGTGCAGGGGCCGGGGGTGCTGAACGTGTGTGCGCTCTACCGCGGCAGACCGTTGGTGCTCGCACTGTTCGTAGATGGGGGTTCGTGCGCGGACGTGCTCGACCAGATGCAGGCGCTCGCGGGCGCGTTTCCTACGGTGAGCTTCGCGGCGGTCGCTATCAAGGGCGAACGCAAGCCGTTGCTCGCACTGATGCGCAAGCACGGGCTGAGAAGCGTGCAGGTGGGTATCGACCGCGATGGGGTGTTGGCGGGTCTGTACAAGGTGGCGAGCTGTCCGCAAGTGTCGTTCGTGTTGCCGGGGGGTGTCGTGCAGAGCCCGGCGCTGCTCGATACACCCTCGCCTCGGACGCTGCGCGCGCGCGTGGCCGAGCTGGCGGCGGCGGCCGGACATGGGGCAAGCGGGCGGGCGCCGGGATGAGCACCGAGCAGGCACCGAGAATCGGCTGGCGCACGTCAGAGATCGAAGAAGAGCTGCCGCAGCTACGCATCGTGGTCTCGCACGCGCGCCTACCTGTAGCGGGCGCCGCGAAGCGAGGCTCCCCGCCAGGGGTCGAGCGACGACTGAATGACCTGTCCAACCGCTACCGGGGCGCGCGTGCGGTCGGCGTGCGGCGCGAACCGGTGCCCTCCGCATACCGTGTGTTCTACCGCCAGATCGGTCTCGACCCGGAGGTCGCACGAACGCCAATCGAGGAGGCAGTGCTGGAGCGGATGTTGCGCGGCGGGTTCCTGTCGGAGGGGTTGCTCCAGGATGTCCTGCTGATCGCTCTCATCGATACGGGTGTGCCGGTGTGGGCGCTCGACGCGCACGCCGTCCACGGGGAGCTAGGCGTGCGACTGAGCTGGGAGGGTGAGCCGCTGGGGAGGGCCTCCGACGCATGGTCGCTGCCGGCGGGCAGGCTCGTGGTGGCAGATGACACCGTCGCATTGGGCCTGCTGTTCGGCGAGGTCGCGGGGGACTGCGAGGTGAATGCGCGTACGCGCGAGCTGACTCTGTTCGCCGTACAGGTTGCGGGAGTGCCGATGTTGTATTTGGAGGAGGCTCTGTGGAGCGCTCGCAATGGTCTGGAGCATGCCCGGTAACGCACCCATCGGCTGCGGGCACTGGTAAGATCGCTGGCAGACGAGGACACTGGAGGAGTGCATCAAATGCAGCTGACCACCGAGCGCATCGATCGGGTCTCGACCTCGGGTACGGACGAGCGAGCCGCCAGACGCTCCCTGCGGGCACAGGTGGCGAAGCTCGAGCGTGAGCTGTCGGAGATCGTCGCTGGTGGGTTCCCGCATATCGCGCCGCCTACACACGCCGGCGTGGGGGGCGGGCGCGATCGGCGCGCTGGCGCCGCGTGTCTACTGGACTTGGGGCGACTGGAGCGCACACGCGACGAGCTGGCCGGACGGCTACAGCTGGCGCGGCGCGCCAGCGCCGAACGAGTCGAGTTGGAGACGCGCGCGCGAGAGCTGCTGGAGCGGATGAAGCGCGATCCGCGCAGCTACAAGTTCGTGCGCCTACCGGTGCGAGATCTCGGGGAACACGGTTGCGGGGTGTGGGAGGTGCGTCCCCGTATGGGCCTGATCGGAATGCTCGCCGGCTGGTGGCAGGTCAAGCTCTCATCAGGTTGTCCGTTACCCAGGGGCCACGCTGCGGCGTGGTCCTGACCCCCCGCAGCATCGCGACCAGCGTCTGACGCTGACGATCGGTCAGCGAGCCGAGCGTCTTCTTCTCGGACATCGGCAGTTGGGCGAGAAACTTGCGACAGCGAGTTTGACCCCAACGGCGCTGGCTGAGCAGCAGGTCGGCGACGGCCATGCTGTCGGCCTCCCAGGGACACTCGATGAGCACATCGGTGACGTCGATTTCTCCGGTCGAGATCCTGCGCTTGAGCTCCGCTCGGGCGAGGCGAACCTTGTTGGCGCGTTCGAGGGCGCGCATGTACTGAGGACCGGCAGGGGCGATCGTCGCCGTCGCGTTCATGATGAGACTCTCCCCGTCGCCGCCGCTGGGACGCGGACGGGCGACATATGCTTGATTTTCGGACGTTATGGAACGCTCGTCGTGACCGTCTGAGACCGGTCCGCGAACAGTGTCGCGGAGAGCCATACTCAGCGATATAACCGCCCCCGTGAGGGGACCCTCCCGGTAGATTGTCACCGTCGGGACTCGTCCCGAACCGGTCATGCAGAGCGCCCAAGGAAGCTACGACAGCGAGGGGCGTCCGGTCAACTCTTAGCGCACGGTTCGTGCGCTAGCAGCGACCTTTTTCGTTGGCCGATCCACTTGTGAAGAATTGGACAAGTCCCGAGCGGGGGTTGAGACGTGTAAGGAACGTTACGCTCGCGCCGTCGACTTGATGGGTCCCTCCGGCGATATGCGCCACCGCGAGCTTCAGTGCTCGGAGTCCAAACCGGGCAGTGGACCGTGTTCGGCCTCGAACTCGCGCTTGACCTGCGCGAAGATGGACAGTGAGCGGTCGATCGTGGACTCGTCGTGGGTGGCCATCACGCTCGTGCGCAGCAGTGCCCCGCCGGGAGGCACGGCGGGGTGCAGGGCGGTGTTGACGAACACGCCGGCGTCATACAGTGCGCGCCACAGCAGCGCGGCCTGCCAATCATCACCCACGAGCACGGGCACGATCGGAGTCACGATCGTGGGAGCGCCTGTGGCGTCGGGGCGCACGCCGGGAGCGGCGATGCTGGTGCCTGCGGGCAGTGGTTGGGGCGAGACGACGGCGAAGCCGAGCTCCGCGAGACCGTCGCGCAGACGCCAGGCATTCTCGAGCACGCGCGCGAACAGAGGGGGACCGTCAGGTGAGCGGGTCACGCGCAGCGCTCCGAGTGCGGCGCCGAGCGCGGCAGGAACGGCTGAGGCGGTGAACAGGAACGCTCGCGAGTAGATGCGCAGGTACTCGATGACCTCTGCCGGTCCTGCGACAAAGCCGCCGCAGGAGGCGAGCGACTTGGAGAAGGTGCCCATGCGCAGGTCGACGCGATCCTCCACGCCGAGCAGCTCGGCGGTGCCGGCGCCGCGCGCACCGAGCACCCCGGCGCCGTGAGCCTCGTCGACCATCAGGCGCGCGCCGTAGTGCTCGCACAGGTCACAGATCTCGCGCAGGGGTGCGATGTCGCCCTCCATCGAGAAGACGCCGTCGACTACGACCAGCACGCCGCCGCCGTCGGTCTGAGCGCGGTCGAGCATCTTCTCCAGTTTGTCCAGGCGGTTGTGGCGAAACGGCCGTAGCTTCGCGCGCGAGAGCAGGCAGCCGTCGAGGATCGAGGCATGATCTCCAGAGTCGACGATCACCGTGTCGGTGGGTCCGAGGATCGTGCCCAGCACGCTGAGGTTGGCCTGATGGCCGGTGGTGAACACGAGCGCGTCCTCGGTGTTCATCCACTCGGCGATCTCCCGCTCCAAGTCGAGGTGCAGCGGGATCGTCCCGTTCAAAAAGCGCGAGCCCGTCAGGCCGGTGCCGTAACGGTGCAGGGCGTCCTCGGCTCCCTGCATCACGCGCTCGTCGCCGGTCAGTCCAAGATAGTTGTTGGAGCCGAGCATAATGCGCTCGGCGCCCTCCATCTCGACGACGGGCATCGCGGCCGAGGTCAGGACATGGAAGTAGGGCAGCACGTCGGCTTGACGGGCGGCCTGCAGCACCTGTTCGCGCTCGTGGCCGTGGACCTTGGCGAAGACGTCGATGGGTGTCGCCGCGGAGGGCGAGCCGGACCGGGCGCCCGGCGGGCCGTCGGGGGGCGTGGCGGGGGCGTCGGTCGGAATGGACATGTAGGGTGCGGGCGGTGAGCGTCGAGGTCACACCGGTCTCCGGCTGGCGGGAGACGAAAGCGTTTATCGACGTGCCGTTCGGAGTGCATGCTAACCACCCGCTGTGGATTGCACTTCCGAAGCTCGAGCGCTGGCTATTTCTGAATCGGCGCCTGAATGCCTTCTTCAGCCACGGCGAAGCCGAGTATTTCCTCGCTCGTCGCGACGGGCGGGTGGTGGGACGGATCAGCGCGCAGGTCAACCACGCGTTCAACGACTACCAGAAGAAGAACTGGGGCTGGTTCGGCTTTCTCGAGTTCGAGGACGATCAGGAGGTGCTGGAGGCGCTCCTGGGTGCAGCCGAGGCGTGGCTGCGCGGGCGTGAGAAGGAGCGCATGGTCGGCCCGGCGGACTTCTCGATGAACGAAGAGAGCGGGGTGCTGATCGAGGGTTTCGAGCTGCGTCCGATGATCAAGCAGCCCTGGCACCCGCCCTACTACCAGCAGCGCATGGAGCAGGCCGGCATGAGCAAGGCGATGGACCTGCTGATGTGGAAACTGGAGGTCGAAAACCGCGACAGGGTGCTGCCGGTGATCTGGGAGCTGGCGGAGAAGGCGCAGTCAGAGCACGGGATCAGGGTACGCCCGATGAAGCGAAGGCAGCTGCGCAAAGACATGGATGCCTTCGCCGAGGTCTACAACGCCGCGTGGTCGAAGAACTGGGACTTCGTGCCGTACTCGAAGAAGGATCTCGACGCCTACGCCCAGGAGATACAGCTGGTGTTCGACAAACACTGGTGCATGATCGCCGAGAAAGAAGACACGGGTGAGGTGGTGGGCATGGCGATGACCTTCCCGGATCTCAACCAGGTGCTGGAGAAGATGAAGGGCAAATTCCTGCCGCTCGGTTGGTGGCACTTCGTGCGCAAGGGCAAGATCACCACGCGGGTGCGCGTTGGCTTCCTCGGCGTGAAGCCAGAGCACCAGCACACGGGCGTCGCGGCGAAGCTCTACCAGCTGCACTTCGACGCGGCGGAAGCCCGCCCGCAGAAGGGTGGGGAGATGGGCTGGATCCTGGAGACGAACACGGCGATGAACCGCGGCATGGAAGCGATGGGCGGGCAGGTCGTCAAGCGCTATCGGGTGTACGAGCGGGAGTTGTAGGGGTCGAGCCCGCGGGGACGGCGAAGCGAGCGGCGGGTGTCCGCGGTCGTTCGCGTGCGCTGAATCGGAGCGCTCGCGCAAGCGGGCTCATCCCCGCGGACGGAGTGGGGGGCAAAAAAGAGGTCGGGGTCGGGGACTACACTGGGCCGCGTGAGCCAGGCGCACGCGATCGAGGTAGTGGTGCAGGAGGTGGACGCGGTGCCGGTGTTGGCCCCCGAGCCTGTCAGGCGCGGTGGCCTGGTCAGATCGGTGGCGCCGGCGACGCAGGCGATGGTGGTTGCCGCGAGTGGGTTCATCGCGGGCGCGGCGGTGGTTGGGCTGGCGGTGCGCAGGCGCGGAGGAGCAGTGCGGGGACCGTCCAGGCGCCGGGGTGCACGCCAGACGGGCAAGCGTAGGGGCGAAACCGTGAAGATCGTCGGAACGCGGTCGTTGCTCGTGGACGTGCACCTGCTCGGTGGCGCCGAGCGCTAAGCCGGGCGCCGGACGTGGAACGAGTTGTGCCGAGCGGATGTGTCGAGCTGCGGGTAGAGGTGCGCCCGCCTGGACCGTTCCGGCTGCCGCGGCAGTTGGGCATGGACGGGGTGACACGCAGACGCGGGGGCGTGATCGAACGGCTGCTGCATGACCAGGAGGGAGCGCCGGTTGCGGTGCGGGTCGCGCAGACGGCTCCGGAGAGCGTGGTGTTCGGTGCACGCGCGTGCGGGAGAGCAAGCGCCGAGCACGGCATCGCGCGGATGCGGTTCGCGCTCGGCGTTGACGACGATCTATGCGAGTTTCGTGAGCGCTTCAAGGGCGATCCGCTGATCGGGGCCTCGCTGCGGCGACGTCCATGGCTGCGGGTGGGGCGCAGGCCCGAGCCGTGGGAGGCGCTGGTGTGGGCGGTGTGCGAGCAGCTGATCGAGTACGAGCGTGCCGCTGCCATACAGAGCAGGCTGGTCACGCGCCTGGGGCGGCGCTGGACAAGGCAGGGAGCCGAGTCGTGGGCGAGCGGGCTGCGTGACCTACCGAGCGCCGCGACGCTCGGCGCGACCGCGCCGGCGATGCTGGAGTCCTGCGATCTAGCCGGCGGGCGTGCAATAGCGCTCAGGCGGGTAGCCCGCGAGGTGGCGGGCGGACGCGTGGATCTGCACGAGGCCGAGCCCGAGCGTGGCTGGCGGCGGCTGCGCGCGATTCCGGGGATCGGCGCGTGGACGGTGGAGATGTTGGCGCTGCGCGGGCAGGGCCGCTACGACCAGCTGCCGGCGGGCGACCTGGGCCTGTTGAAGCTGGTGGGTCGTATCCTCAGCGGCGGCGACCCGCGAGCGCGGGCAGACGAAGAGCAGGTGCGCGAGCTGTTCGCGCCATACGGCGAGTGGGCGGGGCTGGCCGCGGTGCACGCGGTCGGGCTGTAGGTGCGCGCGTGTCCGCACGAGCCTGGCGAAGCGTGAGACTGCCTGCCCAGAGTCGCGAGCGCTTGCTCGTTACTGACGCGATATGCGACGGACTCGGGTTGCGGTCCTTGAGCGGACCCAGGTCTCGCCCAACCCTCCATCCGCGGCGTTCATCAGTGGCGATCGCGCACGAGCAACAGTGCGAATGTGGGACAGGCCTGGGCGGCGCGGCGGGCGTGATCGACGAGCGCTGGCGGCAGGGGCTCGGAGTCCACGATCGGGTAGCCCCAGTCGTCGAGTGAGATCCGCTCGGGTAGGAGCTCCGCGCACATGCCGTGGGCCTCGCAGGTGATCGGGTTGACGCGCACGCGCCGACTCATCGCGCCGCCGCCGATGCATGGGTGGCGGTCGGCCGGCGGACGGGCAGCGGCAACTCCCCCGGGCGGGCGCACCCCTCGCAGTGACCGTGGCGGGCGTGGTTGGCGAACTCGGGACCGAACGCGGTGAGCGCGCTGGTGACAAACCGGGCTGTCCCGTCGGGATGTCCGCAGGCGCCGCGACGGTGAACGAGCGCGGCCAGGCGCTCGATGCGCAGGGTGGCGTTCCCCTGGGTATGCCCTCCGGCGAGCTCCGCCACTGAGGCGGCGATAGCGCCCAGGCCGTGCACGCACGGTCCGCACTGACCGGCGCTCTGTCCCGCCATCCAACGCGCTACGCGCGCGGTTTCGGCGACCGGGCAGGCGTTCTCTGAGAGCAGCAGCACGACGCCCGCTCCGAGCGAGGCGCCGTGGGGTGCGAGATGTTCGTCTGAGAGCGCGACGCCATGCAGGAACTCGCTGGCGATCCAGCTGCCGCCGTAGCCCCCCACGAGCAGTGCGCGGGGATTGGCGAGCATGCCGCCGGCGGCATCGATCAGCGAGTGCAGCGACGCGCCATGCTCGATCTCGTACACGCCGGGATGGGCCAGGGCGCCCGACAGCGTCACGAGCGCCGATCCGGGCTGGGAGGGCGTGCCTAGCTGGCGAAACCACTCGGGTCCGTGACGGGCGATCAGGGCGACGTGGGCGAGTGTCTCGGCGTTGGCGACGAGCGTCGGACGCCGGCGGACTCCCTGCTCGAAGACCATCGGTGGGGTAAAAGTCGGGATCGCGGGGCCACCGTTGAGGTAGTTGACCAGTGCCGCCTCCTGTCCGGCGATGTAGTCCCCCGGTACGGCAGTCAGATGCACGCGCGCGGCGTCCGAGGGTATGCCCCGGCGTTCGGAGATCGCATGAGTGCTTGCCTCGACGCTCGCCTGGGCGGTCTCGCAGACACACACGATTAGCTCGTCGGCGCCGAGGGCCTGCGCGGCCAGTTGGGCGCCGTCGAGGACCAGGTGGGGTAGCGTTTGCATCAGCGTGCGGTCCTTCAGGCTCGCCGGCTCGCCCTCGGCTGCGTTGACGACGACGATCGCGCGCTTGCGCGAGGCGGCGACGGCGCGCAGCTTGGTGGCGGTGGGGAAGCCCGCGCCACCGTGCCCACGTAGGCCGGCGCGCTCGATCTGCTCGATCAGGGGCGACTCCGATCGGCGGCCGCGATGGCGCATGGGGACGGGCGTCTGGCCATGGACGGCGAAGTGTTCGTCGAGGCTCATAGCGCCGTCGGGAGGGATGCCAGCGAGCAGTCGCGGCAGGGCACCGCGGAGGAGTGTGGACTGGCCCTCGACGGGTGGATCGATCATGAGGGTCTCTTCGCTCATTCGCCGCTCCCATGAGGAGTCGTGGCCGTACTGGACGTGGTGGAGTGGTGCAGCAGCGAGGACGGGGTGCCGGAGCGTCGCGCCCATTCCGATCCGAGCGGACCGCTGGGCATCCACAGCGCCAGGAACAACGAGAACACGCCCGCGCCCCCGAGCGCGGCACTGCGGCGACCCAGATGCTCGGGCCAGCCGTCGGCCACGCGTACGATCACCGACGCGAGCACTGCCAGCAGACAGATGACGCTTAGTGCCAGCAGCCATGTGTCGGTTACGTCGCTGCCGGTGCCGAAGCCGTGCAGCAGTGCGATCGGCCAGCTCGCGTATGTGAGCCAGTGGATCGTCCGCCAACTGGCATAGCCCATGCGTTGGCGCAGCAGGCTTGTGAGCGTCACGGCGATGAGCAGATCGAACGCCACGGCGCCGAGTCCCAGCCAAAACGGGCGATAGGCACCGGCGAACGGCACGACCGTATCGATCAGCGTGATCGGCGCGAAGGAGTCGAGCACGGAGGTGAGAATGTGCAAGCACAGGAACACCATCGCCAGCAGTGCGACGTTGCGATGCAGTGCATCCACCACGAATCGTGGCCAGCGGGGTGTGCTCCAGCGGCGTACCTCCACGACGCCGAGCACGATCGCGGCGGTCAAGAGCAGTAGCGCGACTGCGCCCGTCGAGCGGGTCAGGTACCAGTACAGGCTGCCGCCGGTGGCCAACATCGCTGGCATCTCAGATCGGATCCTGCGTTCGAGCGGTATGTGGGTGCACGGCATCGGCGGCGCGGGAGCGGGGCGGTGGTGCGGAGGGGACCTGGGTCCGCCGCTGGTCAGCCGGCCAGGAGCCGATCGTGTAGACCCGGCCGTTGTGGCTGACAAGTCGCGCCGGCACGCCGATTTGCGCCAGCCACACGGGGGCGGCGTCGGCGCGTATGAGCGCGGCGGCGGTCGCGATGTTCGCCTCGGCGCAGCTGGCCGCGGCGACGCTGACCGTACGCCACGTGCTCTGTGCGGGTGCACCGGTTGCAGGGTCGATGATGTGGTGCATCGTGCGTCCCCGGTGGCGCCAACGTCGCACGGCTGTGCTCGAGGTGGCCAGGCCGCCGGACTGGATGGTGACGGTCTGGCCGGGAGCATGATGGTCGCTACGGTGATCGTCGGTCACGTGCACGGCCCAGCCGCCCATCGGGGCGCCGCCGCCGGTGGCGATGTCCCCACCGATCGCTACGAGCGCGCCGCAGCCAGCGGTCTGTGCGGCCGCGTGCGCGGCACGATCGGCCGCCCAAGCTTTGGCGGTGGCGCCAAGATCGATCGTAAAGCCGGCCGGTACTCGCAGCGCGCGCGTGGCGCCGTCGAACATCACGCTGTGCCATCCACAGACCGCGCGTGCCAGGACCATCGGGGTGGAGATGGGGTGCTCTTGCACGGAGGAGTCCTCCGACGGTGAGCCCGCCGCCGGACGCTCCAATAGCGACCAGTCGCGATCGTAACCGGCGAGCATCAGCGCCGAGCCGACGGTTGGATCGACGTCCCCATCGGTCATCCGGGCGGCGCGCAGCGCCAATGCCAGCGCCTCGGCGAGCAGGGGGCTGACGCGCACCGTACGTCCGGCACTCGCGTTCGCTTGCGCTATCTCGGAGTCGGGGCGAAAGCGGCTGCACGCACGGTCGATCGCGTCGAGCTCGCGTTCGACCGCAGCGCGCGCTGCGGTCAGTCCGCGTGAGTCAGCGAGGCGCAGCACCACGCTCGTGCTCCAGGTCTCCCAGCGCGCCTCTCCCAGCCGTTCGCGGACGGCGGGTGGGACGATCGGCGGAGTCTTGCCGAGAGGCGAAGTATCGCGCGCGGACCCGGCGGTGGGAGAGCGGACACTCATCACGAGCCTCCCGAGACGACCGGTGGCGCGGATTCTTGGGTGGGTGCGGATTCCTGTGCAGGCGCTGCTTCTTGAGTCGGCGCCGATTCCTGTGTGGGTTCTGATCCCTGCGTGGGGGCGGATTCCTGCGGGGGAGTCGATTCAGGCGTCGCTTCCTGCGTTGGCGCCGATTCTTGAGTCGGCGCCGATTCCTGGCTGGTCTGCGGCGCTTGGGCAGGTGGCCGCACTGAGCTCGAGGAGCCCGAGGAGCTGCTACCCGAGGAGTGATGGGTGGATCCGGTCGGTTTGGTCGCAGCGGATTTGGACGAATGCGAACCGGGGAACGCGCTGGCGGCGACCTCCGACAGCACGGCGGTTAGCGCGACGCTGCCGGCGATCAGCCATCGATTTAGGCGGTGAAGCCTCCGTAGCGCGATGTCGCGTGTATGTGAATGTGGACTCATGTTCAGTGGTTGTGCAGCAGCGTGGTGGCGTTCAGCC
>JBAUXH010000191.1:0-1552 GCA_049584155.1 Solirubrobacteraceae bacterium
GCCCGCTCGTAGGCGCCGCTGGCGACGGTCGTGGGCGTCGCCAGCAGGCCGATGCGCCCGCTGTGAGTAGTGGCGACGGCACGCAGCGCCTCCGGGCGCACGACGCCCATCACGTCGATGCCGAGCGTCGTCTGGCGCATGCGTGCGCTGAGGCTCGGCAGGGCCGCGGAGGTCGCGGAGTTGCAGGCGACGACCAGCAGCTTGGCTTGGCGGTGCAGCAACTCCTCGGCGATCTCCGCGGCGAAGCGCTCGATCTCCTCCGGCGAGCGTTCGCCATAAGGGAAACGGGCGGTGTCACCCAGGTATACGAAGTCCTCGCGCGGCAACCGCACAAGCAGCTCGTGCAACACCGTTAGCCCGCCCACACCCGAGTCGAACACGGCGATCGGCCGCGCGCGCGGGTCACGGCCGGTTGAAGCGCTATCCATGCGCGCCATCATCTCAGAGCGTTACCTTCAACGGTCGTGCGCGCGCTCGTCGTCTCGAACATGCAGCCCGATCGAGCTCATCCCCAGCGCGGGCGGTTCGTGCGCGACCAGGTCGATGCGCTAAGCGGGATCGAGGGGGTGGACGTGGAGCTGTATGAGTTCGCGCCCGGCAAGCGTGAGCTCGCGCGCGCCGCCTGGGACCTGCGCCGCCGCTACGGGCGCGAACGCTGGGACGTCGTGCACGCCCATTACGGCCTCACCGCCTGGCCGGCACTGGCGCTACGCGCCAGGGTGCGCGCGCTGACCGTGCACGGCACCGACCTCAGCCATCCCCGTACGCGCAGACTGACCGCGAGGGTCATCCCGCGCATGGACATCCTTGCGGCGGCGTCGGCTGCGCTGGCGCAGCGACTGCCGGCCGGTGAGGAGCGCGCACTGGTGCTGCCCTGCGGGGTGGATCTTGTGCGTTTTCACCCGCTCCCCCGCGCGCAGGCTCGCGCGCAACTGAAGCTCGACGTCGATGAGCCATTCGTGCTGTTTCTCGCCAGCCCGTCGCGTAAGGAGAAGCACTACGACCAGGCGCTGATGCTGGCACGCGACGCGAATGTCGAAGTGCGCGCGCTCTACGACGTCGATCCCGAGCTCGTCGCTCAGTGGGTCAACGCGTCCAACGCCGTGATCGTTCCCAGCGCACGCGAGGGGTTCGGGTTGGCCGTGCTGGAGGCGCTGGCGTGCGACGTGCCGGTACTCGCCACGCCCGTGGGCATCCATCCAGAGGCACTGCAGAACGTCGCGGGCGCGCTGTGTGCGCCGTTCGAGTTGGCCATCTGGCGCGAGGCGCTCGCGCCACACCTACGCGATCCGGACCCACGTATTGCGGGTCGCGCCCACGCCGAGCCATTCTCCGCGCCGCGCATGGCCCAGCGCGTACTCGAGGCGTGGCGCGCAGCCCTTGAGCACGCCGGGTAGCATGGATCGGTCAATGGACGACACGCAGACCACCAGTCCGGCGACCCAGGAGGAGAACGCCCAGACGCCGATCGCGGGCGAGGACGCGCCGAACCGCCAGCCGGAGGCCCCGAACGGCCAATCTGAAGCCCCGAGCGGCCCGCCCGGGTTCAGCG
>JBAUXH010000192.1:0-32172 GCA_049584155.1 Solirubrobacteraceae bacterium
GGTACGCGTTGCAGCGGCCCGGCTGACCCTGCACGACCCATACGCCCTCGGCCACGAGCTTGGCCTCGGCGCCTGTGAGTCCGTCGCTGACGCGCGTCTTGGCGTTGAAGGCGGCCGTCACCCGCTGTTCGGCCGCGGAGCCCACCGGCGGCAGCATCCCGAGCTGGCGCGGCACCGCCATCGTGTCGGGGAAGGCTTCGTTGGAGTGGATCAGCCCGTCGCGCACGGTCAACACGTCCACGCCCTCCAGCTCGACGCGATGGCCGGTCGGCGCGAGCCCGTTGAATCTCCCCGGTCCCGCGAACGTGCCGCTGAAGCGCCACTGCACCGCGCAGCGCTCGTCTTCGGCGGTGGTCGAGACGATCTCCACCTTCAGGTCGGGGATCGCTTCGATCAGGCCTCCGATGAACTCGCGCACGCCCTCGGGCCCGATGTAGAGCCCTTGGCCGCGCACGTCCTCGCGCCCGTCGGGCGCCCACATCGCGGCCGCGCCCTGCACGTCATGGGCGCCGATGGTTTCGAAATACCTGCGCGTGACCGCCTCGGCCTTACTGCCTGTGATCCGCCCGCGCCGTTTCGCCTCCGAAGCCTGTTGCACGTTGGCGGCGGCCTCCTGCACCTTCGTGGCCGCCACGCTGCTCGTCTTCTCCTCGGCCATTTCACTTCCCTCCTTTGGGACGACGCCGGCAGAGATACGTAGTCTAGTCTCCTGCGCGATGGCCGAGGGAAAGCGCAAGCCTGAGCTCGGGCGGGGTGAGCGCGTCCTTCCGGGTGTGTATCGCCTACGCCTGCCCTTGCCTTGGCCCGGCGTGCCGCATGGCAATGCATGGGCGGTTGCCGCGGGCGACGGGATCGTGCTGTTCGACACCGGCATCCACGCACCCGGCTCGCTCGCGCATCTCGAACGGGCGCTTGCGATGTGCGGCCTTGCGCTGGAGGACGTGCGCCTGCTCGTGTGCACGCACGCCCACTCAGATCACTACGGCCAGGCCGCCACGATCATCGAGCGCGCGGGCTGTGAGCTGTGGATGCACCCCAACTACGAGCACGCCCGGCGCTGGGCCGAGGACCCCGATGCGGCCCTCTTGCGGCGCTTGGAGATAGCCCGCCAGTCGGGCGTCCCCGAGGAGCCCCTGCGCCGCTACGCGGCCGAGCGCGGCGGCGAGCACGAAACGGGCATCGCCGCGATCGTCGAGCCCGACCGTGCGCTCGTACCTGGCGTGATCGTCCACACCGATCTCGGCCCCTGGACCGTGCACGAGACGCCCGGCCATGCGCCCTCGCACGTGTGTCTGTTCCAGCCCGAGCGCCGCCTACTGATCTCCGGAGATCACCTGCTGGGGCGCATCTCGCTGTACTTCGACTACGGCTATTCGCCCGACCCGGTCGGCGAGTTCGTGCGCTCGCTCGACGTTGTTGAGGCGCTGCATGCGCGCCTGTGCCTGCCCGGTCATGGGCGCACATTCGCCGATGTACACGCTCACATCGAGGGCAATCGCACGCTCGTGGCTGAACGCCTGTCGAAGGTCCTTGATGTCGTCTCCACGGATGAGCCCCTGACGGCGTTTGAGATCCTGCCGCGCGCGTACGGGACCGATCTTCCGCCGATGCTGGCGCAGTGGCTGCTGACGGAGACACTGGCGATGCTCTTGCACCTGGAGGTGATCGGTCAGGCGGTACGCCTCCCGGGTGAGCCCGAGCGTTGGACCGCCGCCTCCGGATAGCGTTAGGCCCATGCGCATCGACCAGATCCTCGCCTCCGGTAGCGGGCCGACGTTCTCCTTCGAGTTCTTCCCGCCCAAGACGGAGGCGGGGGAGGAGAACCTGCGCACGGCGCTCGCCGAGCTGCGCGGCCTGGACCCGTCGTTCGTGTCCGTCACCTACGGCGCCGGCGGCTCCACCAGGGGCAAAACGATCGAGATCGTCAAGCACATCTGCGAGCAGTACGGGCTGGAGGCGATGGCGCACTTCACCTGCGTGGGCGCCACCGTGGGGGAACTGCGCGCCACGCTCGACGAGATGCAGAGCGCGGGCATCGACAACGTGCTCGCGCTGCGCGGCGATCCACCCGCGGGCCAGGAGCAGTGGCGCAAAACGGAGGGCGGCTTGGAGTACTCGCGCGAACTGGTGGAACTGATCGCCGCCGACTACCCCTTTGCGATCGGCGGCGCCTGCTTCCCCGAGACGCACATCCACGCAGTCAGCCCCGGGGAGGACCTGGAACATCTCGCGGAGAAGGTGGCCGCGGGCGTGCGGTTCCTAATCACACAGTTGTTCTTCGACAACGCCCTCTACTTCGACTTCGTCCAGCGCGCACGCGCGGCGGGCGTGAACGTGCCGATCATCCCCGGCGTCATGCCCATCACGCAGGTGGGGCAGGTCGAGCGCATGGCCAAGCTCTGCGGGGCCTCCATTCCCGACGGCCTGCGTCGCGAGCTGCACGCGCGCGGCGAGGACCCCGAGGCGGTGCTCGACTTCGGCGTCGCCTACGCCACGCTGCAGTGCGCGGAGCTGCTGCGCGAGGGCGTGCCCGGCATCCACTTCATCACGCTCAACCGCTCGCCGGCCACGCGCGCGATCCTCTCGGCGCTGAAGCTTTCGCGGCCGTGGGAGTCCGTGGCTCAGCTGACGAGCTCGATCTCCAGCCCCTCGGCGACCCGCGGCGAGCCGTCGGAGGCCTCGTAGCGAATATCCACCGAATCGTTCTGCCGGTAGGTCCCCACGCCCCATGCGCCGAGTAGCCAGCGCCAGCCGCTGATCCGGTCCTTGCGCAACTCGGCCTCGAACACGAGCATCCCTTCGCGCACCTCATAATCGGCGCCGCGTTGCTGGTGTACCCCGTTTAGATAGACCTCGTAGTCGCCTCTGATCTCGCGGGGGAGTTTGACTCGGGACCTGGGCGCCATGTCGGTGAGATTATGCGCCCGGTCCGGTTACTACGCTGCTGGGCATGCCGGTCACCCCCCTGATCGTCGATCCGCCCGTCCGCCGAGCGAGCGAGCTGCCGTATCTGGATGGCACGCTGCGTCTCGTCCCCGAGCTCGGGCGTACTCGCGTGCATCGCCGCGGGGAGCGCCTGTTCGTGCCGACGGGCGATGCGCGTCCGGCGATCGAGCGGTTCTACCGGCGCGCGGCGCGCGTGGAGATCGGCTCGCGCCTGGATCGCGCCGTGAGGGTCGCGGGCGTGTCTTATCGCGACCTGTCGATTCGCGCTCAGCGCACGCGCTGGGCGTCGTGTTCCTCCACGGGGCATATGAGCTTCAACTGGCGGTTGTTGCTTGCGCCCGAAATGGTTCTGTACTACGTCATCTGGCACGAGGTCTGCCATCTGGAGATCCTCAACCACTCCCCCCGCTTCTGGGCGCTACTGGAGCGTCGCTGGCCCCGTTACCGCGAGGACCGCGAGTGGCTGCGCCACCATGGCGCGACACTAGTGATCTAGTGGTGTCTAGCGGTTCGCTGGTCAAGTCAGGCAAGGACGCAAGGAGCGTGGCGTACTACGTACGCGTGACCCAGCCCTTCGGGCTGTGTGCCCCCGATCGGAGAGCGCATCTGATCTCCGATCGGTAAGGACGCAGCATGACGCCGCGCCAGCGAATCGCTAGCGCTGGTCGATCGGGACGTAGTCCAGATCCCTCTCGCCGGTGTAGATCTGGCGCGGGCGGGCGATCTTCTGCTCGGGGTCCTCGACGAGCTCCTTCCACTGCGCGATCCAGCCGCTGGTGCGCCCGATGGCGAACATCACGGGGAACATCGCCACGGGCAGGCCGAGCGCCTCGTAGATCAGGCCCGAGTAGAAGTCGACGTTCGGGTAGAGCTTGCGCGAGGTGAAGTAGTCGTCGTCGAGCGCGCGCTTCTCGAGCTCCGAGGCGACGTCCAGCAGCGGGCTCTTGCCGCGCACCTCGAAGACGTCATCGAGGTATTTGCGGATGATCCGCGCGCGCGGGTCGTAGTTCTTGTAGACGCGGTGGCCGAAGCCCATCAGGCGCTCGTCGCCGGCCTTGACGCCCTCGAGGAAGGCGGGGATGTTCTCGACGGTCTCGATTCGTTTGAGCATCCGCAGCGCCTGCTCGTTGGCGCCTCCGTGCAGTGGTCCGTAGAGTGCCGCGACGCCGGCGGCGACGGCCGAATAGGGGTCCACTTGGGTGGAGCCGACCGAGCGCACGGCGCTCGTGGAGGCGTTCTGTTCGTGGTCGGCGTGCAGGATGAAGAGCACGTCGAGCGCTCGTGCCAGCCGCGGGTCGGGCTGGTACTTGAGCTCGGTCATTTTGTACATCATCCCGAGGAAGTTGCTCGCGTACTCGAGGTCGTTGTCGGGGTAGACATAGGGCTGGCCCATGTTGTGGCGGAACGCGAACGCGGCGAGCGTCGGCATCTTCGCGAGCAGGCGGATGATCTGGATCGCGCGCACGCGCTCGTCTTTGATCTTGTTCGCGTCGGGATAGAACGTTGAGAGCGCGCCGACGGAGGCGACGAGCATGCCCATCGGATTGGCGTCGTAGCGGAATCCCTGCATGAAGTCCTTGACGTTCTCATGCACGAACGTGTGGATCGTGATCTCGTCGACCCAGCCGTCGAGCTCGTCCTTGTTCGGCAGCCGTCCGTTGATCAGCAGGTAGGCGACCTCGAGGTAGGTGGAGTGCTCGCACAGCTGCTCGATCGGATAGCCGCGGTGTTGCAGGATCCCGGCCTCACCGTCGATGTAGGTGATCGAGCTGCGACACGACGCCGTGTTCATGAACGCGGGGTCATACGACAGCATCCCGAATTCGCTCTCGTCGACCTTGATCTGGCGCAGGTCGGTCGCGCGCACAGTGCCGTCGGTGATCGGCAGCTCGTAGGTCGCCCCGGTGCGGTTGTCGGTCACGCTGAGCGTGTCCCTCGGTCCGGCGCCGTTGTCCGCCTCCGCTGACGCCTGTCCCTGCGCGTGTGTCTCGGGGGTGCTCATGAGCTGGATGTCTCCTGTCGTGGGTTCTTTACCCGATTATGCGCGATCCCAGGCCCTGCGCCCGGTGCCCGGCGAAGCTTTTATGCGGCCGTTATGCGTGCGGGGGCGCCGCGTCAGAGGGCTCAGTCGTCGAAGAGATGGGCGCTTGGGTCGGATGCCGTCGTGGCGCTGGCGGCAGACGTGGGCGGGGGTGTCTGCTCGACGAAGTGCTTGCTGAGCGTCGTCTCCTGGCCCTGATAGTTAGAACCAGCATCGGCGCCGTAGAGCTTGCCCGGTGGCTCGAGCATGCGCTCGAAAGCGAGCTTGCAGATTGGCTGGCGGTGCTCGACCATGAATGGAACGTCGCGCGCCCGCACCTCGAGGGCAGCACGCGAACCGAACCTATGTCCGCTCGGGTCATAGCCGAAGCCGGGGTCGAAGAAGCCCGCATAGTGGGTGCGCAGCTCCCCTGCTGTCGGGTCGTAGGCCATCATCTCGGCGGCGTAGTCGGGTGGCACGCATACCCCCTCGGCGGAGAGCAGCAAGTAAAAGACCTCGGGGTCGAGCACGATGCGCCCGCCGGCCTCGGGGTAGACGGGCTCCCAGTAGTCGCGCTGGCGGTAGTGAGCAAGCTTCGCCATGTCGAGCCGGTTGCTGTTCTTCTTGGCCCGGTAACCCACCACACGGTTGTGGGGTCCGCTTAGGTCGACGCTCAGGAACAGTCCATCGGCGATTGAGAGGTCGCCGGCCGGAAGTGCGTGCTTGTCCATATAGAGCAGCGGGAACTCACTGTGGATCCCGGTCAGTTCGTCGTCGCTCACCCGTGGATCACCCGCCGCCAATCGCAACTGGTTTAGGCTCAGCAGCGGCTGTACTCGGACGGCAAAGGAGCGGGGCACAACCTCGAGGTAGAGCGCGCCGCGGTAGCCCGCCGGGATCTCGTCGAAGCGATGGTTGCCGTCGGTGATCACTCTCGTGAACACGTCAAGTCGCCCGGTGGAACTCTTCGGGTTGGCCTTGGCTCGCACGTGGGCCGGGAGCGCGAGCTCCTCGACAAGCGGGATCAAATAGGGCCGGTCGCGCTCTAGCGTGGCGCCGTCCCGGAGGTCGATCTTGTCCAGGGCGAGGTCGTCGACCCGGTCGAGCACGGGAGCACCCGCACTGGGTAGGAAGCTGCAGCGCAGCGCCCATGCATGGTTGGCTAGTCGCAGATCGACGCTCGCGGGTTGGATGCTCTCCGGTCGGATCCTGTAGTCGCCAGAGGAGATCCAACCCTCCTCGACGGCCCGCCAAAGCCCTTGACTAGGGAGCACACCGTGCTGTGTCGTCAGGTCCGCGCCGGACTGCGGCTCAGTTGTCGCTTGGAGTTCCGAGGTCACGTCTTTCCTCAAAGTACATCTCGTGGAAGGTTGTCAGGCACTCGAGGTTGCAGAACAGCCCATCAGCATGACGGCCCGTCCCGACGGGCTCGGGCGACGGTGGGAGGGGCCTGCCGCATGCAGGGCACTCGCCGCGCTGGCGCGCCTCCTCGATTCGCACACGCCTGTCGGTCATGGCGGGCGACAATAGCGGGGTGTGGCGATTCTCCTCGCGAGCTCAGTGCCGCGATGCATGCTCCGTTGCGGCACTGCACGGTATGCCTCAGCGCGGCGCGAGTCGCCCGCGTGCCACGAGCGTGCGCACACGCGTCGGCGAGGACGGGGCGGGGTCGCCATGTGGGCCGCGCTTGCGCGGCAGCCGCGTGCGTGGATGGTGCGGGCGGTGAGGGCTCGGTCGCGGGCCGATGCCGCCGTCCTGCCCGGGCTCGGCCTCGGGGGTCTGGTTGACCGCCCAGCGCACGATCAGGAACAGCGCGACGATCGGGATCTTCAGGAAGAACATCAGCCAGACGAATGTCCACACGTCCATCGTCCGATCGTACTACCGATCGGGGCGTCCGTAGGGATCCACGGTGGACTCGCGCTCGGCGCCGCGGAGGTGTGGGCAGCTCGGTGGTTTGAGCGTGGCAAACGGAGAGCCGCGTGGCGAAAACGGAGAGCCCGGGGTGAGCCGAACGGAAGGCGGGGGAGCGGCGTCAGCCGCGCGCGGGTAGCGGGACACCGCTGAAGCGGGTCATCTCGCCCAGCTCGCGCACGCGCGCTTCGATCTCCGTGTGCTCCAACCGCGAGACGCGCTCGGTGCCGAACTCTTCGACGTTGAATGAAGCGAGCGTAGTGCCGTGTGCCATCGCGCTGCGCATCACCTCCTCGTCGAGGGGCCCGGTGTGGGCAGCGATCGTGCCGATGAAGCCCCCGGCGAACGTATCGCCGGCGCCGGTTGGGTCGAGCACGCTCTCAAGGGGATAGGCGGGCAGCGAGAAGAAGCCGCCGCGCGTGATCAGCGTCGCGCCGTACTCCCCCTGCTTGGCGACGACCGCTCCGGGTCCCCAGCCGATCACGGTGCGCGCAGCCCGGACGAGGTTCGGCTCGCCGGTGAGCATCCGCAGCTCGGCGTCGTTGAGCAGCACGCAATCGACCGTCTCGATCACGCGCACGAGCGCATCACGCGCGGTGTCGATCCACAGGTTCATCGAGTCCAGCGCGACGAAGCGCGCGCGCTCGCACTGCTCGCGTACGCGCAGCTGCAGCTCGGGCTGGATGTTCGCCAGGAACAGTACGTCGCACGCGCGCGAGTCCTCCGAGAGCTTGGGCTCGAACTCGGCGAAGACCCCCAGCTGGGTGTCGTCGGTGTGGGCGGTGTTGAGGTCGTAGTCGTAGTGGCCGCGCCAGAAGAAGGTCTTGCCGCCGGGGACGCGCTCGACGTCGCGGGTGTGCACGCCCGGTCGCGCGAGCGCGGCCATCTCGGCCTCGCCCCAGTCCTCGCCGACGGGGCCGACGACGTGTACGTCGGCGAAGAATGATGAGGCGAGCGAGAAATGAACGGCCGTACCGCCGAGCATGCGCTCGCGCTCGCCGAACGGCGTCTTGACAGAGTCGAATGCGATTGAACCGACGACGGTGATGGACATGGCGCAGGACCCTACCGTCTCGGCCCCCTCGCGAACCGCGTCGAGCGATTGTCGCCGACGCGAAGCGGATCGGTGGGCCTATACGCTGCGCTCATAGCCACGATGAGAGCCATCCAGATGACCGAGTTCGGCGGACCCGAGGTGTTGCGGCTCGCCGAGCTACCGACCCCGACGCCCGCGGAGGGCGAGGTGTTGATCAGGGTCACACGCGCGGGGATCAACTTTGCCGACACGCATACGCGCACGAACTCCTACGTGCGCAAGGCGACACTGCCGCTCGTGCCGGGCGGCGAGGTCGCGGGTGTGCGCGAGGACACGGGTGAGCGTGTGGTGGCGCTCACGGGCACGGGTGGATATGCCGAGTATGCGACCGCTCCGGCGGCGCACGTGTTCGAGCTTCCCGACGGGGTGGACGACGGGACCGCGCTGGCGCTGATCCTGCAGGGGACGACGGCGTGGCACCTGTATCGCACGGCCGGGCGCGTCGCGGAGGGGGAGAGTGTGGTCGTGCACTCGGCCGCCGGCGGGGTGGGATCGCTGGCGGTGCAGCTCGGGCATTTATTTGGAGCCCATCCGGTGATCGGGACTGCCTCCAGTGAGAAGCGGCGCGCTCTCGCTGTCGAGCTCGGCGCCGACGTCGCGGTCGATCCGGCGCCGGAGGGGTTGACCGAGCGACTGCTCGAGGCCAATGCGGGTGAGCCGGTGGACGTCGTGTTCGACATGGCCGGCGGCGCCACGTTCGACGCGTCCTACGAGGCGCTCGCACAGTTCGGGCGGATCGTCGTGTGTGGGATCTCCAGCGAGGAACCCAACCGGGTCTCGACGGGTTCGCTGCTGCGCCATTCGCGCGCGGTGGTCGGGTTTTACCTGTTCCACTGCCTACAACGGCCGGGGATGTTCGGCGAAGCACTCGCGGATCTGTTCACCCGTGTCTCCCGCGGTGAGCTGCAGGCGGTCCTCGGTGGAACCTACGCGCTGGGCGACGCCGCCCAGGCACAGATCGACCTGCGCGAGCGGCGCACGACGGGCAAGCTACTGCTGGATCCGTCAGTGTGAGCATGGTCCGCGATCAGGCATCCTCACGCGGGCGACGCCTGTCTGCAACATCGTCGTAACCGGGCTCGCGCTCCCGGCCGGATAGGCTGCTGGCCGATGAGTAAGACGTTCGCCGAGCTCGGCCTGTCCGAGCGCACGCTAAAGGCCCTGCGCGATGTGGGCTACGAGTCGCCGAGCCCGATCCAGGAACAGGCGATCCCCTCAGTGCTCGAGGGCCGCGACGTGATCGGCCAGGCGCAGACCGGTACGGGCAAGACGGCCGCGTTCGGTCTGCCGATCGCCGAGTACGTCGATCCGGAGCTGCACGAGGTGCAGGCGCTCGTGCTGACGCCCACGCGCGAGTTGTGCATCCAGGTGACGCAGGCGCTGCGCACGTACGGCGCGCATAACGGCCTGGACGTCGTCGCGGTGTTCGGCGGTGCGCCGATCCGCACCCAGCAGGCTCAGCTGCGCGGCGGCGGGCACGTCGTCGTGGGGACGGTCGGGCGCGTGCTCGACCTGATCTCGCGGCATTCGCTGGTGCTGCACGACTGTCGCTTCGTGGTGCTCGATGAGGCCGATGAGATGCTCGACCTGGGCTTCTTGGAGGACGTCGAGAAGATCCTCTCGCTGACTCCCTCGGGTCGGCAGACGGCGCTGTTCTCAGCGACCATGCCCCCACCGATTCGCAAACTCGCCGACAGGTACCTGTATGACCCGGTGCTGATCAAGGTCGAGGCGACGACGCTGACGATCGACACCGTCGCGCAATTCCAGCTGCCGGTGGAGACCAAGGGCAAGCCGGACAAGCTCGTGGAGGTGCTGCGCGCGGAGAAGCCCGACCAGGCGATCGTGTTCGTGCGCACGAAGATCCGCTGCGATCAGCTGTTCCGCACGCTGCGCGACCGCGGCATGAACGTGCGCGCGCTGCACGGCGACATGTCCCAGGGCTCGCGCGACGGCGTGATGCTGGCGTTTAAGAGCGGGCGCGTGCCGATCCTCGTCGCCACCGACGTGGCGGCGCGGGGCCTTGACATATCGACGGTGACGCACGTCATCAACTACGACGTGCCGACCTCGCCGGATACCTACGTGCACCGCATCGGGCGCACCGGGCGCGTCGGTCGCTCGGGCCGGGCGATCACGTTCGTGGAGGATCGCCAGAAGCGCGAGCTGGAGGCGATCGAGCGCCACATCGGCATGTCGATCGAGCCCTGGCAGCCCGGAGCGGTGGGCGCGCCGACGCCCATCAAAGAGCGCCCGCGCCGGCACTCCAAGCCGCGCGTCTCCAGCAAGCGCAGCGAGGACGAGCGCTACGTCAAGCTCGTGCTCGGGGGAGGCAAGCAGGCGGGATTGCGCGTGGCCGACATCGTCGGCGCCGTGACCTCCTCCGCGGGCCTCGACGGGGAGGCGGTGCGCGATGTGCTCGTGCTCGACCGCTTCTCCTTCCTCTCGGTCCCCGAGGGCGAGGCCGAGCGCGTGATCGGCGCGCTGGATGGCCGCGAGATCGGAACCCACCCGCCTCGCGCGCTCAGTCTGGAGCGCGTTCCGGGTTAGTCGCCACACGGCGGGACGCGCGCTATCGTGGCCCGCTCATCCGAGCCTGAGGAGGAGCCATACGATGTCAACCGCCACGATGAAGACCGTCGTCAAGATGTCCCTATAACTCGGGCCGGATGGGCTATGCGTGCGCCAGGTCGCGGCTCTCGTGCTTGACGACGCCGAGGCGCGCACCGAGAGGAGCCAGCAGCGCGGCGAGTGTCCCTGCTGTCGGGTTGGTCTGCCCGCGCTCGATTCGCGAAATCTCCGCCTGGTTGATGCCGGATGCGTCGGCGAGCTGCTTCTGCGTCAGGTGGTGCTCCTTGCGCAGTTCGCGGACCTCGCGTGCCATAGCGAAGTGGGTGTTGAAGGCGTCCCAGCGTGCGACAGCCTCCGGCCCTCCGGCCTTGGCCTTCTCCTCGACTTCGCGGATGTAGTCATCGAACTTGGTGGGCATGACACCAACCATTATGCAGTAAACCGCATATTTTTCAAGACCTTCTTTTACCCGAGCGCTGGTCCGCCTTCCACCGCGACAGGCGTTGCTTGGCCCGCCTGATCTCCGTGTTCTGCCGCTTGGCGCTCGGTTCCCTGCCCTTGTCGTAGGCGGCGAGCAGGAGGACTATCTTCTTGCCGTGCGCGTGGCAGAAGATGCGCAACAGGATGTCGCGGTGCGAAGCCTCCAGGTTTGGAGGGACCGGCAGATTGCGCTCGCGTAGGATGGTCGCGGCGTTGTGTCGCACGCGGAACTCGAAGATGCCGGGCGCTCCCTGGACCCACTTGCCCCACGATGAACCGCAGACCCCGATCCCTTCGTAGGCCAGGACGTTGCGCAGTGCCGCGGCCAACGCCTGCTCCTTGACCTCGTCCAAGCCACGCAGGAAGTCGAGCACGGGCTCGCGGCCTCCCTCTTCGTAGAACTCAAGCGTCCACGCCGGACCGTCACCGCTCATCCTGAGCTGACCTCCGGTACCCGTCTCTCGACCACGAACGCGCATGATGCCAGTACGGCCATCTCCGCCTTGTCATGCCGAGCCTCCCCGCTCAAGCGATATGGTTGGCCCCATGAGCCAGATGACCATGAACACGAGCGAGGGCGCGATCGCATTTGAGCTATTCGACGCCGACGCGCCGAAGACCGTCGAGAACTTCCGCAAGCTCGCCTCCGAGGGCTACTACGACGGGCTCACGTTCCACCGCATCATCAAGGACTTCATGATCCAGGGCGGCTGCCCGCAGGGGACCGGCACGGGTGGGCCGGGGTACACGTTCGAGGACGAGATCAACCCCCACAAGGTCGTGCGCGGCGCGCTGGCGATGGCCAACGCCGGGCCGAACACGAACGGCTCGCAGTTCTTCATCGTCACGACCGGCGCCGCGCCGTGGCTGGATGGCAAGCACACCGTGTTCGGGCAGGTGTCCGACGGGATGGACGTGGTGGACAAGATCGAGGGCGTCGCCACCGATGGGTCGGATCGCCCGATCGAGCCGGTGGGGATCGCGACGATCGCGCTCTCGGAGTAGGTCCGACCACGTACATGTACGTGGTCGCCCACCGGCGCATGCGCCGGTGGGTGGAACCGCCGCATGCGGCGGGTCCCGGAGCCGTACATGTACGGCTCCGCCGTCGGCACATGTGCCGACGGAACAGCAACCCAAAACAGGAGTAGCCTCTTCCCTACGAGCGCAAACGAACGGGAGATGGATGAGATGGCCACGGTCGAGCAGCTGCCCCACGCCCACAACGGTCTCGCGCACGCCGGCGAGGAGATCGCGGTCGAGAATCCCGCGACCGGGCAGACCGCCGGCACGGTGCCTGACCTCGGCGCCGCGGCCGTCTCGGAGATGGCGCGGCGTGCTCGTCTCGCGCAGCCCGCCTGGGAGGCGTACGGCTTCGAGGGGCGCGGGCGCATCCTCTCGCGCGCGCAGAAGTGGCTGATGGATAACTCCGAGCAGGTGGTCGCGACGATCATCTCCGAGACCGGTAAGACCTTCGAGGACGCCTCGCTCGCGGAGATCTCCTACGCGGGCAACGCCTTCGGGTTCTGGGCCAAGAATGCGCCCGAGTATCTCGCCGACGAGCGCGTGAAGTCCGGGCAGCTGCTCGTGAAGGGCAAGAAGCTCACGCTGCGCTACCGCCCGCTCGGGCTGATCGGCGTGATCGGGCCGTGGAACTATCCCCTCACGAACTCCTTCGGTGACTGCATCCCCGCGCTGGCCGCCGGCAACGCCGTGATTCTCAAGCCCAGTGAGGTCACGCCACTGACTTCGCTGCTGATGGCCGAGGGTCTGCGCGAGTGCGGGCTGCCCGAGGACGTGCTGCAGATCGCCACCGGCCGCGGCGAGACCGGCGCGGCGCTCGTGGAGGAGGTGGACATGATCATGTTCACCGGCTCCACCCGCACGGGCCGCAAGGTCGCCGAAACCGCCGCGCGGCGCCTGATCCCCGCCTCGCTGGAGCTCGGCGGCAAGGACCCGATGATCGTCCTCTCCGACGCCGATCTGGAGCGCGCGGCGAACTTCGCCACCTACTACGCGATGCAGAACGCAGGTCAGACGTGCATCTCGATCGAGCGCGTCTACGTCGAGGAGCCCGCCTACGACGAGTTCGTCGCGAAAGTCTCCGACAAAGTCCGCGCGCTGCGCGTCGGCGCGCCCCAGGGCCCCGGCTCGGTCGAGGTCGGCGCGATCACCTTCCCGCCCCAGCTGGAGACGATCGAATCTCATGTCGCCGACGCGATCGACAAGGGCGCGCGCGTGCTCACCGGCGGTCACGCAGTGTCGGGCGGCGCCGGGCGCTTCTACGAGCCGACCGTACTCGTGGACGTCGATCACACGATGAAGTGCATGACCGAGGAGACCTTCGGGCCGACCCTGCCGATCATGAAGGTCTCAGATGCCGAGGAGGCCGTGCGTCTCGCCAACGACTCGCCCTATGGTCTGGGCGCCTCGGTGTTCTCACGTGATGTGCAGCGCGGCGAGCAGATCGCGCGCCGGCTGGAGGTCGGCGCTGCGAACGTCAACGACGCGATGATCAACTACACCGTGCTCGAGCTGCCGATGGGCGGCGCGAAGGCCTCCGGCCTCGGCTCGCGCCACGGCGCCGGAGGGATCCGCAAGTACTGCTCCCAGCAGGCGATCGTCGTCACGCCAAAGCTGGCGCTGAAGCGCGAACCGCATATGTACCCGTACAAGCGGCGGACATCGCGCTTGCTAGCGGGCGTATTCAAGTTCCTCTACGGGCGCGGCGACAGAGACTAGGCGACGCCCTCGGGCTCGCGCAGAGCGATCCCGAGCAGTCGTTCGAGCTCGGGGATGGTCGTCTCCGCGCTCGTGTGATGCACCGTGGCCATGCCCAGCTCCTCGGCGGGTGTGAGGTTGAACGGGAGGTCATCCACGTACACGCACGCCGCCGCGGGGACGCCCGCGCGCTCGGCCCCCAGCTCGTACATCCGCCGCGAGGGCTTGCGCATGCCCTCTTCGCCTGAGATCACGATGCCGTCGAACAGTTCCTCGAACAGGTCGTGTGGGTAGCGGTGCACGCCCCACGAGTTCGACACGAGCGCCGTTCTGATCCCCGCCTCGCGTGCGCGTCTGACTGCCTCGAGCATCGCCGTGTCCGGCCCCACACCCGCGAACAGCCCGTCGATCAGCCCGTCCGGCTCGACCTCCAGCAGCGCCGCGAAGCGCAGCTCGAACGCGGGCTCGTCCAGCTCGCCCTTCTCCAGCGCGATCAGTAGCTCGCGGAACTGAGGATCGGCTTTGAAGCGCCCGCTCAGCGCCTGCGGGTCGATCTCCGCCTGCACGCAGTAGGCGTGGAAGGACGCAAACAGGTTGCTCGTCAGCACCCCGCCCCAGTCGATCAGCAACCCTGTCCGCGGATCAGTCATCGCCGAAAGCGACCCCCTCCGCCTGCTGCGCCAGCTCGACCACGCCGTCGCCGAACTGCTTCAGGTACGGGTCGTCCGTGGCGCCGGCGACCGCGCGCTTGTAGTTGCCCTCCATGAACACCACCGACTTCCACAGCGCCAGCGTCGTGTACCAGCGCAGGTCCGCCATCGAGCGCCCCGTGCGCTGCTCATATAGCTCGATCAGCTCCCCGCGCGTGGGAAACCCCTCGCGACGGGTCACCCCGCCCAGGTACTCGCGCATGCCGCCCTTCGGGTCCCCGCCCTCCGTCCACATCATGCACAGGTATCCGAGGTCCGCCAGCGGGTCGCCGATCGTCGCCATCTCCCAGTCGAGCACCGCCTCCAGATGGGCCGGCGGGGCCGGGGCGAAGATCGTGTTGCCCAGGCGATAGTCGCCGTGCACGATCGTCGCCGGGCCGGACTCGGGCATGTTCTTTGCCAGCCACTCCCCGACGCGCTCCACGGCGGGAATCTCGCGCGTGCGGTTGATCTCCCATAGTCCCCCGAAACGGCGCACCTGGCGCTCGAGATAGCCCGTGGGCTTGCCGAACCCCTCCAATCCCGCGGCGCGCCAGTCCACTGCGTGGATCTCCGCGAGCGCCTCGATCAGCTCCTCACCGATCTCCCTGCGCTGAGCGGGACTGTCCAGCGCGTCGGGGACGCTCGCGACGATCACCTCGCCGGCGATTCGCTCCATCACGTAGAACGGGCACCCGATCACGCCCTCGTCCTCGCACACCGCCAGTACCGCTGGCACGCGCGCGGGAGTGTCCGCGAGTGCGCGCAACAGTCGCGCCTCGCGCAGGACATCGTGCGCGCTCGGGGGCAGCGGCGGGCGCGGAGGGCGGCGCAGCACGGCCTCGGCGCCGGCGCGCTCGATCAGATAGGTCACGTTCGAATGCCCCTCGCCGATCGGTTGGGCCTCGATCTCGCCCTCGCCGATGCCGTGTTCGTCCAGGAATTCCTGCAGCGGCTCGATCACCAGCAGTGGCGGGCGGGCATTTGCCGCCGCCTCCGCGTGTGTGCGAACGATGTCATCGGGAGCCGCTGCGACAGGCATGTGCGCAACGCTACCCGACGCTTGAGGGGAAGGCTTCCGCCGCACACCGTATTGTCCCGTTTCGGCGTCGATCAGTTCGCGAGCACTGGCGTGCAGGACCCTCAGTGCCCCACGAAATCTCAGGCGCGACCGCAACCTCACTACCGCGAAGGTGTCTTAAGCGACCATGCTCAGAAACAGACTCCCCCTCCTCCCAGTCTTGCTCTGCACCGCCATCTTTGGTGCCGTCGCGAGCATTCCCGCCACTACTACTACTGCCCTCGCCTCTCATAGCGAGACCGTGTACTTCGAGGGCTCCACCGACCTGCTCAACCCGCTCACGCGCCCGCACGCGATCGTGCAGCTGCAGTCCCTCGGCGTCAAAGCGCTGCGCATTGAGCTCTCCTGGTATGACGTCGCCCCCGGACAGCAATCGGCCACCAAGCCCGCCTTCGACGCGACCAACCCCGCGAGCTACAGCTGGGGCGAATACGACGCGCTCATCAACGAAGCGCAACGGCTGCACTGGAAGGTGCTGCTGACCGTCACCTCGCCCGTGCCACGTTGGGCCACGTCCAATAAGGCCAAGCCCTACGTCACGAGCCCCGACGACCTCGACTTCCAGCAGTTCATGACCGCCGTCGGGCGCCACTACGGCACGAGCGTGCTGTACTCGATCTGGAACGAGCCCAACCATCCCGCGTTCCTGCGCCCGCAGTTCAACTCCCACGGCCAGCCGGCCTCGCCGCGCATCTATCGCGGCCTCTACCAGTCCGGCTACGTGGGCCTGCAGGCCGCCGGGATCGCCCGCCCGCAGGTGCTGATGGGGGAGACCGCTCCGTTTGGTTACGACACCGTCAATGTGCACAAGGAAGGCGCCAGGGCGCTGCTGCACGACGTCGCCCCGCTCGCGTTCCTGCGCAGCATGCTGTGCCTGAACGCCAAGTACAGGAAATCCGGCTCCTGCGGCGAGCTGCAGACGGCCGGCTACGCCCACCACGCCTACACGCTGCCGGCCGGCCCCTACTACAAGCCGCCGCAGCGCGACGACGTCACGATCGGCGTGCTCTCGCGCCTGTCGAACGCGCTGAACGCGGCCGCCCGCGCGCACGCGATCCCCGGCGGCGTGCCGATCTACCTGACCGAGTTCGGCGTGCAGAGCGTGCCCAACCGCGAACTCGGTGTGTCGCTGGCCAAGCAGGCGCAGTTCGACGCGCTCGACGAGCGCATCGCCTGGAGCAACCCGCGCGTGGCCGCGTTCTCGCAATACCTGCTCAAGGACGACCCGCTCGGCGGCAAGGCCGGCTCGAGCGTCAACGGCGGCACCGTCGGCTTCCAGACCGGTCTCGAGACGGTCGCGGGCAGGCCCAAGCCGCTGTACTCCAGCTGGCCGCTGCCTCTGACGGTCTCAAAGCACGGCCACGGCTACTCGCTGTGGGGCCTCGTGCGGCCGACCCTCGGCTCGACCAAGGCGACGATCCTCGTCAAGCGCAAGGGCGCTCACAAGTACACGACGCTGAAGAAAGTCACGACCAACGCGCTGGGCTACTGGAGCCTCAACTCCTCCACCCAGGGCACGGCCTGGCGCGTGCGGTGGATCAGCCCCACGGGGGTCAAATACGAAGGCTCCCCAATAACGGCTTACTGACCCAGGCGGTCGTGGACCAAGCGACCGATCGGAGATCGGCCAGCGGACGCAGGGAGCGTGGTGTGCCGATCGGAGATCGACGGAATCTCCGATCGGCCAGCACACGAGCGACTGAGGACAAAGCTCCGCGCCGTGTCCACGGTCGCCTGCCTACGATTGGGGGATGCCCGAGCTGCCTGAGGTCGAGATAACGGTGCGCCTGCTGGACCGCGCGCTGCGCGGCGCGCGAATTGAGTCGGCGCTCGCGCCGGGCATCAACGCCCTGAAGACGTTCGACCCTCCGCTCGCGGCGCTCGCGGGCGAGACGATCGCCGGGGTGCGCCGGCGGGGCAAGAATCTGATCGTCGATGTCTCCGGTGAACTGGCCTTGCTGATCCACCTGATGTCCGCTGGCCGACTGCAGCTTTACGACAAGCGTGCCGGACCGCGCGATCGCACCTCCCGACTGCTCCTACGGGTGCGCGCGCCGGGGCGCGCGGAGTCTGAGGGCGAGGAGTTGGAGCTGCGCCTGCGCGAGTTCGGCTCAAAGCAGGCCGCCTGGGTAAAGCTCCTGCGCGCCGGCGAGCTCGACGGCGACGAGATGCTCGCCAAGCTCGGCCCAGAGGCATGGCCGGACCCGCCGCCGCTCGCGGAGGTGCTGGATGCGCCCCGCCCTCTGCATGCGCTGCTGCGCGATCAGCGCACGATCTCCGGCATCGGCCGCTCGTGGGTGGACGAGATCCTATGGCAGGCAAGGCTCTCCCCCTACAAGCGCGGCGCGGACCTAGACGCCGCCGAGTGCGAGCGCCTGCGCGAGGCTACGATCGAGACCCTCAGCGGCGCGATTGCCCACTACGAGCAGGCGATCCAGCTGCCGATCCCCGACAAGCTGCCGATGCCCCTGCAGGTGCATCGCCACGAGGGCGAGCCCTGCCCCCGCTGCGCCACGACGCTGCGAGCGGTCCACTTCGAGGACTACGTGATCGCCTACTGCCCGACATGTCAAACCGATGGGCGCGTGCTCAAGGACCGGCGGCTGTCGCGGCTACTGAAGTAAGCGCCTCCAGTCCAGAAGGTCGCCAGATTCCCGCAAATAGCGATTCTTACTCGCCGATTTCGTGCATATATTCGGCTCGCCTGTAAGTTCTACGGGTTGTCCAACACACGAGAAAGGTGTGAACAGAATGTACAAGACTCTGGCGAGATTGTTTCGAGGCGCCGCCACCGTGGGCATTGTGGCGACGGCGCTTGTGGCGCTGAGCGGGGTGGGCTCCGCCTCAGCGTTTGGATTCGGTGGGCCGCCCTTCGGTGGACCGTTCGAAGTCACCTTGAACGGGGCGTGGGCGCCGTTCAATCGCTGTCCTGTCGATAACCCGACGATGCTGTCAGCTGACGGCTCTGCGAAGAGCGCTCTCTGTGTCGCGGTGAGCGGGCCGAGTGGCGCGATCACGATTGGCAAAGTGACGGTCCCCATCGGGGGCAGCAACACGCAGAACGGCCTGATTATCGATAACACCGAAGGCACTCAGACGCTCGTACCGGCTCGGGGCGGCGCCCTGGTGGGCTCCCCGCTCGCACTGCCGGGCGGTCTGCCGGCGCTCGTCTGCCCGAGCTCCTCGTGGACGTTGCGCGAGATCTGCCATGGCCGGCCCAACAGGTTCCTAGACACCGTCGTGATGACGCTGTCCTCGGCCGGGGCTCCGTCGGAATTCAACCTGTTCGCAGGTCTCAGCATCGGCGCCCCGATCCTGGCCTTGCCGGTCAAGCTCGAACTCAGCAATCCGCTGCTGGGGCCGAACTGCTCGATCGGCACCGATCGCGACCCGATCGTGCTGCACATAGCCAATGAGACTGCGCCGACAACCGAATTCGCGGCGTTCGATGCAAACGGGACCCCCGATCCCAGCGGCACGATGACGCTGATCACGCTCACCGGCGCCACACAAGGCGACAACCAGTTCGCCATACCGGGCGTTCATGGCTGTGGCTTCGCGGGCCTGCTCGACAGGGCCATCGACCGCAATGCCGGCCTGCCTTCGCCCGTCGGCAACAACAGCATCGTCCTCAACGAAGTCACCAGCTCGCTCACCGGGCTAAGCAGTCCCGAAGAAGTGGTCCCCAACGACGGGAAGGTCCTGTCTAGCAACTGGCATTCCGCCATCGTGCACGGACACGGACACCACTAAGCACGCTCGGGTCGGCCATAGCGCCGTACACACAACAGACCGCGGCGCGCCAGGTGCGCGCGCCGCGGTCCTTAAACTAGCGGTCGCCCGCGCCGCTCGGGCAGGCTGGTGCAACGACCTCTCCCGTGGCGCCCCCCGAGCCCGTCGGTGCAATCGGAGACATTGCCCTGTGTTTCTTGACCCACAGCGCCATCCCGGTTAGGTTGGGCAGCACTGCCCGGAAATACGGATAGTTCTGGTAATCCCTATTCGGGCGCCACATACGGAACGGAGGGCAAGGAACATGGGGAAGAAAATCCGCATCGTCGGCCTGCTTGCGTTGATGGCCGGAATGCTCGTGCCGGTGGCATCCGCCGCGGCGCTACCGCAGTATGTCGATCTCGGTGACTCTTACGCCTCGGGTGTGGGAACGCGCGTGTTCTACGAAGAATCTGGGAGTTGTAAGCGCAGCCCGGAAGCGTACGGGCCGAAGGTCGCCGCGGCGAAGGGCTACACGCTGAGCTTTCAGGCGTGCAGTGGCGCGAAGACCGGTGACGTGATCGAAAAACAGCTCGGCACGCTGAGCAGCTCGACCGCGCTCGTGACGATCTCGATCGGTGGCAACGACGCCGGCTTCAGCAACGTGATCATCAACTGCGCGCTCTACTACTTCACGTGCGGCAGCGCGATCAGCGAAGCCAACGAATACATCGCGAAAAAACTACCGGGCGTGCTCGACACGACGTACAACGACATCAGCGCCAAAGCTACGACCGCGCACATCGTCGTGATGGGCTATCCGCATCTGTTCACCGACGCCGGAGCGACGTGCAACGCCAACTTCCTGACGTCGTCGAACGAGAAGAAACTGAACGAAACCGGTGACAAACTCGACGCGGCGATCAAAGCGCGCGCCGAAGCGCACAAATTCACCTTCGTCGACCCGCGTGCCGCGTTCAAACCGCACGCCGTGTGCTCGTCGGAAGAGTGGTTGAACGGTCAGTCCAACCCGCTCGAAGAAAGCTACCACCCGAACGTCAAAGGCCACAAACAGTTCACGACCGAAGTCGAGGCCGTTCTGTAGAAGCTGAACCGGTGTCCGCCCGCGGGGTTCGAACTTCGCGGGCGGATGACAGTACGAACGTCCAGAGGGAAATCGGGTTTCCGGCGGGCTGGGTCGGAAGGTCTGGCGCAATAGGGTCAGAAAGCTGGTAGGATCATCGGTATGAAGGTGAGTGTGAGTCTCCCGGGCGAGGATGTGGCGTTCCTGGATGAGTACGCCAGCATCCATGAGTACCCATCACGCTCTGCCGTCGTGCATCAGGCCATCCAGGCGCTTCGTCTCGGCGGACTTCGCGAGGCGTACGGCGACTCTTGGGCTGAGTGGGACGCGAGCGGTGAAGGCGCCGGCTGGGATTCGGTCGTCAGCGATGGTCTGTAATGCGGCGGGGAGAGGTGCGCCTCGTGGAGCTCGATCCCGTCCGCGGGTCAGAGGCCAATAAGCGTCGGCCGGCGGTCATCGTCAGCAACGACGCTGCGAACACCGCCGCGGCAAGACTAGGTCGGGGAGTGCTGACGGTCGTGCCTGTCACTTCGAGTGTCGATCGCATCTACCCGTTCCAGGTGCTTCTACCGGCTGGCGCCGGCGGCCTGCCACAGGACTCCAAGGCGCAGGCTGAGCAGGTCCGCTCGCTCGATGCCGAGCGCATTGGCGAGCAGCTCGGTCGGCTGTCCGATCGACTGATGGCCTCACTCGATGACGCGCTGCGCCTGCATTTGGCCTTGTAGGGCCGGCGGCTGCTCTCACTGAGTCTCGGCTACGATTCTCGCGTGATCGAGCAGGGACAGCAGGCGCCGGACTTCGAGCTCCCCGACCAGGACGGGCGGACGGTGAAGCTCTCGGACTATCGCGGCCAGCGGGTGGTCGTCTACTTCTATCCCAAGGCCGACACGCCTGGCTGTACGACCCAGGCGTGCGGTGTGCGCGATCATCGTGCTGACTACGCCAAGGTGGGTTCGGTCGTACTGGGTATCTCTCCTGATCCGGTTGCGAAGGTCAAGAAATTCCACGAGAAGTATGACCTGGACTTTGCGTTGTTGGCTGATGAGGATCACGCCGTTGCGGAGGCCTATGGAGTCTGGACAACCAAAAATATGTACGGGCGGTCTTATCTTGGCAATGAGCGCACGACGTTTATCGTGGATGCGGGTGGGGATGTCGCTGCGGTGCTGCGTAAGGTGAAGCCTGCCGAGCACGACGAGCTGGTCTTGAAGGCGCTTGCGGAGGTTGCACCGCCAGTCGGATGACAGAGTTCACCAACGAGCTTTGAGCTTGTGGGAGCAGCCGCAGATCAAGAATCTACGCCGGGATCGGCGCGCGATGCGGCTGTGGGCGTCCGTGGATTGATGCCTGGCGTTATGACCATTTGCGGTGTTTGGGGTTCCATTGGCCGTCGTAGGTGTGGCCGGTGAGGATGGGGTCGAGGAAGGCGGCGGCGCGGGTGTAGGCGGCTTGGAGGTCGCTCTCGATCTGGACTGTGAGCGCGAGGCGTTTGTAGGGGTCTGCCCAGGTGTTGGGTGGCGGTGGGAGGCTGGTCGGTAGGGGTTGGTGGGCGCGCTCGGCGAAGGTGCTCTGTAGGGCGTGGCGCAGTGCGTCGGCTTGGATTGTGGTGGTGCTTTCGATGAGGAGGATGTCGATGAGGTCCTTCGGTCGTGTGCTGGGTTGTTTGGTCTCGCCGTAGGTGCGGGTGTAGGCGTGGACCTTCTCGGCCAGGTGTTGTGGGATCGGGATGGCTGGGATCGCGAGCGGTGCGATGCCGGCGAATGAGAGGGATTGTGAGGTGTGGATCGTGTCGGGTGTCCAGGAGAAGGTGTCGCTGAAGCCGATGTCTATGAGGAATTGCTCGAAGGTGCGTCCAGCGAGCTGGGCTGTGACATGGAAGCGCACGGCGGAGAACTCGTCGGTGTCGTCCAGCTCGTAGGTCCTGGTGGCGGCGAACGTGAAGTGGTCGTCCAGCGCGAGTTGTTGCGCTGAGGTGATGTCGCGGGTCGCGGCCTGCTCGTCGTCGTCGCGTCCGAGGTCGATGTCCTTGGTCGCGCGGGTGGCTATGTTGAGACGGAAGTTCAGCGCGAGTGCGCCCTTGAGCACCCAGCGGTCGGGTGCCACGATCAGCAGGCGGCGCAGGAACAGCTCGAACGCGACTGCTTACGCAGGCGCGCCAGTCCGAGGCCGGTACTGGTGGCTTCGTTCTTCAGGCGCTGCTCGAGGGCCTGGCGGAACGCGGCGGCGCTCGTGTACTTCACGCGTGGGCTCCGCCGGAGAGGATCGCTTGGACTGTGTCCTGTTTGTTGCGGTGGGCGGCTTCCTCTTGCAGCTGTCCGGTGGTGAGCAGGCCGCGCCGCAGGGCTTGTGTGATAGCCATTGAGAGCTGCTCGGGTTGTAGGCGCGGTGCGACGTCGAGCAGCGTGCGTGCGGGGGCGGTCAGTGGCAGTCCGTCGCGCCAGACGGTCGGGATCGTCTCGTCGTCAGGGTGTGTGTGCAGGACGACGCCGGGGGGGCGGCGCAGCCCGCGGTGTTTGCGCGCGACGAGCAGGTGCACGGTGTCGGGGATGTTGTCGCTGAGGTCGAGCAGCGCGAGCGCACTCTCGTGTGAGAGGAGCGCGCCGGTAGCGGCGACGGTCATCCATGCCTCGCGCATGTCGTCGTGCTCGGCGGTGGGATATCCCTGGACGCGGTACAGCCCGCGACGAACACGCTTGAAGCGTCCCCGGCGGATGTGGTGCTCCAGCAGTTGGCGGCTGATCGTGCGCGCGCGGGCCTGAGCGGCGTTGAAGTAGCCGCTCTGTTGGTATGCCTCGGCCTCGAGTCCCAGCACATCAGGTTCTTGTGTGTCCGGCATAGGACAAGTATAGCTTGACTTTCGCAGACTCAAAGGGCATTGAGGGCTCTCGGATTGCTCCGAGAGTCCCTGACGTGATTGCCGTCGAGTTTTGTCATGCGCGAGCGGTCTGAGCGGTGGGGGGACGCTCAGGCCGCGATGTCAAGCACGAATCCTGTGTCTTGCGCGACGGCGAGCTCGTCGATGCGTGCTCCTGCCTCGGCGATGCAGTCCCATAGTTCTCCTGCTCGCCGTTCAGCCTCTCCGCCCTGCACGAGCGTCAGGTGCGGTGCAGTGTGTTCGACCTCGCCGCGCGTAGTCTCCTCGTTTGCGTCCTCGTCGGCGAACTCCAGCGCGCCCGTCAGTGCCCGCATAAACGCCCAGCAGTCCTCACGCGGGTCGATCTGCGCCTCGGTCGGCGGGGTCGTCTTTGACCATCCGATCGTGTCCAGCAGCGCGTAGATCTCCTTCAGGTTCTCCGCCGGTGTACCAAACCACTCCGGGTGCGCTTCACGATCGCTCGCAAATGCCGCCTCTTCCGCCGCCGAACCGATCTCCGCGTACGCCGCACGACGCAACCAGTCCACGACGCTCGCCGGGACCGTCACATGCGTAGCACTCGACGCCTGCCCGCAACAGGGAATAAAATGGTCCTGCATGGGAGTCGTACCTCCTGTGTCATGACCCCCGGCTGTTTGCCCAGCGCGGGGGTCAACTCTTTCTGTTAACAGCCCTAATTATAGTCTATTACAGTGAAAAGTCAACGTTTTCGGGAAAACCTGGCGCGTATTCACCCATAGGTTTGCACGATCGATTATGGAGAACCCACCCACGTGTGATGGTTGTGGGCGTTCAAGGTGAGACCGAGCCGGGGTCAAGGCCGTCCCGGAGGGCTGCCCCGTAAGGGGCAGAGTGCCTTGACGCCGGCGGCGCCTGCACCCTCCACCCAGCCCATCATCTTCTCACTGGGCAGCTCCGCTGCCCAGATGACTGGCTATCTTTTCAGCGTTGGCGCCATCAGCGGGCTTCTTCGGTTTGCTAATGACATAGGCGCTTACTCGATCCCGTAGCCGTGATCGTTCTGGAGATCGTTGTCGTTGTCTGGCTCGATGCTGTGCTCCACGTCTTGCTGGTGGTTCTGTTGGTTGTGGGTGCTTTGATGGGTGTCGGGCTCGATGGTGGGCTGTGCTGGTTGGGGTTCGACGGTTGGTTCTGCTTGGTGTTCGCGGTCGGGGCTGGGGTCGTGTGTGTTCGCGTGGTTTGTGGGGGGTGGTTCGCCTGTGGGGGTGGCGTGTTGGGTTTGGCTGCGCTCGATCACCTGGCCGATGCGGTCTTTCAGCTCGGTCGCGATCTCTCGGTCGCCGCGTTCTTCGGTGCTGATCTGGATCTCCGTGTGCCCTTCGTCGTTTTGGGTGACCGCGACATAGCCGAGGGTCTCCGTAGTCTGCCAGCCGCCGAACAGCGCGTATGTCGGTTCGCCGGTGTGGCCTGTGAGGTCGTAAGCGTTCGAGTACGCCAGCTGCGTGTCGCCGTGATCAACGACGTTCACCTGGACGTCCTTTGGGTCGGCCGCTCTGATGTCCGGTAGGCCCCGGCCTTTCTCCTGGCCGGTTTGAGGGACAGGCCGCGCGTTGTTGTCCTCGTTGCGCTCGTTGGGCACTGTGCGAGGGTCGCGGACGATCCCGTCCTCGTCCGCGACCCGGTTGCTCGCGCGGCGCCTTGGGTGCGACCGGTATGAGTCGCGCTCGTGTTGGCGGTGCTTGAGGAGTTGAGTCCGCCGGTTATTTAGAGCGGTTTATACCTTCGTTACTAAACGATAAGGGCATATCGCTTACTTAGCGCCCTGGGAGGTAGCGATCGTTGATTAGCCGACACGGCCCCCTCGCGTAGCCGCGGGCCGGTCGGCGTGTAGCTTCCGGGCATGCCGGACTCGAAACCAGAGCAGGTCAGCGACCAGCTCGAACGCTGGCTGACGAGCGCAGAGGACAAGACGCTGGGCAGCCTCATCGCCCTCTTCGAGGAAAAGAGCTTTGCGATCGTCTTCGTGCTGCTGCTCGGCGTGCCGGCGCTGCCGCTGCCCACCGGCGGCGCGACCCACGTGTTCGAGATCATCGCCGTGCTGCTCGCGCTCGAGCTGATAGCCGGTCGCAAGGAGATTTGGCTGCCGCAGCGCTGGCGCAAGCTAGAGCTGGCGGGCGACCGACAGCAGCGCTTCGTCACCGCGTTGATGAAAGCCATCCGCCGACTCGAGCGCCTGTCCCGGCCCCGGCTGCGTTTTCTGTTCGATCATCGCTTGAGCAACATCGTCTTTGGGTTGCTGGTGGTCGCCGGCTCTACAGGAGCGTTCTTCGCTCCCCCCTTCACGGGACTCGACACGCTGCCGGCACTCGGCGTAGTGCTGCTGTCACTGGGCGTGCTGCTCGAAGATTTCCTCGTGGTGCTCGCGGCGCTGCTGGTGGGGGTCGCGGGCGTCACGCTTGAGATCGTTCTCGGCAGCGCGGCGATTCACGGCATCGGCACGCTGCTTTGAGGGACTTGGCCGCTATCCGACCTTAAACCGAGCCGCCTCGTCCGCTCCGCCGGTAGCGTCGCCGGGGCTGTAGGAATGTGCCCCGGCGCCGGCCAGTCGTCCGCCGTCGACGATCAGGTATTCCTCGCGGATCGGGCGCTCCTCGAACCAGCACTCCAGGATCTCCCGCACACCGGCCGCGTAGCGAGCCTGCGCGGAGAGGCTCGTGCCGGAGGTGTGGGGTGTCATGCCGTGGTTAGGCATCGTTCGCCACGGGTGGTCTTTGGGGGCGGGCTGGGGAAACCACACGTCCCCGGCATACCCGGCCAGCTGCCCGCTCGCGCACGCCTCTGCGACTGCCTCGCGGTCACAGATCTTCCCGCGCGCGGTGTTGATCAGATACGCGCCGCGCTTGAACTTGCCGATCAGCTCCGCGTCGAACAGGTTCTCGGTCTCCGGATGCAGTGGAGCGTTGATCGTCACCACGTCGCATGCACCCACCAGCGACTCGACGCTCTCATGGAACGTCACCCCCAACTCGCGCTCGACCTCGGACGCCAAGCGGTGGCGGTCGGTGTAGTGCAGTCCGACGTCGAACGGCTTCAGCCGGCGCAGTACGGCCGATCCGATCCGCCCGGCGGCGACCGTGCCGACCTGCATGCCCTCCAGGTCGTACTCGCGCGCGGCGCAGTCGGCGATGTTCCAGCCGCCGTCGATGACCCACTGGTAGGAAGGGATGTAGTTGCGAACGAGCCCGAGAATCATCATCACCACGTGCTCGGCCACGCTGATGCTGTTGCAGTAGGTGACCTCGGCGACCGTGATCCCGCGCTCGATCGCGGCCTGCAGATCGACGTGGTCGGAGCCGATCCCGGCCGTCAGGGCGAGCTTCAAGCGCGGCGCCTTGGCGATCCGCTCGGCCGTCAGGTACGCGGGCCAGAACGGCTGGGAGATGACGATTTCGGCCTCCGGTAGGGCGCGCTCGAAGACCGAGTCTGGACCATCCTTGTCGGAGGTCACGATCAGCTCATGACCGCGACCCTCCAGAAATTTCCGTAGCCCGAGCTCACCCGAGACGCTCCCCAGCAACTCTCCGGGCGTGAAGTCGATCGCCTGCGGCGTCGGGGCGCTCTGCCCGTCGGGGTAGCGCTCGATGCGCGGGATCTCATCGCGCGCGTACTTCGGGGGATACCCGTCTATCGGATCGTCGTACAGCACGCACACCACATTGGCCATCGTCTCCACCCTTCCTCGATTGTTCTCTCGCGTGACCGTCGGCGCGTCCACGGTGCGAGGGTGCGCACATCATCGACGTTCGGTCTCTGCTTGTCCAATACGGTGGCCCCACCCGCCGTTGTGGCGCTGCCCGTACGCTTGAGGTCGTGCCGGGAGCCCTCGCATCGACCTCGATCGGCGACAGCCTCACCTCGTTCCTGAATGCCGTCGGGCAGTTCTTCTCCGACTTGGCGGCGATCCATTGGGGCGCGTTCGTGCTGGGGCTGACCTTCTTCGGCCTGAACCTGACGCTGCGCTCGCGCGCCTTCTACCACAGCCTGCGCGCGGCCTATCCGGCGTCGCCGATCAAATGGCGGCGAATCTGGGGCGCATACTTCGCGGCGGTGGGCTTCAACAACGTTGTGCCCGCACGCGGAGGAGACCTGATCAAGCTGTTCCTGGCTCGCTCATCGATCCCCGGGTCGAGCTATCCGACGGTCGCGGCGGCATTCTTCGTGGAGGCGATCTTCGACGTGTGCGCGGGCGTGCTGGTACTGATCTTCGCGTTCACCCAGGGCGTCTTCCCAAAGCCCCCGGACTTCTCGAAATTGAGCTCGTTCGACATCTCCTACCTGGCCGAGCACTTCAGGTTCACGCTGTTCCTGATCACTGCGCTGGCGGTGATTGGCTTGTTTGCGTTCGCGTTGCTATCGGTGCGCGTGCGCGCGTTCTGGGCGCGGGTGCGTCAGGGCGTGACGATCCTCTCCGATCGCCCTCGTTATCTGCGCGAGGTCGCGGCGTGGCAGGCCGTCGCGTGGATCTGCCGCTTCGCGGCATTCTGGTTCCTGCTGGACGCCTTCAGGGTCGGCGGCTCGGTGCAGAACGTGCTGCTCGTGTTCGCCGTGGGCCAGGTCGCGGGTGCCGTCCCGTTCACGCCCGGAGGCGCGGGCGTGCAGCAGGCGCTGCTCGTGACGGTCTTCGCCGGCACGGCACCGACGGCGGTCGTGGCGGCCTACTCCGTCGGTCAGCAGATCGCGATCGCCGCGTTTACGGCGGCCGTCGGACTCGGCGCGGTGGTGTTCATCTTCCGGTTTCGCTCATTCGGGGAAGTGCTCAACGCCGGGCGCGCTTCGCGCGAGTCTGAGCAAGAGGCCGAACGCGCTACTGCAGGCCCTCGCGCGCCTCGCGCACAAGCGTGACGGCCTCAGGAAAGACTCTGGCCATCACGGTCCTAATCTGTTCCGCCTGGGCCTCGGCGTTGCCCTGCAGGTTGACGCGCTCCACTGCGGCGACGGTCATATCGACGGCGAGCTTGATCGCGTTGTCCGCCCACGCCAAGCGCTGGTTACCCTGCATCTGCTCGGCGAACTCGGCGAGCCTGCGCTGAAGCTCCTCTGGATCGCCGAACAGGTCGCCTAGGCCGCCACCCTCCATACGCTCATCATAGACCGCCTCGCCATCTGGGCGTCGGTCGAGGTGTGCTCCCCACATGGCGCCAGATATTGTGCCCGGGGCCATGCCGAGCCCGACCGAGATCTCAGAGCAGCTCGCAAGCGAGTCCGAGCGTCGCGACCGTTTGGGTGTGCCTGCCTTCGCCGGCGGCTTCCTCTACTTCCTGAGCGCGATCATCGTCTCCGCGACGCTCAGTTCGGCGCCGACCGTCGGCCTGTTGCAGGGACTGGCGCCGGCGCTCAGAGGCGAAGCCAACCCCGCGGTCAGCCCGCGCGCGGTCGAGGTCAAATACATCAGCCATCACGCGTTCGCGCTGATCGCGGGCAGCACGCTCAAGTCGATCGCGCTCGTCGTGCTCACGCTCGTGCTGTTGCTGCTTCTCGACGCCACCCGCTTTCGTCGTCCGCAGACATGGGCATATGCCCGTCCGCTCGTGCTCGTAGGGGGCATCGGCCTGGCGGTTATCAACATCGCTCACCAGATCATTGGCTCGATCCGCGCGCACAGCTTCGCGGTCGGTCACGACCTCACCACCCATGCCGTCGAACAGGCGTTGACGAAGGGCGCGGTAAACGTCGGCAGCCAGTACCTCGACCTGCTCGCGGCGCTGGCCCTGACGGTGGGGATGATCGTAGTGTCGCTCAATGCCATCCGTGTCGGTCTGCTCACCCGCTGGATGGGCGTGATCGGGATCTTCTCGGGCATTCTCATTCTGTTGCCGATCGGGGGCGCCACGCTTGAAATCGTGCCCGCCTTCTGGATGCTGGGGATGGGGCTGCTCTATCTCGGGCGCTGGCCGAACGGAGATCCCTCCGCGTGGGCGGCAGGGGAGGCACGCCCTTGGCCCTCACAGGCCGAGCGTCGTGCGGAACGCGAAGGAGGGTCGGAGAACGGCAAGGGCAAGGGCAAAGGCAAGCCGGCGCTCGCGTCCAGCTCGGACGTGGCGCCCCCGCCCGAGCTACCGGAATCATCCAGGAGCGGTTCCTCGCGCAGGCGCGGGCGCAAGCGTCACTAGAGGCCGCGTCGCGCTCCTGAGTAGGACGTTAGGGCCTATCGCCGAGAGCGGGGCAGGCCACAGCGCACGATTCCACCCGTTACACGATTGAGCGCCGACGTTTGCGGGAACAACAATGGGAGAGCGCGGATTCGCCATCGGCGTCTATGCGGCGATCGGGGCGTGGCCGCATTGCATCGTCGATACCGACCCGCAGGCGGGACGGTTGAAGGAGGACTCATGGAGGCTGCAACGATCCACCGTCAAGACCCGACGCGTGGCGAAGGAGAGCGCGCGGGCATAGCCAACACCACCGTCGCCGGGTGGAGACCGGCCGATCCAGGACCGCTCGGTCTCGCGGCCTTCGCGATGACGACGTTCGTCCTGTCGATGTTCAACTCAAACCTCGTCAACGGCAAGGGCGTGCCGGTAGTGCTGGGACTCGCCCTGGCTTACGGCGGCATCGTCCAGTTGCTCGCCGGCATGTGGGAGTTTCGCACCGGCAACACTTTTGGTGCGGTCGCCTTCTGTTCTTTCGGTGCCTTCTGGATCTCCTTCTGGGCGCTGGAGGTGTTCTACGCCAAGCAGATCGGTGGTGACGCCGGCCATGCCGTCGGGCTGTATCTGTGGGCATGGGCGATCTTCACTGCATACATGACCGTCGCCGCGCTGCGCGTTAGTGGCGCGGTGCTGCTCGTGTTCGTGCTGCTGACCGCGACGTTTGTGCTGCTCGCGATTGGGGCTGTAGGGCCGCACGAAACGGTCACCCACTGGGGCGGGTATGTCGGCCTTGCGACCGCCGCGGCGGCTTGGTATGCGTCGTTTGCGGCAGTCACCAACTCGACCTTCGGGCGCACGGTGCTGCCGGTTATCCCGCTCGGTGGACGGTGAGGTGACGCGGAGCGCTACGTATCAACAACCAGATCGCTCTCCGGTGAGATGATGTGCCGGTGCAGAGCGTGCGACTTCGATCTCAAGGAGTGAGCAATGGCGACTGAATCCGACATTGGCGCGCCGGCAGCGGAGTCGGCGATAGGTGAGACGCTCGACAACGAGCTGGCGGCATTGCTGGAGGTCGAGCGCTTCGAGCCGCCGGCTGAGTTTCGCGAGCGAGCGCTGCTGGGCGATCCGGCGGTATATGAGCAGGCGGCGCGCGACCCGCAGGCGTGGTGGGTCGAGCAGGCTCAGCAGCTGCACTGGTTCAGGCCGTGGGACACCGTGCTCGATGACTCCAACCCGCCGTTCTATAAGTGGTTTGTGGGGGGCGAGTTGAACGTCTCATATAACTGTCTGGACCGCCATGTGCAGGCAGGGTTGGGCGAGCGCGTGGCCTTTCACTGGCGTGGAGAGGACGGCTCTGAGCGTGACATCACCTACGCCGAACTGCTCGCGGAGGTGCAGCGTGCCGCCAGCGCGCTGAAGGACCTCGGGGTGCGCAAGGGCGACGTCGTCGGGATCTACCTGCCGATGATCCCGGAGGTGGTCGTGGCGATGCTTGCGTGCGCGCGCATCGGTGCTCCTCACAACGTCGTGTTCGGCGGCTTCTCCGCCGAGGCCGTACGCGAGCGCATGGAGTTCTCCGAGGCGAAGGTCCTGATCACGGTCGATGGGGCGGCACGCAAGGGCAAGACTGCGCCGGTGAAGGAGCGCGTCGACGAGGTGATGGGGGACCTGCAGACACTCGAGAAAATCGTCGTCGTACGCAGCAAGGACACGCCGTGCGAGATGCGGGAGGGTCGCGACGTCTACTACGACGAGATTCTCGCGGCCGCCGATCCCGACTGCCCGGCCGAGCATCTGGACGCCGAGCACCCGCTGTACATCCTCTACACCTCCGGCTCGACGGCCAAGCCGAAGGGCATCCTGCACAGCACCGGTGGCTATCTGACGGGTGTGTCCGCCACCCACCGCTACGTGTTCGACCTCAGGGCGGGTGGGGACCCCAATCCCGACGTCTACTGGTGCGCCGCCGATGTCGGCTGGGTCACCGGACACTCCTACATCGTCTATGGCCCGCTGGCCAACGGCGCCACCTCGGTGATGTGGGAGGGCGCGCCCGACTACCCCCATAAGGGCATCTGGTGGGAGCTCGTCGAGCGCTACGGCGTGAGCATCCTCTACTGCGCGCCGACGGCGATCCGCGCCTGCATCAAGTGGGGCGCGCAGTGGCCGGGCGAACACGACCTGTCCTCGCTGCGACTGCTGGGCTCGGTCGGTGAGCCGATCAACCCGAAGGCGTGGCTGTGGTACCACAAAGTGATCGGTGGCGAACGTTGTCCGATCGTGGACACTTGGTGGCAGACCGAGACCGGCGCGATCATGATCACGCCGCTGCCGGGCATCACCGAGACAAAGCCCGGCTCGGCCACTCATCCCTTCCCGGGGGTCTTCGCGGAGGTGCGCGACGAGTCCACCGGCGAGCCGATCCAGGAAGGGCAGGGGTTGCTCGTGCTCACTCGCCCGTGGCCATCGATGCTGCGCACGCTCTACAAGGAGGACGAGCGTTTCATCGAGACCTACTTCAAGCGCTTCGGTAACGAGACCTACCTCGTGGGTGACGCCGCTCGCCGGGACAAGGACGGCTACCTGTGGGTGATCGGGCGCATCGACGATGTCGTCAACGTCTCCGGGCACCGGCTCTCCACGGCCGAGGTGGAGTCCGCGATCGTCGCCCATCCCGATGTCGCAGAGGCAGCTGTGATCGGCCAGCACGACGAGGACACCGGGCAGGCGATCGTCGCTTTCGTCACGCTCCAGGGCGATCTCTCAGGCGATGAGCGGACGGTTGAAGGCATTCGCGAGACGGTTGCCGCACGCATCGGCAAGTTCGCTCGCCCCAAGCGCATCATCTGGGCCGAGGATCTACCCAAGACG
>JBAUXH010000193.1:0-2147 GCA_049584155.1 Solirubrobacteraceae bacterium
GCCGCGTTCTTCGCGGCGCCCGCCAGCTCCACGCCGATCGGGTCGTTGGACTGCTCGCACACGACCCCCGCACGCGTGAACATCTGCGCGAGTGCGTGCGCCAGCTCCTCGTCCACCGATGCTGCGACGAGCGCCGCGCCGGCGTGCACCATCTCCTGTGCGTGTGCGGGACCCCCCAAGCAGGCGACGCGCTGCGCTCCGAAGCGAGCGCTCAACACGCTCGTCGGTGGCGTCCCGTGTGGCGGGACGAGCCCCTTTGCGACCGATACCACCGCCGTGCGCTTACCGAGACCGCCCGCGCCGAGCGCCTCGATCACCTCGCCCAGGCCACGCGAGGGTACGGCCAGAAACACGTAGTCCGCGCGTGCGACGCCCTCCGCGGATGGCGCCACACGTAGGCTCGCCGGCAACTCGATGCCGGGCAGGTATGCACGGTTCTCGCGCTCCTGCGCGAGCAGCGCCGCCTGCTCGGCCGTGCGCGCCTGCAACGTCGTGCGCAGTCCACCCCGCACAAGCAGCACCGCCAGCGCCGTTCCGAACGAGCCCGCCCCGATGACGCTCGCTCTCCTTGCCCCCGGTGTCGGCAGCGCCCGCGCGCGGGGGGCACGCATACCCGTGCGCGGAGTAGGCTCGGGCTCGGTCATCCGATGAGCGAGCCTAGCGACACCAGTCCTGCGACGGCCCCGCCCGGCTCTCGGGGAGATCGGGACGGCGTTGCAGGCGTGGGTGCGTCCGGGGCTCGGACTGTGAGTAGACACGGAACCGCCACCGGCCAGTGGGGCAACTGGGCCGGCGATCAGCGCTGCCGCCCCGCGGCCGTCGCGATCCCCGGCACGATCGAGGAGATCTCCGCGGCGATCGCGCGCGCCGGCGCCGAGGATCGTCGCGTGAGGGTCGTCGGCTCGGGGCACTCCTTCAGCGACATCGCCCTCACCGACGGCCTGCAACTGCGGCTCGATCGCCTGACGCGCGTGCTCGACCTCGACCGCTCCTCTGGGCTGGTGCGCGTGCAGGCCGGTATCACCATCCGCGAGCTGTCCGCGCGTCTGGCCGCGCACGGGCTCGCCCTGGAGAACCTCGGCGACGTCGACGCCCAGACGATCGCCGGGGCGATCGCCACCGCCACGCACGGCACCGGCGCGCGTCTGCGCAACATCTCCGCGCAAGTGGCCGAGCTCAGCCTCGTGCTTGCCGATGGCTCACTCCTGCGCTGCGCGCCCGACGAGGACGCCGAGGTGTTCCGAGCGGCGCGAGTATCGCTTGGAGCCCTCGGCGTGATCGCCGAGGTGACGCTGCGCTGCGTGCCCGCGTTCACCCTGCGCGGGCACGACTCGCCCCGGCCGCTCACCGACACGCTCGAGCACTTCGAGGAGCTCGCTCTCGGTAACGATCACTTCGAGTTCTTCGTCTTCCCTCACACCGACACCGCGCTCACGCGTACGAACAACCGCACCGGCGAGCCGCCCCGCCCGCGTGGGCGCTTGAGCACCTACGCGAACGACATCCTTCTCACGAACCACGCTTTTGGCCTGTTCTGTCGCGTCGGTCGGCGGCTCCCGGGGCGCATCCCCCAGATCAACCGCCTCGTCACGCGCCTCGCGGGCTCCTCCACGCGCATCGATCGCTCCGATCGCATCTTCGCCAGCCCCCGTCTCGTGCGCTTCACCGAGATGGAGTACGCCCTCCCGCGCGCCAGTACTTCCGAGGCCGTCCGCCGCATCATGGCGCTGGTGCCCGCGAGCGGGTTCGCGGTGCCGTTCCCGATCGAGGTTCGCACCGTTGCCGCGGACGACGCGTTCCTCAGCACGGCCTCCGGACGCGACTCCGGGTTCGTTGCCGTGCACATGTTCGAGCACATGTCCTACGAGCCCTACTTCCGCGCGGTGGAGGAGATCATGGACGAGCTCGACGGCCGCCCCCACTGGGGCAAGCGCCACTTCCAGACGGCCTCCACGCTGCGCCCGCGCTACCCCGACTGGGACCGGTTTCAGACCGTCCGCACGCGCCTTGATCCCCACGGCCGCTTCGCCAACGACTACACCGATCGCGTGCTCGGGCCCGTCGCCGTTACGAGGACCGAGCCGACGCCATCTCCGCTCGGAGCGGACGGGGCGTCCGACGGGGAGCGCGCCGCATGAGCGCGACCC
>JBAUXH010000194.1:0-11850 GCA_049584155.1 Solirubrobacteraceae bacterium
GTAGGAGCCACCGGAGAGGAGTCGCCGAAGTGATCGAGGATCTGACGGCGCCGACAGGTGGAGGCGCCGGACATGTAGCGCTCGATCGAGCGATAGGACTCCCAGCCGCGGTTCTTCGCGGCCTGGATCGCAGCGTGGGCCAGACGCGGAGAGCCGGCGCCGGTGGGCCGGACGAGCAGGCCGCTGGACCCGCCGGGACTAAGCTCGACGGCGCCCGCGCGCTCGGCGATCGACAGCAACATGCGATCGCGCTCCTCGAGCTCACCGTGACCGATCGTCGCGACGCCCTCCTCCTCGGCGCGCCGTCGTAGAGAGGCGACGTAGCTCTTGACGTCGGCGACGGTGGTGGTGCGCTGGTTGATGAAGCGGATTAGCCGGCCGAGGTCCATGCGCGCAGCCAGCAGCAGCGCGCGCGCCGGCAGACCATCGCGCCCGCCGCGCCCGGCCTCCTGGTAGTAGGCCTCGAGGCTCGTGGGCAGCGCCCAGTGGGCGACCGTGCGCACGTCGGCCTTGTCGACGCCCATGCCGAAGGCGTTCGTAGCGACGACGACCTCGGCGGCGTCGCCCATGAAGGCCTCCTGGCTACGCCGCCGCGCGTCAGGGGACATGCCGGCGTGATAGGCGACAGTGCGAATGCCGGCGCCGGAGATCAGCTCGGCGACGGCGTCGGTATCGCGGCGGGTGCCGCAGTAGACGATCGCCGGACGGGATTGGACCCCGCCCTCCCCGGCGAGGACGTGCAGCAGGGCGGCGCGCTTACGCGCGACAGCGCCGGTGCCCTCCAGAGAGACAACGTCGAAGGCGAGGTTGGGACGGTCGAAGCCGGCGCGCACGGATACCGGCTCGCGCAGACCCAAGCGCGCGGCGATCTCCTGGGAAACGCGCGGCGTGGCGGTCGCGGTGGCGGCCATCACGGGGGGGCGTCCGAGCGCTGCGATGGCGCCGTGCAGGCGCAGGTAGTCCGGGCGGAAGTCGTGGCCCCACTCGGTGACACAGTGGGCCTCGTCGACGACGAACAAGGAGACCGATCGCCGCGCGAGGGCATCGCGGAAGGCGCCGGAGGCGAAGCGCTCGGGAGCGGCGAGCACGAGCCGCGTTTCGCCGGAGGTGATCGAGCGCAGCGCGGCGGCGTTGTGCCCGTCGGCCATACCCGAGGCGAGCATCGCCGCGGGCACACCCACGTCGTGCAGACGGCGCAGCTGGTCGGCCATCAGCGCGATCAGCGGGCTGACGACGACGACCAGGCCATCGCCGGCGAGCGCGGGCAGCTGATAGCAGAGCGACTTGCCTCCGCCGGTGGGCATCACGACGAGGCAGTCGCGCCCCTCCAGGGCAGCCGCGACGGCCTCGCGCTGCCCGGGCCGGAAGGCGTCGAGCCCGAAACGGCGCAGCAGTGTCTCCGGAGAGTCCATCCCAAGGAAGTTACTCACCGCCTCGGAGGGGATTTTCGGGGCTTATGAGAGGGGTGTCGAGCCCGCACGGGGAGACGAGTCGAGCGGCTCGAGTCCGCGGTCATTCGCGTGCTGGCCGATCGAAGATCCCGTCGATCTTCGATCGGTATGCAGCGCTTTCAACACAGATCTCATCCCCACGGACAAACGCAGCCCGGACATTCGACGCGTAGGCCGACCGCGATTGCCGCTTATCCCTGTAGCCGGTCGCAGACCAGCCACCAACATCGTCAAGACCTCTACTCACAGGAGCGAAATGCCGGCAAGCCACAAGCCGCGTGTTGCCATACGAAGCGGTTGCGTAGCGGGACTGCCGCCCGGCGAGTCAGCGCGACTGCCAGACCACGCGCGCCCCGACGGCCGGCACGAGCGTGATCGCGCGCCGGCGGTTCCACTCGCCGCGGCGCCAGACACTGCGAGGAGGCACGCTCGGGTGCAGCTCGGCGAGCATCGTGCGCAGCATCGTCTTCATCTCGAGCATCGCGAACGACGCACCGATACAGCGGCGGATGCCCCCGCCGAAGGGGATCCAGGCGAAGGTGTCGGGCTGGGCGCCCATGAACCGCTCGGGCCGAAACTCGTCCGGTTCCTGATACACGCGCGGATTGTGGTTCGTGAGGTAGATCGAGGCGACCACGCGCGTGCCGACGGGGAGCTCGTAGCCGGCGACCTCCAGGGGCTCGTGCAGCAACCTGACGACTCCCGGAACGACCGGGCGGCAGCGCAGCGTCTCGTGGATGACCGCCTGCATGTACTCGTCCCCCTCACCCCGATCGATCTCCGCGAGGAGCCGCGCGAGCGCCTCGGGGTGGCGGACGAGGCGCTCGATCGCCCACGCCGTCGCGGTGGACGTAGTCTCGTGCCCGGCGAGCAGCAACGAGACGAGCTCGTCGCGCAACTCGCCGTCGGTCAACGCCTGGCCCTCCTCGTCGCGAGCCTGCAGGAGCAGCGAGAGGATGTCCTCGCGCTCACCGAGATCCTGCTGCTCGCGCCGGCGCGCAATCTCGGCGTAGATCAGCGCGTCGAGCCGGTCGAGCGCCTTGCCGAGCTCGCCCGGCGGGCGGTCTTTGCTGGGCTTGCTCAGCGCGAAGCGCAACATCGCGAACGTGCGCGTCGGTTCGGCCAGCTCGCCGATCGCGCCTTTCAGTCCGCCCATGCGCTCGGCCTCGACGCCGAACACCGCGCGCAGGATCACCTCCATGGTGATATTGCGGGTGTGCGCGCTCAGCTTCATCGTCCGGCCTAGCGTCCAGCTCGCCATGTCGCGTTCGGTTGCCTGCACGATCGTCTCCTCGTAGGCGCGCATTCGCTCGCCGTGAAACGGCGGCAAGAGCAGTTTGCGCTGGCGCATATGCTCGGGTCCGGTCAGGGTGATCACCGACCTGGGCCCCAGCACGGAGGCAATCGGCGTGTCGCCCGCCGCCGAAGGCGCGACCTCGGGTGGGGCCGTCAGCAGTGTCTTCACGGCGGCCGGATCGCTGATCATCACGAGGCGGCGTCCGCTCGGGGAGAACGTCAGCGTGAACGCCTCGCCGCGCCGTCTGGCGCAGTGGTCCATCAGTACGGTCGGCGCGAGCGCCCAGATCAGAGTCTGCGCAACCGGACCCATCCGCGGTCCCGGCGGCAGCCGCTCGGGCGTGGGCTCGGGGAGCCGTATTGGGGGTGCGCTTTCGACGGTGGCCATGATGGAGGCTCAGGCGCGAACGTTCGCGCCTGGTGCCCGCCTCATGTTAGACGTGGTGCGCTAACCCGCCATGTGGTGGCGGTGCGATCCTCGCCCGCGGTGCTCGTGCAGGGCGGCGGCCACACGCGCCTGCACTTGCTCCACCTGCTCGGAGGAGAGCATCGCCCGGCGCCGGTCCAGATACCTCGGAAGCATTCTCGCCGGCAGCACCCGCACGCCCTTGCGCCGCGCCAGCGGACGGTCGATCCAGGCGCGGCTGTAGACGATCAGCGGTTCGACCTCCACGCCCGTCACGCGCGCGATCGCGCGTTGCTGAGCCTTAGCCTGACCGATCGTCGCGCCGTGGATACGCGCGACGCGTACGGGCCCAGGATGACTCTTAGTCTCGACGGTGAACACCCCCGCGGGACCGATCAGGATGTGGTCGACGTTTCCGTTCCCGAGGCTCGCGTCGTGGATCGCGTGCCAACCCCTGCCCTCCAACCCCTTCAGCAGGCTGCCGACCTGCTCCTCGCCTGTGGCGCCGCGGTCGTGGCGTTCGACGAGCGGGATGACATAGCGGAGCACCACGAACATCGCCACGAGCAGCCCGACCTCCGAGCCGAGAAACCTGATGTCGCGCAGGCCGAACGTCCGCCCCAGCAGGGCCGTCGCGACAGCAAGCACCCCGAGCGAGGCGAGCGTACGCAGCCGCAGCCGCCTGACGATCGCGCGAGTGTGCTGTCCCGGCGCATGGGCAGTCGGATCGTGGGCGATTGCGTGGACTATTTGCATCTCGTCGCGGTTACTCCCTCCCCGTCTACATCGGCGCTACCCAGTTCGTTCCTTTAGTACTCGTCCTCTGGCCGATCGTTCGATACCCCGGACGATTCCTTTGCCGCAAATACCGCGACGTCGATGCGTAGTGAGACCGAAGAGACGTGGAGAGTGGCTCCTACTTCTAAAGCCCGCACCCGCTTCGGCCGAAGCCCTGACCAGACACACTCCCGAGAGCACGGATGCCTCGCATGTCCCATTATTCCGACCAATCCCCCCCTTCCGATGTCTGCCTGCTGCTGCGCGCATACGCCGAGCAGCGCTGGCTAAGCCGCGAGATCGTGCCCGTCCTGCGCCAGCTGGAGACCCCCGATGCGCTCCCCGAAGAGCAGCTCGGGGCCGCGCTGGCCTATCTGGAGGTCACCTGGTTGGAGGCCTCCAGGCACGCCGCCGAGACCGACGCGGCGTTCGCCTCGCTGCAGGACATGGCCGCGGACGTCGAGGAGGCGTTGCCATCGAAGGCTCGCCGCTACCACGCGGCGGTGCGCTTCCTGCGTGAGGCCGTCGGACGGCACGTCGTGAGGCTGATAGCCGCCACGAACACCGACGAGACGTTTCCGTCCGACTGGGAATCGGCCTCGCCGAGCGGCCGGGCCGAGTCCGCCCCGCTCGGCTGAGCGTTCACGATCGCGTAGGCTCTGGCGCCAGTGGCGCTCGCCTTCGACCTGCAATCCCATTCGACCCACTCCGACGGCGCGCTCGGCGCCACAGAGGTCGTCGCCCGCGCCGCCGATGCCGGCGTGCAGCTACTGGCGCTCTCCGATCACGACACGGTGTCCGGGGTCTCCGAGGCGATCGAGGCCGGCGAGCGTCACGGCGTTCGCATCGTCCCCTCCGTGGAGATCTCCTCGATCGATGACCCCTCCGCGCGGGGCGCTCCGGGTGCCGCGCGCGAACTGCACATCCTCGGCTACCTGATCGACCACACCGACCCGGCATTCGCCTCGACGCTCGCGGACTTCCTGGCCGACCGCGAGCGGCGCACTCTGCGCATGGCCGAGGCATTGCGCGATCAGGGCCTGGAGCTGGACGACGCGACGATCTCCGCGCGCGTCGTCGCCGGTCAGCCGATCGGGCGCCCCCACCTGGCCGAAGCCGTTCTCGCGGCGCCCGCCAACGCCGCGCGCCTGCGCGAGGAGCAGATCGACGACATCGGCTCGTTGATCCGCGGCTATCTGATCGAGGGCCGCCCGGCCTTCCGCCTGCGCGAGATCCCTACCGTCGAGCAGGCGATCGACGCGATCCACGCCGCCGGCGGCGTCGCAATCTGGGCGCACCCCTTCTGGGACGTCACCGACTCCGAGGAATCCCTGGCGATGATCGAACGTTTCCGCGCGCTCGGGATCGACGGCGTAGAGGCCTTCTACATAACCCACACCCAGCCCCAGACCGAGCTGCTGGCCGCCCGCTGCGCCGAGCTCGACCTGCTCAGTACGGGCTCCTCGGACTTCCACGGCCCGGACAACCGCCTCTTCTCGCGCTTCCTCGCCTTCAAGACGTACGGCTTGGAGCCCAATCTAGGACCACTACTCGGCTGAACGCCGCCCGAATCAGGTGGGCGTCCCACGCATCTTTCGGGCCACCTCGTCCGATCGCCCCCAAAGATCCACCTCTCAGCCTTCCGCAAGCGCCTGCAGTCGATAGGCAAGCGCTTCGAGCGCCAACTCCTCGCCCACATTCAGCGCGATCCGCGCTCGCGTCTCGCGCACCAACTCCACCCCGGCGCGCGCCGATGCCCCGCCATGCGCCCTAGCGTCCACTTCCAGCTCACCCATCCTGTCCACCCCATACACGAGCTCCCGCGCCCCCTCGCGTAAGCAGATCATGTCGCGTAGCCACAGCTCCACCAGCGCCAGCCCGCTATCCAACGCTTTCGCCCGCGCCCTGCGCTCGACCCGTTTGCGGCCCTCCTGCGCCTCCCGCTCCAGTTTTTTGCGCTCCTTACTCGGCGCCAGCTCGAGCTCCGCCACCAACCGCTCGTCAACCTGCTCGCCCGCGCTCACACCCGCCGCCGTGGCAGCCGCCAGCAGGTCCGTCCACTTGCGCTTGCCCGTCTCCCCTGCCAGCGCCGAGCGCACGTATTCCTCCGACGCCCGCCTCAGCGCCCGGCCATCCTCACTCGCGAGTATCCGCGCCCGCCCAGCGTCGCCCAGCGCCAGCCGTGCGCACGCGCGCGCTACCTCCTCCTCCTCACACCCCTCCGCGAGGAGTCCCCGCGTGATCTCCCCCGCCGCGAGCGCGTCAAACCGCACGTGCACACAGCGCGAGACGATCGTCGCCATCACTTCCTCTTTGCGGTCGCTCACCAACACCAGGTGCGCATACGCCGGCGGCTCCTCCAGCGTCTTCAGCAGCCGGTTCGCCGCCTGCTCGTTCATCGTCTCGACCGCCTCGATCACGAACACCCGCCGCTTCGCCTCAAACGGCGTTCGCGTGGCGGCCGCCACGACCGGCTCGTCGATGTCGCTTACGAGCATTTCCGCCGCCCCGCTCGGCCGCACCCACGTCAGGTCCGGGTGCGTTCCCCGCTGCACCCTTTCCCTCACCGCATGCGCCGTCTGCTCGTCGCGCGCGCCGTCGGCCAGCAGAGCGCCCGCCAGTGCCCTCGCGATCTTCCGCTTGCCCGCCCCTGCCGGACCGTGCAGTAGATACGCGTGCGACGGCGGACGAGCGGGCAGGCCATCAACCCCCAACCCGAGCAGGGCAGGCCCCAAAACGGCGCGTGCGTGGGGATGTGCCTCGATCCCGGGCAGCGCCACATCCACCTCGGAGATGCTCACCCCACTCATCGTAGGCGACCCTCGGGCGCCACCGTCAGACCGCGGGACCCGCACGAGGTCGTACCGAGCCGCTACCGTCCCATCTCGTGGCCGCCGGCCGTCTGATCACGATCGAGGGCCTCGACGGTGCCGGCAAGTCGACGCTCGCTCTCGGCCTGCACTCCGCCCTCGGCGAACGCGGCGTCCGCGTCGAGCTCCTGCGCGAGCCCGGGGGCGTGCCCCTCTCCGAGCGCATCCGCGAGCTCGTGATGGACCCCGCCTTCACCGTTGATCCACGGGCCGAGGCGCTGCTCTACGCGGCCGCCCGCGCCCAGCTCGTGCGCGAGCGCCTGCGTCCCTTGCTCGACGCCGGCGTCCTGGTGCTGCTCGACCGCTTCGTCGACTCCTCGCTCGCCTACCAAGGCGGCGGACGCGAGCTCGGGATCGAGCCCATCCGTGCGATCAACCTCCTCGCCACCGGCTCCCTCACCCCCGACCGCACGTTGCTGTTGCGCATCGCCCCCGCCGACGGTCGCGCCCGCCAGAACACTCGCGCGTCTACCCCCGACCGCCTGGAGCGCGAGGAGGACGCCTTCTTCGAGCGCATCGCCGCCGCCTATGACGAGCTCGCGCGTTCCGAGCCCGAGCGCTTCCGCATCATCGACGCCGCCCAGCCTCCCACCCGCGTCCTCGCCGACGCCCTGTTCGCGATCGAGGACCTACTATGAACGTTGCAGTGTCTCGTTTGCCCCACGCCGCCGTCATCCTGGCCCTCGCCCTACCAGCGCCCGCCCTGGCCGCGACGACCACGACCGCGACGACCTTCCCGACACCCGCCTCAGCCAAAGTCCCACCGACCGCGACCACCGCCACACCGTCGGCCGGCGGCGCAGCGACAGCACCCGCCGCCACCGTCCCCACAACTCCCACGACCCCCGCCACCACGACCACTGTCCCACCCACGACGCTCACCACCTCAGGCTCCTCGGCGGTGAGTCCCCTGAATCAGGCCGCGGCGAAAGCGCGCCTACGTGAGCGCGAGCATTCCAGCGGTTCGGGACACGTATCGACCGAGGCCATCGTGCTCGCCGCGATCGCCGCGCTGCTGCTGCTCGCGTGTGCCGCCTGGGCGTTCGCACGATCGCGCGCCTACGAACCGCACTGGCTCGTCTCGATGCGCCACGCGATGGCCGAGGCGGGCTTCCGCACCTCCGCTACATGGGCCGAATTCACCGACTGGGCCAGGCTCGGCCGGTAGCCTGGCAAGGGCCTCCGGGCCTTCTAAAATGAGAGCTCCCGCTGCGGTTTTTCCGTCCGGCTCGGAGGGGATGATGCTCGGCCCCAGCAGACAAGGAGCAAGGCCGATGGACACCACCACGCACCCCACCGCAGTCGAGCAGTCGGCCCCCGGCGCCGCGCTGTCGATCGAGCGCCTTTTCACCTCGCCGGACACGCATCCTTTCGATACCGTCGAATGGGAGTTGCGTGACGCCCGCATCGGCCACGGCGACCACGTCGCGTTCGAGCAGGCCGACGTTGAGTTCCCCATCACTTGGTCGCAAAATGCGACGAACATCGTCAGCCAGAAGTACTTCCGTGGGCAGATCGGCAACCCCGCGCGCGAGCATTCCGTCAAGCAGATGATCGGCCGCGTCGCCGGCACGATCGCCGGCTGGGGGCGCGAGCGGGGCTACTTCGCCACCGACGAGGACGGCGACGCCTTCGAGGCCGAGCTCACCCACATCCTGCTGCACCAGATGGCCGCGTTCAACTCGCCCGTGTGGTTCAACGTCGGCTTCGAGGAGTCCCCGCAGTGCTCGGCCTGCTTCATCCTCTCCGTGCAGGACACGATGGAGTCGATCCTCGCCTGGAACACCAAGGAGGGGAACATCTTCCGCGGCGGCTCCGGCTCGGGCATCAACCTCTCGAAAATCCGCGGCTCGATGGAGCCGCTGGCCAAGGGCGGAACCGCCTCAGGCCCGGTCTCATTCATGCGCGGCGCCGACTCCTGGGCGGGCACGATCAAGTCCGGCGGCAAGACCCGCCGCGCGGCCAAGATGGTGGTGCTCGACGTCGATCACCCCGACATCGTCGAGTTCATCCAATGCAAGGCCAAGGAGGAGGACAAGGCCGCGGCCCTGCGCGACGCCGGCTTTGACATGTCGATCGACGGCGACGGGTTCTTCTCGATCCAGTACCAGAACGCGAACAACTCGGTGCGCGTCACCGACGAGTTCATGCGCGCCGTCGAGGAGGATCGCGAGTGGCACCTGATCGCCCGTGCCACCGGCAAGCCCGTCGGCGAGCCGATCCCCGCGCGCGAGCTGATGCGCGAGATCGCCGAGGCCGCGCACCGCTGCGCAGACCCGGGCGTGCAGTACGACACGACGATTAACCGCTGGCACACCTGCCCTGCCTCGGGTCGCATCAACGCCTCGAACCCATGCAGCGAGTACATGCACGTCGACGACTCCGCCTGCAACCTCGCCTCGCTGAACCTCATGCGCTTCCGCCGTGCCGACGGCACGCTCGACGTGCAGTCCTTCGAGCACGCCGTCGACATCGTGCTGCTCGCGCAAGAGATCGTCGTCTCGCCCTCCTCCTACCCGACCGAGGAGATCGGCGCAAACGCCCGCGCGTTCCGCCAGCTCGGCCTCGGCTACGCCAACCTCGGCGCGTACCTAATGAGCAACGGCATGCCCTACGACTCTGACGCGGGGCGCGGCACGGCGGCGGCGATCACCGCACTGATGACCGGACGCGCCTACCGCGAGTCCGCGCGCGTAGCGGGCGCGCTCGGGCCCTACGAGCGCTACCCCGAAAATCAGTCCGCGCACAACCACGTGATGGAGATGCACCGCGACGCGTCCCATGCCATCGACGACGCCGACTGCGCCGACTCCGAGCTGCTCGCGGCGGCACGGCGTTCCTGGGATGAGGCCGTGAAGCTGGGCCAACGCGTGGGTTACCGCAACGCACAGGCAACCGTGCTCGCGCCGACCGGGACGATCAGCTTCCTGATGGACTGCGACACGACCGGCGTCGAGCCCGACTTCTCGCTCGTGAAGTTCAAGGAGCTCGTCGGCGGCGGGCAGATGACGATCGTCAACCGCACCGTCCCATTGGCCCTGCAGACGCTCGGTTACTCCGAGCAGCAAGTCGAGCAGATCGAGGCACACCTGGCCGAGCACGGCACGATCGTCGGTGCTCCGGGCCTCGCCGCCGAGCACTTGCCCGTGTTCGATGTCGCCGTCGGCGAGCGCGCGATCTCCCATATGGGCCACATTCAGATGATGGGCGCCGTGCAGCCGTTCATCTCGGGCGCAATCTCCAAGACCGTCAACCTTCCCCAGGAGTCCACCGTCGAGGACATCGCCGATGCATACACCCAGGCGTGGCGCCTCGGTGTCAAGGCGTTGGCGATTTACCGCGACGGCTCCAAGACCGCGCAGGCGCTGCGCACCGACGCGCAGCAGGACGCGCCCGCGCCGACAGCCGATGTCGATGAGCTCGTCGAGGCAGCCGTGAGCAAGGCTTTGGCCGAGGTCGGCCCGCGCCGCAAGCGCATGCCTCGCGAGCGGGAATCGATCACACACAAGTTCTCGATCGGCGGCCACGAGGGCTACATCACCGCCGGCAAGTACGAGGACGGATCCGTGGGAGAGATCTTCCTGACCGATATCGGCAAGGAGGGCTCGACGCTGCGCGGGATGATGAACTCGTTCGCGACCGCCATCTCGATCGCGCTGCAGTACGGCGTGCCGCTCGAGACGCTCGTGCGCAAGTTCAGCTACATGCGCTTCGAGCCCGAGGGCATCACCGGCAACCCCGAGATCCCGTTCGCGAAGTCGATGCCCGACTACATCATGCGCTGGCTCGCCTCGCGCTTCCTGGATGTCGACGTCCAGGAGGATCTGGGCATCCTCACGCAGGAGGTCCGCGCACGCAAGTCCGCTCAGGAGGCCGCTCAGTCGACAATCGCCTCCGACACCGCCGGGCCGAGCGCAGGTGACCCCACAGCATCCGCCGGTAACGGAGGAGCGGGCGTTCCTGCTGCCGCAGCACTGACCGACGCTCCGCCCGTCGTACCCGCCCGCATGCAGGGCCTCGACCTCGGGCCCGCGTGCAACCAGTGCGGGGGCATGATGCAGCGCACGGGCAGCTGCTACACGTGCAGCAGCTGCGGGAATAACACGGGTTGTGGCTGATCAGCCCGAGTAAGAAGGTGGCGGCGCCGGGTCGTTGCGGATCGAGGCAAGCTCGCTGAGCAGTGATTCGGGGCTGGTGCCACCGAGGACGCGCAGGCGCGGTAGGCGATAGGGGTCGCTTTCCGGGCCCGCCCAGCCGGGGACGACCGTGGTTGAGCCGGTGTAACCGGCGGACTTCACGGCCGCGATCACGGTCGCGTTGTAATGACCCGAGGGGTAGCAGAACCAGTTCACCTGGACGCCGTAGCGCTGCTGGATGGTTTTGCGCGAGCTCGCCACCTGTTCGGCGAGCTGCGTCGCGTTCAGGGCGATCAGGTCAGCGTGGCTGATGCCCTGCGTGTCGAGCTCCCAACCCGCCGCGACCAAGCCCTTGATCTGGGCCTGTGAGAGCCCGCCCTGGGACGGCGGCAGGCCCGTCAGCTGGATGTTCTCATCGCCCACCCACCCCAGCCGGCGCAGCACAGGCAGGGCATTGGTGTATTGCGACTGGTAGCCGTTATCGAAGCTCACGACGATCGGTTTGCCCGCCGGTAGCGGGACGCCGCGCTTCCAGTAGGCCCACATCTGATCCTGGGTGATCGCGTGGTAGCCGGCGTTCGCCAACGCCTGCATCTGCGCCGCGAACTCGCTCGATTCCACATACAGCCCCGGGAATGGCGCGCCCGCCGGCGGCGGGTTGATCACGTGATACATCAGGATCGGCACCCGTTCGGTCCCTGGCCTACCGGTGGCAGTGCCCGTCACCGTACTCCGCGACGCGGCGCTCGTGGAGGAGCCCACCCGTGAGGACCCTCCCGAGCCAGAGCCCGCGGAAACATGTCGGCTCGCGCCCGCCGTCTCGCCGCCCACGGAACTCGAGGAACCGCCCCCGCCGCCGCCGGAGGCAAGCGCCACCGCCGTTACCGCGCAGGCCACGAGCAGCAGGCTCAGGC
>JBAUXH010000195.1:0-35842 GCA_049584155.1 Solirubrobacteraceae bacterium
GCATGCGGCCCTGCCTACCTCATCAGCTTTTTCTCAAGCATGCGCCTGCCCAAGACCCGCTCGGGCGGCGGTCATCTGCGGAATCACTCCACCATCTGCCACCCTTAGCCCCGATGACCGGGATCGCCCCCGCCCGCCTGCTTGCGACACTCGCGATCGTCGCCGTCATCGCGCTGCTCGCCGTCGGTCTGATCCAGCTGGCCGGCTCTTCGTCTCCCTCCTCTTCGGACGGCTCGACCGCACGGCTGACGCTCGCCCAGGTGCAGGCGCGACTGGTGAGCTCGCCCGCTCCGCTGGCCGCGCTGCACGCGCAGGCCGGCCAGGTTCTCTCCGGGGGCGCACCCGCGCTGCATGCGCGCCTGGCCGCGCTGCGCGGCTACCCGCTGGTGATCAACAAGTGGGCCTCGTGGTGTGTGCCCTGTCAGTCCGAGCGCTCCGCCTTCCAGCGCGCCTCCACCTCCCTCGGACGCTCGGTCGCCTTCATGGGCATCGACTCCGGCGACACGAGCCTTGCCGACGGGCGCGCGTTTCTGCGCGCGCTACCGGTCGGCTATCCGAGCTACTACGACCAGAGCGGGCGCCTGGGCACACAGATCGCCGACTCCTCCTTCACGCCCGTCACCGTGTTCTACGACCGCGAAGGCCGGCAGTACATCCACCAGGGTCCCTATCCGAGCGCCGCCAAGCTCGAAGCCGACGTCCGCCGCTATGCGCTGGGCTCCTAGGCTGTAGCGCGCGTGCCCGAGATCCGCATAGACCCGCTCAGCGGGCATCGCACGATCGTCGCGGGCGAGCGCTCGCGACGGCCCGGCGGAGAGCCGCGCTGCGAGCCCCCCGAGCCGATCAACGTCGAGCGCGACCCGTTCGCGGAAGGCCACGAGGACCGCACGCCTCCCGAGCTGTACGCGGTGCGCCCCGGCGGCGGACCCCCGAACTCACCCGGCTGGACCGTGCGGGTCGTGCCGAACCTCTACCCCGCGCTCACCTCCGACGCGGCCGAGCCGGAGAGCGAGCAGCCCGGAGACGGCTCGGAGCTGTTCCTCGCGCGGGCGGCCGTCGGTGCGCACGAGGTGATCATCAACGGACCCCAGTCGGTGCTCTCGCTGGCCGAGCTGCCGCGCGAGCAGGTCCTCGCGGCTGTAGAGGCTTGGCGCGAGCGCATGCGCGTGCATCACGATGACTCGGCGTATGTGCAGTTGATTGTCAACGAGCGCCGCGAGGGCGGCGCGTCGCTGCCCCACACCCACGCTCAGCTGTATGCGCTGGACTTCGTCCCCGCGGAGGTCGCCCGCGAGCGCGAGCGCGCCGGCGCCTACACGACGCACACGATGGGCCACACGCTGCTCGAGGACGTGATCGCCGAGGAGGTCCGCCGAGGCGAGCGCATCGTCGCGATCGACGAGGAGGCCGTGCTGCTCGCGCCCTACGCCTCGCGCCTGCCCTTCCAGCTGATGCTCGCCCCGCGCCGACCCTGCGCGCGCTTCGAGAGCGACGGTGTCGGCGCGTCGCTGCTGCACGAGGGGCTGTCCCGGCTCGCGCGCCTGCTCGGCTCCAGTCCCCCGCTGAACCTGTGGGTGCGCACGGCCCCGCGCGGCGTCGAGCAGTTCTGCTGGCGCATCGATATCGCCCCGCGCCTGACCCATCTCGCGGGCCTCGAGCTCTCGACGGGGCTGAACCTCAACATCGTCGCTCCCGAGCACGCGGCGTCGCTTTTGCGCGAGGTGTGAGAGCGGCGTACTGTCCGGATAGGCTGCGCGATGTGCCGCCCGAGGAACGCTTCCTTCCGCGCTTCGCCGCCGAGCCCCCGCAGGAGCTCCTGCCCTACGGGCGCTGGGCCAGCCGGCTGAGCGCCGAGTTCTTCGCGGCCTGCTCCGCGCTCGACAGCGAGGGTAAGGATCTCGGCGAGCCGGGGGACATCGCGTGGTACCCCGACCGGACCTGGCACGGACGGACGTACGTCCCCGCGAGCACCATCACCTCGCGCGGCTACGAACTGTTCGGCTACGTCCGCTTCGTCCCCGCTGAGGAGGGCGAGGATCCAACCGACTTCTATGCCCACGCCGACTTCACCGACGAGACCGCCGAGCGCAATCCCGATTGGACGCTCGACATCTGTGAGGAGACGATCGGCTCCTGGCGCGGACACTCCGGCGCGGTTGCCGCGATGACCCTCGTCTGGGGGCGTCCCCTGATCGGCGGCGGGCGCCTCGCCACCGCCGAGCTCGCCGATCTAGCGGTCGATCAATGTGAGCTGATCGAGGAGCGCTTCACCCTCATCGCTCCCGATGATTACCGCGGGGATCTGCTCGAGATCAAGCTCTTCGGTGGGCGCGGTCAGGAGCTCGCGCGCGAGTCGCTCTATGCGGGAGAGGAGGAGGAGGAATTCCCAGCTTCGCACCCAGATTGAGCGGGGGCCCTAGGGTCAAAACCCGCTTGATCTGATCTTGCAGCTCGACGGAGACCTTGCCACCGCGTACCGCCGTGATCGCGAGGTTTAACTCGTCGTCCATTCCACCGCGAAGGTCTCGTGCTACGCAAACGGGTCCCGTGCGTCGATGCCGTCGTAGCGGCGGAAGTCCTTGTCGCGCGTGTAGATGACCGTGACCCCATGCTGGCGCATCAGGGCGGCTATATGGGCATCGGGCACATGGTTGCCCCGCGTCTGAGCGTCGGCCGTGGCCCGGTACAACTTCCAGAACCCATCGACCTCGGCAGGCGTACGAACGTTGGGTCGATCGACCAAGGCGGTAATCGCGGCGACCGCCTGCTCGGGCGAACGGGGGTTGGGAAATATCGCCGAGTGGGTGGCGATTCGCAGGAAGCCCATGATCGTGGGCCAGAACAGGTAGAACAGATCCGGGCCTGCGGCGAGACGCTCCAGCAACGCCCGGGCGACGGGATACGCCTCGTCGTCGGCGTTGGCCGCGTAGAGCAGAATGTTGGTGTCAACCGTGGCGCTCAAGCTCGCGGCGGTTAAGGTTGCCGCCCGTCGAGCGCCATCCAGAGGGCGTCCTTGTCCTCCAGATCGGCCCTCGGCTTGCCCATGTGCATGCTCGGCCAACGCAGCGGGGACTGCACACTTGACTCATCCCCCTTCAGACCAAGCGCGAGCCGCTCAGATGCGACCTGGCCCATGCTCTTGCGCTCACTGGCCGCGCGGCGGCGCAGTTGCTCAAGCACCGAGGCGTCGAGATCCAGGGTCGTGCGCGTCATGATGAGTGATGCTAGCAAGATGTACATCTGATGTGTGACAGACTCCGGCGATACCCTCCAAGCTCAAATACGTCGACCCCAACCACCCGCCTGGCTCGTTCAGCCGCGCTTTCGCCGCGTTCTCCAGCACCCGCCTGGGGAGATTCCTCTCGACCAGGCTCGTCTGGAAGATCGACCCATACCTGTTGCGCACCACCCGGGGTCGCATCGGTATGGGACTCGTCCTCCCCACCGCCCTGCTCGAAACCCGGGGCGCGAAAAGCGGGACGGTACGACGCAACGCCGTTATCTACTTCCACGACCAGGATCGCGTCACGATCATCGCCTCGAAGGCCGGCGCTGCGAAACATCCGGCGTGGTTTCACAATCTCGTGGCTCACCCCGACGTCGCGTTCGGCGGCATCCCCATGCGGGCGACAGTCGTAAGCGACGAGGCGGAACGCGACAGGATCTGGGGACTCGCCGACCGTGTCTTCGCGCCCTACGCGACATACCGGCGCGAAGCGGCACAGGCGCACCGGATGATCCCGATCGTGCAGCTCGTGCCGCGGTAGGCACCCGCCTTAGACGGGAACGCCACATTCGCGCACCGCCGCACGGGTGTATGTTTGGCTTCCACCACCCATCGGGAGGAGATAACCCATGTCGTACGTGCGTGCAGTGAGATTCACCAACGTGAACGCCGAGCGCCTCGAAGCGGTAATTGCACGAATCAACGAGTCCGGCGGACCGCCCCCCGGCGTGCCCGCCACCGCCCTGACGATGCTGCACGATGAGGCGCAGGGCACGGCGGTCGTCCTACAGCACTTCGCCACCGAGGAGGACATGAATACTGCTGCCAAAACATTCGACGCGATGGACGCCTCCGAGACCCCCGGCACCCGCGCGTCCGTGGACATGTGCGAGCTGAAGCTCGATCGCAAGGCCTGACGCGCGAAAGGACGCTAACACGAACAGGTGGGCAAGCATGAGCGCATCCGAAGACAGCGCCCTCGCGGCCCTCGGCAAGATCAAACACATCGTCGTGCTGATGATGGAGAACCGCTCGTTCGACCAGATGCTCGGTTACCTCATGCGCGACGGTATGCCCGAGGTCCGGGGCCTCACCGGCAAGGAGAGCAACCCCGACGGTCAGGGCACCGAGCGCGCGGTCTTCGAATGGGCCCCCGAGGAAACCTCGTTCCATCCGCTTCAGGATCCCAGCGGCAAGATCCTCGACCCGTGCCACTCCAAGCAGTGCGTCGCGCAGCAGCTCGCAGACGGCAACCGTGGGTTCATCGCCAACTTCATCGAAAGCCGCAAGGACAAGAACGGCATCCTGGTCACGATCCCCGACGAGTACCACGCACTGCCGATGGGCCACTACGGCGCCCAGCACCTGCCGATGTACGACTTCCTCGCCCGTAACTATGCGGTCTGCGACGCATGGCATAGCTCAGTGCCAGGCGACACCTGGCCCAACCGCCTATTCGCGCTCGCCGGGCGAGAGGGACCGAAGACGCTCCCGCCCTTGCTGCGGCGGATCGAGGAGCAATTCAAGGGCGAGCTGCAGGCCCTCGAGAACGCTCCGATCTATGAGGTCGAGGCATTTACACGCCAACTCGCCGACCGACAATGGAAGTGGTACTCCCACGACCCCGCCACGCTACGCGCCGCCGACGAGAAGTACCGGCACTTTGACGAGCGCGATCACTTCGCCTTCTTCGATCGCCAGAAGGTCAGCATCCTCACCGAACTCCTCGAGGAGCCGATCGTCACAGGCGGGAGCTTCCTCGACGACGCCGCCAACGGCAAGTTGCGCGATGTCTCCTGGATCGACCCGAACTTCATCGACCTGAAAGTCCTCGAGACTGCCTCCAACGACGACCATCCACCCTCTGACGTGCGCGCCGGCCAGTCGCTTGTCCTCGAGACCTACGAAGCACTGCGCAACAGTCCGACGTGGGAGGACACACTGCTCGTCATCGTCTACGACGAGCACGGCGGATTCTACGACCACGTCTCCCCACCTCCGCTGAACATCGACGATGACTCCGGGTTCGCGACGTACGGAGTGCGCGTACCCGCACTGTTGGTTGGACCGAGGGTGACGCGCCAGGTCTGCCACCAGCAGTTCGACCACACCAGCCTCATCAAGACGATCCTGCAGCGGTTCGCCGCCGACCCCGAGCAGGCGATCGCGAAGATGGGCACGCGGGTCCAAAACGCACAACACCTCGGTATCGCACTCGCAGACACGCCGCGCACAGACATCCCCGATCACGACTCAGCGCGCGCTCAGATCACAGACTGGCGGGCACACGCACGGGCAGCCCGACGAGGCAGTGCCACGCAAGGACACTCTCACGCACGCGACGGCGCAGGACGGCAAATCGGGCTCCACGAGTTCCAAGAGGAGTTCGCGCGCTTCGCGCTCGCCATGCGCAAAGCCGGGCTGCCATACGGAGAGCCTTAGGCCATCAGGTGCACTGCGTTCGCGCGTGGTTGGTGGATAAGTACAAAATTAGCCGCCGTAGATAGCCACGGTCGGAACTTGTGAATGTTCCTGAACATTGATTTCTGCGCCACCCACGGCAGGGCACCGTCGAGCGCCGTGGAAAGTACAGGCGATGGCGGATGCCGCAACCAGAGACCTAAGGACAGCTGCCGCCCAACGCTATTTTGAAAAGCCGCTTCTGATCGCCGCGGTGCTGAGCATCCCGACGACCATCCTCCAGTTCACCCAGGTGAGTGAACCGCTGCACATACTTGGGGAAATACTCAACTGGCTGATCTGGCTTGCGTTCTTGGCAGAGCTCGTAACCATGCTTGTGCTTACGCCGAATCGCGGCCGATACATTCTGGCAAACCCGATCGATTTCGCGATCGTCATATTGACGCCACCCTTCCTTTTCCGCGCAGTGCAAAGCATCCGGGTTCTGCGATTGCTCCGCGTATTCCGACTACTGAGACTGGCCCCTTTGGCTCGTGTCATATTTTCATTGGAGGGCGTCCGGGCCACCGCTGGGCTGGCTGTACTCACGGCCATGGTCGGTGGTGCCGGATTCGCCGCGGAGGAAGGCATCTCGTTCGGAAACGGGATCTACTGGGCGATAACCACCATGACAACAGTTGGTGGCGATATCACGCCTAAGACCACCGAGGGCAAGGCCATCGCCGTGGTCGTCATGTTGGTAGGTATCGGGACTGCCACACTCATCATTGGGGCGGTCGCACAACGCTTTCTTGCACCAACCGTCGAACATGTCGAGACAGCCGAGGACGACCTGCTCCTGCAGGTACGAGAGATTTCAGCGCAACTCAGCAAGTTGGAACGAGCGTTGCGTGAGCGAACACATGCCCTGAGTCGCGGCTAAACCGCCCTTTTTCAGATTGAAGTGCCCCCGCCAGGAGTCGAACCTGGATCTACCGCTTAGGAGGACGGGGCGTGGGGTGGGCAGGACCGCCCGTTTTGTAGGCGGTTGCTGGGAATCGGGCGTTTGGGCCGATCGTGGATCGAGTCGGATTGGGGGCGATTTGGCTGGGTTTGGGCAGCGGAATGGGGCTGCTGCTGCCCAAACGATTCCCCATGAAAGCTCGATGCCGTGTCGGTGTAGCCAGGTGCGAGTGCCCTCGATCAACCCCGGCAGTGCTTCGCGGAGGCGCTCGACCGCTGCGCGAACCTCCTCGGCATCGACATCCGGTGAGGCGTGCTCCAACCGGCCCTCCAGGACATAGAGCTCGTTTAGCAACTTCACCTGCACCTTCGTCAGCCCATCGTCGGCGACGATCGCCTCGAAGACCTGACTGGCGTGTGGGCGGCGGTGTGGGAGCAGACCGATCAGACGGGCGCCGGCACTGGCCTTGAGGATCTCGACATAGGCATTGAGCACAGCCGAATGATCGCCGGTGACAACCATCGTGCGATTGGCGTCACGAGGCTCGATGGAGTCGAAGGTGGCTCTCCATTCGGCCTTGTCGAGTTCGCCGCCGAAGCCCTCCTCGATCGCAAGGTCGAGTGCCTTACGGTGCTTGTTGATCGCCTCGAAGAAACGCCCCAGCCGGGCCTGCTCGGCCGCGAACGCACGGCGGTCGATCCCTTCAGATGAGTGATCGCTCACCGAAGAGTCAACTCTTCGATCGCACGGGCCGCACCGACCATCTGGCGGCGATGGGCACGGCGGGCGCGCACACGAATCGCGGACTGGCGCTCTCGCAGCAAGCGCCACTGTTCGTCCCGGTCGATGAGCACGCGCCCCTCGTCGAGGACTCGATCCAGAAGGAGAGGAGCCCGAGCATCCACCCGATCCAGATCGGCAATGTCAACGCGGCGGCCGCAGAGCTGCTCCAAGCGGACGGCCAGCTTGGCCGCCGCAAGAGGCCGATCGTCTGCGAACGAGATCAGCAGGTCGAGATCCGAGCCCGCGTCCTCGTCGCCTCTCGCCAGCGAGCCGTAGAGCACGGCAAGGCGGACGCCATGCTCGGTCCGCAGCGCGCGACGCAGAACGGAGAGGAGCGGCCAGTGGGCGCGTAGATACTCGCGCTCGCCCGTTGCTAGTCGCAACCTCCGTGGTCCGCTCCGGGTGGCGCGCAGGGTGCCCTGAGCGACAGCCCGGCGCAGTGTGCGCTCCTCGACATCGAGATCAGCCGCCAGGTCCTGGAGCGCTCCCATGCTAGAGAGGGTACTACTGCGTATGTCCGTTACTCAGACGCCCCAGTGTGATTGAGAGAACGAGCAGCCGCCACGTCCAGCGATCCCATGCCCCCGCCAGGAGTCGAACCTGGATCTACCGCTTAGGAGGACGAAGGGATAGAGCGGCCGGATCGGCGAATCGCTAGGCGTAGCGACGGTTTTGGCGATTGTCGGGCGTGGCGATCCTCGGTGATACGGCGCGATTGGGATGGGTTTAGGCAGAGGTTTGAGGCCACTGCCTAAACCCGGTTTGGTCCGGTGCCACCCGGCTTCGGGCCCGTCGAGCCCTGAGACGGCATGTACAGGATACTATTTTTTGCGGTATCCTGTACAAGCTATGCCAGGGCGGGTCTACACCGAGCTGCTCGAGCTGGCGCAGGACCAGCATGGGTACCTGCGCACCGAGGACGTGCGCCACGCGGGCGTCGATCCCAAGCGCTTGGTCGATTACGAGCGACGCGGCATCGCCGAGCGCGTGGCCTACGGCGTCTACCGGATGAAGGGTATCCCGCCTGATGAGCTGGATGAGTACATGCGCGCGGCGCTCTGGCCGATGGGCGCCGGGGTGCTCTCGCACGAGACCGCACTCGATCTTTACGAGCTGTGTGACGTCAACCCGGCCGGCATCGACGTGACCGTGCCGCGTGGCTACCGCACCCATCGGCCGGTACCGGCGCTATACCGGCTGTATCACCGCGATTTGACGAACGAACAGGTCGGGAGACTGCGGGGACTGCCGATCGTCACGCCACTAAGAGCGATCCTCGATGGAATCGAGACCCACGTTCGCGGCGAGCTGATCGAACAGGCGATCCAGGCCGCCGAGCAGCAAAGCCTCATCACCTCCGATGGCGCAGCCAGCGCACGGCACACCCATGCCGCGCGTTACCTCGGGGCCCACTCGTGAGCGGCAGGCACTATGACGCGCCGCCCCGCAACCGTCGTGCGTTGGAGCAGCGACTGCGCAACGTCATTCCGGATACGCAGCTTCAGCAGCGCGCACGCCGGCAGCTCGGCTACGTCGCTCTCGCGGCCACACTCATGCGCCATGCGCGCGACGAGCACGATGAACCACTGTTCCTGATCAAGGGGGGCGTGGCGATTGAGCTGCTGCTCGGACTACGGGCTCGCGCTACGAAGGATCTCGACGCCGCCGCGCGCCTCGCGCTTGAGGACATCGCTCCCCAACTGCGAACGGCGCTGGCCCATGGTTGGGAGGGATTCACTTTTAGGCTGACCGGGCTAGAGCAGGTCCGCGACACCGCTGCTCATCGTGGCGACGTCAAGGTCAGCTACCAGGGCGACCCGTGGAGCACCGTGCAGTTCGAGGTGTCACCCACCGAAGGCGCCGCTGGCCACCAGATCCACTGGACCGGAAATACGTTCGTCGATCCCGAGCAGCTAGGTTTGCCATCCCCTGGCGAACTGCCGCTGGTCACGTTCGCATACCTCATCGCACAGAAGCTGCACGCTTGCACCGATCACACTAATCCAGAGCGACCGAACGATCGCTACCGCGACCTCATTGACCTGATTCTCGTGGACCGGCTGGTGCGCTTAGAGGACCGTGCAGGGGTGCGAGAGGTGTGCGTGGAGATCTTTCGCCTACGGGCCAAGCACGCCTGGCCACCGAGCATCACTGTGCTCCCCGAATGGCCGGACGGCTACCGAACGCTCGCTGAGCAGCTTGGCTTTGCTCCCACCGATGTCCACCAGGCCGCCACCGACGTCCAGGCAATCATCGCGCGCATCGACGCGGCAGGCCCCACCACCTGATCGGGGACTGATCTTCGAGAACAGCTGCTCGCCAGCCACTATCTATATATGCTCGCCGTCTGTGAATGCGAGCGAAGGCAGTCGGCGCCGCGAAATGCCGCTGCGCCCACGGCGGAAGCAGTGGCCGGGACGATGGAGGGGGCGAGTCGGCGCCGCGCTCGTCCTCGCCTCCGCGGCGTTGTGCGGCAGTGTGTCGATCGCCGTCGCGTCGAGCTCCGACGCCCAGGCCACGCACGCCTACCTGATCGCCCATTACAGGCTCGTCACGGCGCTGTTGCACGCAGCCGACACGACGCTCGGCGCGGAGAGTGTGGCGGCGAAGCAGATCGCTCGAGAATGCCCCGGAGTGGTGTCGGGGATGCCGCGGGAATCGTCCGTGAGTCGGTTTTCGTCGCCCTCGCCCCGTGTCAGGGGCGAAAGCGCCCGCCTGGCCAAACAGAAGGAAATGATCGAAGAGGAGCTGGATGGGGCGGTCGAGCAGCCCGGCGATAGCTCGTATCGACCGGTCGAGGAAGCCTACGCCGCCGAAGTACGAGGGCTGTCGTGGAACGACCCGGCGATCGCCTCAGCGCTACAGGCCGCGACCGCGGCCAGTCTCGAAGCCGTCTCCGCGCCCGCTCCGCCGTTCTGCGCCGACGCGAGGGCTTGGGCTCAGAGCGGTTATCGCGACCTGTCGGCGGCCAGTCGGGGATTCGAGGCTTCACGAGCGGCACGAAGGAACGCCGATCGAACGGCGGCCCGTTCCCTGGGGACGCTGCTGAAGCCTTACGAGAACGCGTCGGATCGAGCGCTGATCGGCAAGACCTACGCGGTCGAAAGCAAGCTGCTGATCAGAGCCGAGGCCGCGGTGCAGACGGTTAGCAACTTGGATCGAATCGTCGGGTTCCCGCGAGTCGGGACCAAAGAGCCGAAGCAGGTCACTCTCGGCCACGGGCGAACCGCCGCCGGCACCCGCTTCCAAGTGAGCTCCGGGTCCGGAGTGCTGGGCGGTCTTGGCTGTCATCGGGCGGCGACGGTGGCATATACCCGGCCGGGCGCTCCCGAAGTGCTGATCGTGGGCGGCCCCAACAACCCCATCTGCCTCTCCTCACCCCACTACCGGCGCCCGGCGCTGTTCTGCGAAGTCGGCATCGAGACGATCCAGACCGCAGTGCCGGCCTCGGTGCGCTCGGTCAGACTGGTGCTCGCCAACGGACGGACGATCCAGTCGCGCGTGGTCCGCGTGCCGCGACGGGATGGTGGTCCCGCCGGCATCTACGCGCAGGAGATCCGTGGCAGCACGAGCCACGCCGTGTCCCTCGTCGAGCTGAACGCTGGCGGGAGCACCGTGCTCACCATGAGGCTACCTCGGTATCGCTGTGTCAAGCGAAGCAACGAACCGGAAGAACTCGTGACGACCACAGAACTCGCGAACGGTCGCACCCCCGAAGGGGAAACGTTCACGATCAGCACTTTTGGCAGTTTCAACAACGAGCCTTTCCTCAGCGTAGACACGGGCGTCGACCCGGAACTCAATGAAATAACGGTTCCTCCCCAGGCCCCCAAGGCGTTCCCCTGGTCGCTATCGATCGGCTGCACCCCGCACCCCTACGCGATCCTCTACGGAATCCTCGCGCCACCAGGAAAGTCAGTGATGGCGCGAACCCCCCAAGGCGCCATCGCGCTGAACGCGGTCCCGGTCGAACCGCGCGTGCACGCAAAAGGGCCGCTCGTCTACGGCGTGTTCAGCGCTCTACCCTCTGAACTGACGGTGCACGCGGCGAACGGCTCGACCGTCTACACCGAAAACCTGCAGGCAAAGGCGGCGGAAGCAGCGCAGTTCTGCGAAGGCTACGCGGAACCGTGACCTGTCTTGGACCGCCCAGAGGGGTCCAAGTCGAGCCAGGAACCATGATCTCTTTTCTTTTGAGGCGGTAACCGCGAGCGTAGTCGACCAGCTCATTTGCAGGCAAAAAGTGCCCCCGCCAGGAGTCGAACCTGGATCTACCGCTTAGGAGGCGGTCGTCTTATCCATTGGACTACGAGGGCGCGTGTGGGCCCGCGGGAAATGGGGCCGACGAGAAGGCTACAGGCGGTGAGCGAGTCTCATCCGACACGGCCGGTCCCGCGGGGGCCGCGGCGAGCTCTCTGGCCTCGAGCGCCAATCCACGAGAGCTACGCCCGAGCGGGCTGAGCATCCAGGCCCTCAACCGCATCCTCGCCCCCGCCAAGCTCATCGGCGGCGCGCCGGGCGGAGGCGTTGGCCCAGGCAGTCGTGCTGATGAAACCGAGCACCAACGAGGCTAGGCCGCAGCCGGCGACGATCCACCAGCCGGTTTGGCTGGCCGCGACGAAGCCCGGCCCGACCACGATGGCCCCGCCCGCCGCCACGGCGCCGACTACTGCCACGCCGAGCGTCTGTCCGACCTGACGTGATGTCGAGGCGACGGCGGCAGCGACACCGGCCTGGGCGGAGGGCATGCCGAGCACGGCGGTGTTGGTGATGGGCGGGTTGACCGTGCCGAAGCCGATCCCGAAGATCACGTAGGCGGGGAACAGCGACACGAGCGGGGTGCCGCGGCCGATGCCGGTCATGAGGGCTCCGCCGAGCGCGATCCCAAGCCCGCCGACGAGCAGGCTGATGCGCGGGCCGTGGCGGCCGACTAGGCGGCCGGAGAGCGGGGCAAAGATGATCGTCATGGCGGCGATCGGGAGGGTGTAGAGGCCGGCGGTGAGCGCAGAGAGGCCGCGGATCTCCTGCAGGTAGAGGGTGTTCAGGAACAGGAACCCGCCGAGGGCCGCGAAGGAGCAGACCGCGATCACGCTCGCGCTGGAGAAGGGGACGCTGCGGAAGAAGCGCAGTTCCAGTAGCGGCTCGAAGCGCCGGCGCTCGTACATCACCAACGCGATCAGCGCGGTGACGGCGAAGGCGAACAGGGCGAGGGTCTGGTCCGAGGTCCAGCCGGCGGAGGGCGCCTCGATGATCGCGTAGGTGAGCGACGCGAGCAGCGCGATCACGAGCAACTCGCCGATCGGGTCCAGGCGCCGCGGGCGCGGTGCGCGCGACTCGGGGACGAAGCGCATCGTCAGCACCAGCGCGAGCAGGCCGACGGGGATGTTGATCCAGAAGATCGAGCGCCAGCCGACGGACTCCACGAGCGCACCGCCGACGACCGGGCCGAGGGCGAGGCTGATACCGACGGTAGCTCCCCATACGCCGATCGCCTGCGCGCGCTCGCGGGCGTCGGTGAAGACGTTGCGGATGATCGACATGGCGACGGGGTTGAGCATCGATCCGCCGATCGCCTGGAGCATGCGGAACACGACCAGCCAGCCCTCGCTCGGCGCGGCGCTGCACAGCAGCGACCCGAGCGTGAACAGCACGAGTCCGATCTCGAACACGCGCCGGCGCCCGAAACGGTCGGCCATCGACCCCGACAGCATCAAAAGGCTGGCGAGCACGAGTGTGTAGGCGTCGACCGTCCACTGCAACCCCGAGACGGACGTGTGCAGCTCGCGACCGATCGACGGCAACGCGACGTTGACGATCGTGCTGTCCAGGCCCACGATCAGCAGGCTCATGCAACAGATCGCGAGCACGAGCCGCCGGCGTGGACGCGCCAGCTCGGTCACGGCTCGAGGGAGGGAGGATCGCCGGGGCGAGTCGCCAGGCGCTCCAGCGCGGCGCCGTCGAGGCGGTGGGTGATCCACTCCTCCATCGTGCTCGCGCCGATCCGCCGGTAGAACCCGAGCGCGAGCTCGTTCCAGTCCAACGCCGCCCATTCCAGGCGCTCCCCGCCCCGCTCTTGTACGCGCTCGGCCACGGTCGACAGCAGCGCTCGACCCACACCCCTACCGCGATGAGATGGGCGCACAAATAGGTCCTCGAGCCATACTCCGGTGCTGGTCAGGAAGCTGGAGAAGGTCGGGAAGAACAGCGCGTATCCCAATGTTTCCGAGCCATCGGAGTCCGTGTCGCGCTCGGCGATCAATGCCTCGGCCACCGCGCCATGACCGAACAGCGCCGCCTCCAGCCCCTGCTCGGTGGCGCGCAGCTCATGCGTCAGGTGCTCGTACTCGGCCAGTTCGCCGAACAGCTCGAGCAGTGCGGGCACATCGCGCGGCTCGGCGGCGCGGACGACCGTGTCAGTCACGGTCCGGGCGCTCAGGGTAGACCTCGTCGATCGTGGTGAGCGCCACATAGCGGGCGTCCTCACCGAGGGCGGCCTGGATCGCCTCGCCACCGCCCGCGAGCCGATCGAGCACGCTCACGACCCCGGCGACCGTGAGGCCCTCCTCGCGTACGCGCTCGATCGCCTCGATCGTCGAACCTCCAGTCGTGACCACGTCCTCGACGATCAGACAGCGCTCACCGGCCTGCAGCGACGGCCCCTCGATCCAGCGCTGCAACCCGTGCTCCTTGCGCTGTTTGCGCACGATAAACACTCGCGGAGGGGGATCGGGCGCGGCGAGTGCGGCGCAGGCGACTGGTATCGCGCTCACGGGGACGCCTCCTATGGCGCTCGCGTCGCAATCCCGGGCCCGCTCGGCGACCAGCAGGCCGAGCGCCATGAACGCCTGCGGCAGCAGGATCGCGCGCTTGGCGTCCACGTAGTACTGGGCTGTGCGCCCGCTCGTCAACGTCACTTCGCCGATCGTCAGCGCGTGCTCGCGCAACAGCCGCACGAGTTGCTCGCGTGCATCGCGCGTGGACTTACTCCTATATTCGGCCAGGGCGTCCATGTACGAGTCTAATCTAGCTTCATGGCTCCGGCACCGCCTTCGCAGAGATCGGCACACCCAGATGCGTCCCACCGAGCAGCCGATTTTGAAAGAGGTTCTTAGGCGTGTCCTCGATCACCAGTCTGATGCGCCTTGCGAGCCGCGTCATCTGCTTGATCATGATCGCCTGGTTCGTCGTGTTCGTCGTCAACCAGACGAGTACGGCTTCAACCCATCAGCAAAACGAGGTGACCGAAGGAACCTCGCCCACCCACGATGAATCGTCCGCGTCGAGCGCCAAACACGACAGCACGCTGCACCGCACGCTCAACGAAACCGCGGACGCGCTCACTTCGCCGTTTGCGAGCGTGGTGAGCGGATCGAGCAGTGAATGGACGATCCACATCGTCAAGACCCTCCTCGCACTACTCATCTACGGGTTTGGCCTCGCCTTCCTCGCACGTTTCTTGCGAGTCCGCGTCTAGGTCCGCGGTTGCGTCCCCGTATACAGCGGGCTAGGGACCGGCGTGGCTGTTGACGTTGTGACTACCGCCGCCAGACTCGTTGTAGACATCCACGGAAGTGCCTATCTGCACCCATGAGTAGATCGCGGGAGCGTCCGGGATCGGAACGCGTAGGCAACCGTGGCTGGCGGCGTAGGTCGGCACTTCGGCGTACCCATGGATCGCGTAGCCGCGGATGAAGTAGTTCGATTCGTACATCCCCTCGGAGTTGAAGCCCGGCGTCTTGGAGTACACCTGGAAGTGTCCGATGACGGTCGGCGTCGAGGGCTTGCCTGAGCTCATCGTGTAGATCGTGCGCACACGCCCACCCGGTTCGATCTCGGCCAGCACCTGTTTGGTCAGATCCCCCTCGACGTGGCGTCCGTCCTGGGGGTAGCGCACGTGAAAGACGCCGCCGCCGTGCTGCAGTCGTTCCCATACCTGGGCGCCCGCGTAGGGGACACGCGCGAGACCCATGACCTTGCGCAGCGCGATTAGCGCGCGCCCGGTCCCTTCGTCGAACACACCGCTCAGCGGCACCGCGTAGTGCAGCACGTTGAGCTCTGACTGCAGCAGTCGCACAGACGGGCCCCGCCCACCGGGGCCGATGTTCGGGGTCGCGTACTGCACACCCGGCGAGTGCCCACTGAACGCGCTCTGTTGTGCGGTCGCGTAGTGCGCGGCGCGGGCCTGCACGAGCCCGGGGAAGCTACTCGAGTAGTTGACGTGAAACTGGCCGGCGCCATTGCCGATCGCCGCGACGCTGACATTCTTTACCTTGACCTTGCGACCGTTGCGGTAGAAGCTGACCTTGACCGCCTGCCCGCCGACGTAGGGCGTCACAACGCCACGCACGACCACCCGCTGGCCGAGCAGCGCGAACGGAGGTTTGCCGCCAACGTGTTGAAGCGTCAACTTGACCTGGCCAGCGACCGCAGCAGGAGTCGGGACTGGAGTGGGCGGTGGTGCGGGTACGAGCATCTACGTTAGATCCTATGCGCCGGCGCCGACAGCGCGCCCCTCCGGCGTTATCAGGCCGATCCGCTTGGCCGCCAGCACGAGGGCGGCAATTGCGAGAAGCGCGGCAATCATCAGTACTGGCGCCTGCCAGCTCCAGCCCTCCAGCGCGGCGAACGCCAGCGAGTTGTTCAGTGAGTGCGCAGCAATGCATGGGTACAGCGAGCCTGTGTAGCGATACAGCACGCATAGACCGAAGCCCAACCCCGCCAGTGGCACGAGATCCAGCGCCGGCGCCGAGCCGGCGTGCACGGCGCCGAAAAGGAGGCCCGTGATTACCGCCGCGGGCCACGTTCCGCGCCAGCTGCGCAGGGCCGTGAACACGAACCCCCGGAACAGGAACTCCTCGCAGATCGGCGCTACTACGCACGTCAATGCGGCGCTCAGCAGCAGCAGCGAGGTCGATTCGTTGGTGCCGAGCTGTTCGAGCAGCTTCTCTTTGCCAGGGTTAAACACTGCCGACCAGGCGACGCTGAGCACGAGGAAGGCGATCAAGAGCAGGACGAGCATGCCCGCTGCCGAACGCCAGCCGACACCGGGCGGGCGCAGACCGAACTGCCAGGCGCGTACCACGCGTCCGCCGATGTGCGCGCAGTACACGGCCGCGAGCACAAACGCGACGTCCTGCACGATCGTGTCGGCGAGCTCGATGCCCGGGGGAGTGTGATCGCGCGAGATGTGCACTCCGAACAAGACGGCCGGGAGATCCACGATCAGGCCACCCACTGCTGCCAGCACGAGCCCACCGACCAGCGCTGCCGGGGCCGTCCACGGCGACCAGCCCATATCGGGAGAGCGTCTGGAATCGCTCGATCCGGGCGGGGATCCGATGGGTGATCCACCGTTTCGAGAACCGTCCGCGGCTGGAGTGTGCCCCTCGCCAAACGGACCCTCCTGCCATCGGTCTGGCGGGGCGGTCGTGTCGTCCATCGCTAGGCGACCCAATGCCAGGTGGCGAACTGGGCGACGAAGAACGCCATCAGCAGCGCGGACATCGCCAGCGCGGGTATGCGCGCGCGGGAGTGAGCGGCCAGCCACACCGCGAGCGCCATACTCAGTGGGAACAGCACGACGAGGAAGCGCGGCAGCGACATCAGGGGCTGTGCGGGCACGGGATAGGAGAGGGGCAGCGCCAGCGCGGCGATCGCATAGACGCCATAGGCGAGCGGCAGCACCCGCAGCGCCAGCACGAACAGCGGCATGGCGACCAGCAGGAACGCAAGCAGCATCAGGTTGTGTCCCGCGGCGACGAACGGGCTGCCGGTTGCAGCCGGATAGTAGACATGGGCGCGCTGGCCTGACAGCAGCTGGCGGGCGCCCTGTAGTGCGGCGCGCACGCCGTCCCACACGCCACCGTAGGGTACCGCGAAATGTCGCCCCCAGATGCCCTGCGCGTGAAATGGCGCCAGCGTGTCGCCGCCGGAGAGACCGAGGTAAGCCATGTATAGGCCGAGGCCTGCCGGCAGCAGCGCCAGCCACAGGACGTCGGCGCGCAAGCGGTAGCGAGGACGCATCCGCTCCCCAATGCTCCGGATCGCGCGCGTGCCGGCACCACCGGTTGGTCGAGACGACTCCATGCGAGCCAAGTCGGGTGGGCGGTCCGCGCGCGGTCCGTACAGGTAGAGCATCAGCGCGGGCAGCGCGAGCACCAAGCCGGTACTGCGCGTCGTGACCGCGAGCAGACCGAGCACGCCCGCCCACGCCCAGCGCCCACGACGCGCGCACAGGAACAGCCCAACCGACAGCGCGAGGTACAGCGACTCGGAATAGACAGCCGAGAAGTAGAAGGCCATCGGCGCGAGCGCGGTCACAAGTACTGCCAGACCGGCGATATTGGCGCTGCCAAGACGCCCAGACCCGGCCAGTTCCAACGTGGTCAGGCGATGCAGGCAGTACAGCGCCACGGCGAACGCTGCCAGCGAGAGCAACACGCCAGCCAGCACGGCCTGCAGCCCGATGTCCGACAGCGCGTGCAGCCCGAGCGGGTATAGAGGGAAGAAAGCGTCGCGCGCCGAGGTGTAGGAGCCGAGCTCGGGTCGGTAACCGTAGTGGGCGATCACCAGATACCAGGCCGAATCCCAGCGTGCGGCGGGCGCGGCCAGCAGATCGCCGAGGCGGCCAAATCCCCGCGTCACACCGGGGGGATCGAACGCGCCACGGATAGGTCCAAACCCGAGCGTCGCCACCGTACCCACACCCACGGTCCATACGAGCAGACGCGAGATCCACAGGGCACGCCAAGTCTCGCGCGCCGCCTCCATCCGTGCCGAGTCCGTCCGCAGTCGCGCCCACCAACCCCGTGCGCCAACGCGCGAGCGGAGGACCATGACACGCCCGCGAGCGGGTGCATGGGATGGGACTGTGGTGCTCGGCACGCCGTAGGGAAGCGTTCGCCCGGGCGTGGCCTCCTCGAGGGCAAACTCGGCTGTGTCCGGACTCATCACGTGGAGCGTAAACGCCCGCCGCGATGCGAGTGTCATGACGCGTGCGATTGCAGCGGGGTTATAGGGATGCGATGCGCGGTACCCTCGGCTACAGCGAGGGATGTCCAGACAAGCAAGACAACGCCGGCGCAGACACAACCACGCCGGGCCCACACGCATCCTGCTCGTCGGCGGCGGGGTGCTCGCGACCGCGCTCCTGCTCGGAGCGATCGCAGCGGTCGGCTACGTTCTGCACGTCGCAGGGACGGCGCCCGCGCTGGGGACGCTGCACCCGATCATCAGCGATGGCTCCTCGCAGGTGTTCGCCGCCGACGGCGAACGCCTGGGGTTCATCCAATCGGACAACCTGCGCAGCCCCGTCGGTTGGAACGAAATCCCTACCGATCTCAAGAACGCGACGGTCGCGATCGAGGATCAGCGGTTCTATAAAAACAACGGCGTCGACCTCACGGGCATATTTCGCTCGGCCGTCAAGGACATCACCCATGGTGCGCCACTGCAGGGCGGCTCGACGATCACGATGCAACTAGTGCGCAACGTGTACCTGGGAGGAGATCAGCACACTCTCAAACAGAAGATCATCGAGGCTAGGCTCGCGATTGACTACAACGAACACCACTCCAAGCGCTCGATCCTCACCAGCTATCTCAACAGCGTCCCGTATGGGACCGTCGGGGGACAGACCGCGATCGGCGTGCAGGCCGCAGCACGGATCTTTTTCGACAAGCCCGCCTCGCAGTTGAACCTCGAGCAGTCGGCACTGCTCGCCGGTCTACCGCAGGCACCCTCGCAGTACAACCCGTTCCGCGACGCCGATGTCGCCCGGCAGCGACGCAACGAGGTGTTGGCGAAGATGTCGGAACTGCACTACATCACTCCGGCGCAGGCCACCGCGGCCGAGCATGCCCCACTGGAGGTGCACCTCGGCACCTTCTACCGGCAGCGACGAGAGGATTTCTTCTTCGAATACGTGCACGAGCAGCTCGTGCACCGGTACGGGAAGAAGACGGTCGAACAGGGCGGGCTGAAGGTGTATACGACGATCGATCTGGACATGCAGCGGCTCGCGCGCAATGCGATCGCACAAGTGCTCAATGAGCCCGAAGACCCTGCCTCTGCGATCGTCACGATCAATCCACACAACGGCTACATCGAGGCGATGGCTGAGTCCCAGAGCTATGAGCAGTCCCAGTACAACCTCGCCGCCGACGGACATCGCCAGCCGGGCTCGACGTTCAAGGCGATCGACCTCGCCGACGCGCTCTCGCGGGGGATCGATCCGAACTCCACGATCTATAGCTCCCATACGCTTCAGCCAGGATGGCTGACCGGCTATCCGACCTATGAAGTGAAAACGTTCGGGGGCGAGCAGAACGGTTCGATCAACCTGGTCCAGGCGACGCTCAAATCCGACAACACCGTCTACGCGCAGCTCGCCGCCGACCTCGGCGAGGAAACGATCACGCAGATGGCCTACAAGATGGGCGTCAAAACACATCTGTCGAGCTACCCGGCAGAGGCGCTGGGCGGACTCACGCTCGGGGTAACGCCACTGGAAATGGCCGACGTTTATGCGACTCTCGCCGACGGTGGCTGGCGCAACAAGCCGATCGCAATCACCAAGGTCGTGTTCCCGAACGGCCATGTAGACCGCACGTGGGGCACGCCGCATCGCACGAAGGTGCTCTCGGAAGGCGTCACGAGCGAGGAGACGAACATCCTCCACCAGAACGTGCTCGGCGGCACCGCCACCCGCTCGGCAATCAACTGTACCTCGGCTGCCAAGACGGGCACCACCAGCGATCTCATCGACGCCTGGCTGGACGGCTATACACCGAACTACTCGACCGCCGTGTGGATGGGCTATCCGACCAAACGCGTGTCGATGACCGACGTCCACGGCGAGCCCCAGCAGGGCGGGTATCTGCCCGCAGAAATCTGGCACGCGTACATGGCGGCGGTGACCGAAGGCAAGTCATGCCCCGAATTCTCGCCGCCTAAAGAATCGATCTCCTACCAACCGTTCTTTGGACGCTTCGCGAGCACCGGACGCTCCAGCGAAAACGAACAGTCCAGCGGCGAACCCTCCGAAAAAGACCATGCAAAAAAGCCCTCCGAACATAACCCCACGCATGCAAAGGCCAACGAAAATCCCGAAGCCACCATCCCGCGCGCTCGCGAACCGCACGAACCCGCGATCAGTCCGCCCGTCGAAAAACACGCTCCCAAACCGGCCCCCACCGGCGGCGCTGAACCGCATCCGTGAGTACCCCCGACGCTCCCGTCGGCACTCGAAAGCACCGCGCGCTGGTAGGTTGGAGGTCGCGAACATACACACGGGGCCGCGCACACCCAGGTGGAGCAAGGCCGGATCGGATGCTGATAAGTGGCAAAGGAAGACAAGGTTGAATTCGAGGGCGAGGTCATCGAGGCGCTCCCGAACGCGATGTTCAGAGTAAAGCTCGACAACGATCACGTCGTGCTCGGGCACGTCGCCGGCAAGATGCGTCGCTTCCGGATCAGGATCCTTCCGGGTGATCGCGTCCGCTGCGAGCTCTCGCCGTACGACCTCGATCGCGCGCGGATCGTCTACAGGCACCGCTGAGCCGGGCCGTTTACGCACGACCTGGCAGGAATGGCATCACCCAGGGACGAACATGGAGCGCTCCCTGATCGAATCGATCGCGGCCGAGTTGGAGCTGGCGCCCCCGGCACAGCGGCTCGTGCGCGGGATCGGCGACGACGCCGCCGTCGTGCACTCCGGTGGTGCGCTATGCGTAACCTCGGTAGACGCGATGGTCGAGGGCGTGCACTTTCGCCTGGACGACGACACCGATAGCCCGGGCGATATCGGCTGGCGAGCTCTCGCCGGGGCGCTATCGGATCTCGCGGCGATGGGGGCACGAGCAGGCGAGGCATACATCGCGCTGGGAGTCTCGCCTGAGGCCGGAGAGAAGCGGGCGCTTGAGCTGATGCGTGGAGTGTTGGAGCTGGCCACGCGTACTGGCACCACCATCGCGGGTGGCGATGTGGTCGCGGCGCCGGTGATGACGGCGTGCGTGACGGTCGTCGGCTGGGCTGAGGAGACCCACGAACTCGTCGGGCGCGACGGGGCGCGGGTGGGCGATCTCGTGGGCGTGACGGGCAGCCTCGGGGGCAGGCCCAAGCGCCCTCTGCCGCGCCTACGCGAGGGGTTGGCGCTCGCACAGGCGGGAGTGCACGCGATGATCGACATCTCCGACGGACTTGCCACAGACGCGCGCCATCTCGGCGAGAGCAGCGGCGTATGTGTGCAGATCGAACTGGCGCGGCTGCCGCTCGGCGAGGGCGTAGACAGCTGGGAGCAGGGAGCGACCGCCGGGGAAGACTATGAGCTGTGCTTCACCGTGCCGCCCACCGCACGCACTGACGTGGAGCGTCTCCTGCGCGAGGCGGGCGGCGCGCAGGTCACGTGGATCGGCTCGATCACACCTCTCGGGCCTGCGGACAATGCGGGGACGCCGGGCGTATCACTGCGTGACGAGCAGAACGAGGAGCTCCCATTGCGGGGGTTCGAGCACAGCTGGTAGCTGCGCTCGGCGTGGGGCGCCCCGAGGGCTAGCGTCGTAGAGCGGACCCGGTTCCGCCGAGCGATCCCGGGCCGGCGTATGAGAGCGGACCACGGATGGTGACCTCCGGATGCTCGTCTGCTCCGAATCCGATCAGATCCGCGGGTGGCGTCAACGCTACGAGGGCGATCGCTACAGCGCAGCCGAAGGCGACGCTCCAGGCCACAGCCGCGAACACTCCGACGTGTCCGCCGGCGAGCAGCAGCGTCGCGGTCCACACCACGCCACCTGGGCTATAGCCGAACTGGTGAACGTAAAAGGTGATGAGCAGCGCGAGCGGTGCGAGCGCCAGGACGAGCAGACCGAGGCCGGCGATCGGACGCGGGCGCCGCTCGGGTGAGGCGATCGGCAGCAGGAGATGTAGTCCGGGCACGATCAGCAGGGCCGCATAAGGGTCGAACACCCACACGACGCACGCAACCACCAGCAGCACGAGCAGTGTCGCGATCCCGGCGGCGTCGACCCCGGGGTATTCGGGTGTGGGGCGCACTGCCAGATCCAGACGCCGCACGAGCGTGGGCCACGCGAGCCAGGCGAGCCCGAGCACGGCCACGCACGCCAGCACGGCCATGGCCGCGGCGCCGTCGAAGGACATCGCGCCCGCGGCTGGTGGAATCGACGGCGCGGCGGCGATCCCGCCCAGCGCGCCCAGCAGGATTGCGAACAGGGCGCACACCAGGAACGGGAGCGCGCATGTGAGCGTCCAGGTCGTCCAGCGCGCGCAGGGCTGCCGGCGGCGGCGAGCGCGGGCCAGGCCGTCGAGCAGCACCGCCGCGATGGGAATGAGCAGCGTGCCGATCAGCAGGCGTAGGGCCCATGCGGGCACGATCTGATGGGCCAGCACGAGACCGGTCTGCGGCGTTGACTGCACGTTAGGGGCGATGTCGAGCGCATCGATCGCGTTGAGTGCTCCCCGGCCGAGACCTTCCATGCGTTCGGCGCTGACCGGCGCACGGACGTCCGGACCACGTTCGCCTGATATCTGCACGAGCACCGCCGGCAGCCCGGCGGCAGCGAGCACCCCCTGTTCGCCGGGGGCGAGCCCGAACGCGAGGTGCGCGAGCTGACCGATCGCGCTCGGAGCACCCGGATGGATGCCCGATTCGTGCGAGATCGCGTCTGCGACCGTGCGTTGGAGCTCATCCGGCGCGCTTCCGTAGCCGTCGGAGTAGGGGATGACAAGCGGCGTGCGAACTCGCGCGGAGGCAAGATCACCGAGCACGATCGCCGCGTCGGTCGGTCCGGACAGGACATGCGCGGCGAGGTCGGCCGCCCCTGCGTCACCGCCCGAGCCGCCGCTACTGGAGACAAGTACGATCGTGCGCTGGGTCTCCCTCGCGGCGAACACGCGCGCAAGCTCGATCAGCGCGGCGGTCCCGGACAGCTGCGCCACGGAGGAGGGCGTGGCGGCATCGCGGTGGGCGACGATCACGATCGGGCTCTCGCCGGTGGCGCCCGGACGTTGCGCGATCACCGTCTGCAGTGTCTGCTCGCCGTCGATCGTCTGCGCATGCACCTGCCGGGTGCGTACTGAGAATCCGCCGCCCGCCGTGCCGCCCAACCCTTCGATCGTATGAGCGACGCGCTGCGCCAACCGTTCATCGCCGATCCCCCCCGGACGCCGGTGTGGGAATTCGACGGCGAGTCGCTGCGCTTCGGCGAGTGCCCGCCGACCATCGAACGCATCCGGGGCGAGTGTCGAGTGCAGCGGCGTCGGGCGCACGCTCAGCGAGAAAGCGGCGATCGCCAGCACGATCGCGAACGGGGCGAACGCCGCGCGGTATATGCGTCCGTTAAGCATCGTTCCGCACAGACAGTAAGGGTTTGAGCGTACAGGCCTGCCGGTCGGGCACGGACCCGAGCCGACCGTGCGATTCCAGATAGTGCCCGAGTGCGCGCGCAACCGTAGATCCGCACCGAGCCAGGTCCCATCTGGGGTACGGCATGAACGCCCCCGTTAGGTATCGTCCGCGCGTGCTCCAGCCCGTGGCCGTGGGACATAAGACGCTCGCCGACTACACGCACATCTGCGGGCGCGAGCTGATCGAGGAGATCCGCGAGCTCGCCGAGCCACTGAAGGGCCAGCGGGTCGTGCATATCTCCGCGACCGCCTTCGGCGGGGGCGTATCGGAGATCCTGTACACGCTCGTGCCGCTGATGCGCGACGTGGGCCTGGACTGCGAGTGGCAAGTGATCTACGGCCGCGAGGAGTTCTTCAACGCGACCAAGCTGATGCACAACGCCCTGCAGGGAGCGCCGCAAGACCTCGACCCCGAGCAGTGGGACACGTGGCGGCGCTACAACGAGATGAACGCACGCGAGCTGTCCGGCGGGTGGGACGTGTGCCTCGTGCACGACCCTCAGCCCGCGGCGCTGCACAGCCTCGTCCCGGAGAAGGCCGCCGGCTGGGTGTGGCGCTGTCACATCGACCTCTCGACGCCCAACCCGCAGACGATCGCCCAGCTGCTGCCATACATCTCGACCTATCCCGAGACGCTCTTTCACATGCGCGAGTACGTACCCGAGGGGATGGGCGGCACGGTCAACGTGGTGCCCCCGGCGATCGATCCGCTGACGCCGAAGAACATGGCCCTCTCCCCCGAGGACGCCTCGTTTGTATGTGGCCAGTTCGGGATCGACGTCGACCGGCCGCTGATCTGTCAGGTCTCGCGTTTTGATCCCTGGAAGGACCCGCTCGGCGTGATCGACGCCTACCGCGAGGTCAAGCAGACGCTGGGAGACGTGCAGCTCGCGCTGGTCGGCTCGATGGCCAGCGACGACCCTGAGGGGTGGGACTTCTTCAACGCCACGATCGCCCACGCGGACGGGGACCCGGACATACACATCCTCAACAACTTCAACAACGTCGGGGCAATCGAGGTCAACGCGTTCCAATCCCACGCGGACGTGGTCGTGCAGAAGTCCACCCGCGAGGGCTTCGGGCTGACCGTCAGCGAGGCGATCTGGAAGGCCAAGCCGTTCATCGGCGGGGACGTCGGCGGCATCCCCCTGCAGGTCGAGGACGGCGTCACCGGCTATCTCGTCTCGAGCCCCGAGCAGTGCGCCAAGCGCGCCAAGGAGATCCTGGCCGACCCCGAACTCGGCAAGGCGCTCGGGCGCCGCGGCAAGGAGCACGTGCGCGCCCACTTCCTCATGCCGCGTTATCTGCGCGATTATCTAAAGATCTTCACCGAGCTGGCACAGTCATGAATGACACCCCTGCGCAGCGGGGGGTCAAGGGCGCGGCCGCAGAGGCGTCGGCGCAGCAGAGTCCGCTCGTGCTCGTGTCGAACCGCGGCCCAGTGACGTTCCATGCGGGCGGCGAGATTCAGCGCGGATCGGGCGGCCTGGTGACGGCACTCACGGGCCTGGCCTCGCACCGTGACGCGATCTGGATCGCCTCGGCGATGTCCGAGCACGACGCCGAGGCCTCGCGCGCGGCTGGCGGCCGGGCGTTTCCGGTGAGATCGCCAGCGGGGGGCGAGTTCAAAGTGCGCCTCGTCGTCTCAGATGAGGAGGCGTATGACCGCTTCTACAACGTCTTCGCCAACCCGATGCTGTGGTTCATCCAGCACTACCTGTGGGACCTCTCGAACGCGCCGGACATCCGCCGGGAGGAGATCGAGGCGTTCGAGTTCGGCTACAACGCCGTCAACGAGGACCTCGCCCGAGCGGTCGTCGAGGAGCTTGAGGGCGTGCAAGAGCCGGTGGTGATGGTGCACGACTACCACCTCTACACCCTCCCCGACCTCGTGCGCAAAGCGCGCCCGGACGCGTTCCTGCACCACTTCATCCACATCCCCTGGACGCAATCGGACGCCTGGCGGGTGCTGCCGACGCGCATCCGCGAGGAGATTTACGCAGGGCTGCTGGCAAACGACATCATCGGCTTTCACACGCGCTCCTACCGGCGCAACTTCCTGCAGTGCTGCCGCGACCTGATGGACCTAGAGGTCGACTTCGAGCGCGGGATCGTGTGGTACGGCGAGCGCGAGGTGTGGGTGCGGGCGTATCCGTTGCCGATCGACCATCAGGCGGCACGCACGCTTGCGCAGAGTCCGCGCGTGGGCGAGCACGAGGCCGAGCTGATGCGCCGTCGCCGCGACCATCTGATCCTGCGCGTGGATAGGGCCGACCTGAGCAAGAACGTGCTGCGCGGATTCTCCGCATTCGACCTGTTCTTGGATCAGCATCCGGAGTTCTCCGAGCGGGTGACGTTCATGGCGCAACTGATGCCCTCGCGTACCGACGTGCCCCAGTACGCTGAGTACCTGGAGCGGATCGAGGCGCTCGTAGCGGTCGTTAACCACCGTCACGGCACGCCCGACTGGATGCCGATCCAGCTGAAGCTACGCGACGACCTGGACGAGGCGATGGCGGCCTATAAGCATTACGACGTGCTGCTCGTGAACGCGATGTTCGACGGCATGAACCTGGTCGCCAAGGAGGGACCGATCGTCAACGAGCGCGAGGGCGTCTCGATCCTCTCAGAGAACACCGGTGCGCACGAGGAGCTCGGCGAGTATGCGCTGTCAGTAAACCCCTTCGACATTCAGGAGCTCGCCGACTCGATCTATGCGGCGCTGACGATGAAGGCTGACGAGCGTCGCCGTCGAGCACAGGGATTGGCTCAGATCGTGACCTCGCGCGACCCGGGAGACTGGATCGACGAGCAGCTGGCCGACATTCGCGCGAAGGGCCTATCGCACTGAAACACAGGCTGTCAACGCCCGACGCGCTACTCTTTGCCGTCGCATGACGTTGCCCGCCCCCACCTACGACCTCGTACTGCTGCTCGACCCCCAGGCCGAGGAGGCGCTCCGCACGAAGATCCTCGCCGACACGCGCGACGCGATCGCGGCCGCCGGCGAGGTTGTGCGCGAGGACGACTGGGGCTCCCGCGCGCTGGCGTATCCGATCGAGCGTAAGACCGACGCCGAGTATCACCTGCTGCAGTTCCACGCACGTACGCCCGAGCTGCTCGCCGAGCTTGATCGGACGTTGCGGATCACCGACGGGATCATGCGATTCCGGATCGTCAAGCTCGCGCCCGGCACGCCCGATCCGCCTGACATGCCGGCCGCCGCGAGCGCCGGCGCACCTCCCGCCAGGCAGGCCGAGACCCATCAGCACCACGCACCGCCGCCGACCGAGGCTCCGCCCGAGGTCGCTGTGGGCGAGCCCGCGTAGTCCAACCGCTCGAGGGGTAATACACTCGGCATATGGCTTGGGCGCAGGACAGCGAGCAGGGGACGACGAGCCGGACTGACGTGCTGAGGGATTCGCCGCCGATGTTCGAGTCGCGGCTGCTGGACGCCTGCTCGCGCGTGCACCCGCTGGTGCCGGTGATCGTGTTCGTGCCGGGGATCGTGCTGCTCGCGGCCTGGAGCCTGTCGAACGTGAGCCTGCTCACCACGATCGCCCTGGCGATCGGCGGCTACGCGTTGTGGACGCTGTTCGAGTACTGGCTGCACCGGATCGTCTTCCATTTCGAGCCCGAGGACGGGTTCGGGGCGCGGTTGCACTGGATCATCCACGGCGTCCACCACGAGCATCCCAACGACCCGCTGCGCCTGGTGATGCCGCCGGCCGTCAGCATCCCGCTGGGGGCCGCCGTGTTCGGGTTGCTGTATCTGGCGTTCGGCAGCGACTACGCGCCCGGACTGGGAGCTGGTTTCTTCGCCGGCTATCTGGCTTACGACATGCTCCATTACTACGTCCACCACTTCACGCCGCGCTCTCGCGTAGGCCGGATGCTGCGCGAGCGGCACATGCGTCACCACTTCCAGGACGACACCTGCGGGTTCGGGATCAGCGCGCCCTACTGGGACGAGGTGTTCCGCACCTCCTCGCGCGTGCGCCGCGGTGAGCGTTAGAGAAAACCGCAAGTTGCGTGGTCTTCAGAAAAAGACGCCGCTGACAGTTCTACACTCGCCGATAGCCCACTGACGAACGTCTGTTCGCCGGAGGGCGGCCTCGGGGCGCCTACAGAGAGCCCAGAGAGACACGAACACAGATAGAGCGAAAGGAAGAGAACCGTGGCCGCCACCAACATCAACAGAGTCGTAATGACCGGCAACCTGACCGCCGACCCGGAGCTACGCTCGCTGCCGAGCGGCATGTCCGTGTGCAGTCTGCGCATCGCCTGCAACACTCGTCGTAAGGACGGCGCGAGCGGCGAATGGGTCGATAAGCCCAACTACTTCAACGTGACCGTGTGGGGCGCGCAGGGCGAGAATGCCGCTCGCTACCTCTCCAAGGGACGGCCCGTCGCGATCGACGGACGCCTGGAGTGGCGCGAGTGGGAGGCACAGGACGGGGCAAAACGGCAGGCAACCGATATCATTGCCGACTCGGTGCAGTTCCTGGGCTCGCGCGAGGACGTCGGAAGCGGCGGAAGCGCAGCGGGCAACGGGGTCTCACAGGGCAGCGACGTCCCCGTGCATGAAGGGGATTTCCAGCCTGCTGCAACGCCTGTCGTCGCCGGTGGAGCCGGCGACGACGACATTCCGTTCTGATTTCCCCATACATAGCGAGGCAGAGTTCAAGTGGCAAAGCGCGGTCGCGGCAAGCCGGTGCGCCGGCGAGACAAGAAGGGCGGTCCCGGCAGCGGGCGGCGCAAGCCGTGCCAGCACTGCCGCGACAAGATCGAGCAGGTCGACTACAAGGATGTCGGCACGCTGCGCAAGTTCGTCTCCGAGAAGGGCAAGATCCGCTCGCGGCGGATCACGGGCGCGTGCCGGCGCCACCAGAATCAGATCGCCACGGCCGTCAAGCGCGCACGCGAGCTCGCGCTGCTGCCGTACGTGAACGAGGGCGGTCGTGACGACAGCCCTCGTCGCGAGCGGGGCGACCGCGACCGGGAACGCTAGGGAGGGGTCCGGAGCATGCCCGAAGCGATACTCCTGCAAGACGTCGAGGAGCTCGGCGAGCAGGGCAAGGTGATCGACGTCTCGAAGGGATACCTGCGCAACTACCTGGTGCCGCGCAAGCTCGCCCAACCGGCGACCAGGGGCGCGATCGAAGCGATCAAGCAGCGTCAGGAGGCCGCCGAGCGGGCCGAGCGCAACGCGATCGAGAAAGCCCAGGAGAACGTCAACCTGCTGAACCGCACCGTGCTGACGATCCCCCAGCAGGCCGGCGCGGACGGACGCCTGTTCGGGTCGGTGACCGCACAGGACATCGCCACCGCGATCCGCGAAGCGCGGGGGCTGAAAATCGACAAACGCGGCGTGTACCTGCCGGAGCCGATCAAGAGCGTCGGCACCTACATGGTCGTGGTGGACGTCGTCGAGGGTGTGCAGGCGACGATCAAGACCATGGTCGTCGCGAAGAAGTAGACCGGAGCGTCGCGACTCCTCCTGTCGCCGGATCGGCCACGGGAGGGATCGGGAGGAGCCTGCCCTTCCCCCGTAGGGTTGTTGTCCTCGCGAAGAAGTAGACGCCCGTCTGAGTCGGTCGTCCGCGGGCCCTGCGAACATCTGTTCGTGGGGAGCGCCAATCGTAATTCAATCGGAGATAGCGGGGACTCCCCGCGGATCGCGGCGAGCTCCGATCTAGACTCGCGCTGGTCCACATCATGAGCGCCGTAGCCACGACAAGCAACGGTGCGGGGAACGGAGCAGCGTCACACCGCCAGGGGGCGGCCGGTGCCGCGATCGCGCCTCCGCACAATCTCGACGCCGAGCAGTCGGTGCTCGGTGCGATCCTGCTTTCCGATCGCGCGCTGTATGCGCTGGTGATCGAAGAGGGGCTGCGTCCGGAGGACTTCTACCGCGAGCGCCACGGCGCGATCTACGCGGCGATGCTCGCGCTGTACAACGAATCAGAGCCCGTGGACGTGCTGACGGTCACCGATCGGCTGCGCGGACTGGGCAAGCTCGATGACATCGGCGGCCCGGCGACCGTGGACGAGCTCACAGGCGTCGTCCCTGCCGCCGGCCACGCGCGCCGCTACGCGCAGATCGTGCGTGAGAACGCGCTGCTCAGGCGGTTGCTGAGCGCGTCGTTCGAGATCCAGGAGAGCGTGCTCGGCCACTCCGCGGCACCGCGCGAGCTGGTCGAGCAGGCCGAGAAGGCGATGCTCGAGGTCGCCCGCGACGACCGCCAGCAGGATTTCAGGGCGATCGAGGAGGTGTTGCACGAGGAGCTCGACAAGCTGCACCGGCTCTCGATCGAAGGGACCTCGCTGACGGGCACGCCTTCCGGGTTCAAGGACCTCGACGAGATCACCGGCGGGTTTCAGCCGGGCAACCTGATCATCATCGCCGCGCGCCCGGCGATGGGCAAGTCGGCGCTCGTGTGCAACATCGCCGAGAATGCCGCCGTCGAACACGGCAAGCCCGTGGCGCTGTTCAGCCTGGAGATGGCCGAGGCCGAGCTGGCGCAACGGTTCGTCGCCTCCCAAGCGCGCATCAAGGGTGAGGAGCTGCGCAAGGGACGCGTCGCCGAGCAGCGCTGGCCGAAGATCCTCAAGGCCTCCCAGCGCCTCGCGGCGGCGCCGCTGTGGGTGGACGACTCGAGCGACGTGGGGATGCTCGAGATCCGCGCGAAGGCGCGCCGTCTGCACAGTCAGTGCGAGAACGGGCTGGGCCTGATCATCATCGACTACCTGCAGCTGATGCGCACCGACAGCCGCTATGACTCGCGCGTGACGGCCGTGGGCGAGCTCAGCCGCGGATTGAAGATCCTCGCGCGCGAGCTGGGCGTGCCGGTGATCGCGCTCTCGCAGCTCTCGCGCGCGGTCGAGCAGCGCACGCCGAAGGTCCCCCAGCTCTCCGACCTGCGCGAGTCGGGGAACCTCGAGCAGGACTCCGACCTGGTGATGTTCATCTACCGCGACGAGTACTACGACGAGGACTCCGAGCGCCCGGGCGAGGCCGACCTGATCATCGCCAAGCACCGCAACGGGGCGGTCGGCAAAGTCACGCTGACCTTCCAGAAGGAGTACCCGAAGTTCCTGAGCTACGCCGGGGAGCGCTACGCGCAGTGACCCCTGAGAGCTGCCCAGTCGGAGCCTGTGACGGCAGCGGGTTCGTGATCGACGAGGCCACGAACACGGCCAGTGACTGCCGCTGCCGTGCGGGGCGGATCGCGATGGCGCGAACCCGGAACCTGGCGGGGCGGATACCGCGCAGATATCAGGACGTCTCGTTCGATCGTCCGCCTGTCAGCGACATTGCGCGGACGGCTCCAGAGCAGATCCGCGTCATACGCAGGTACGTGCAGACGATCGACGCGAACATCGACGCAGGCAAGGGACTGTGGCTGGTGGGAGACGTGGGGACCGGCAAGACGACGCTGGCGATGCTCGTCTCTCGAGCCGCCTTGCAGGCGGGTAGATCGGTCGCGATCTACTCCTTGCCGCGCCTGCTGAACCTGATCCGCGAGGCGATCGACTCCGACGATGGCAAGCTCGACCTGCTCGACCGGCTGGCGGCCGTGGACCTGCTGCACATCGACGATCTCGGGGCCGAGAGCAAAACCGATTGGGTGCTCGAGCAGCTGTACTCGATCGTCAACGCCCGCTACGAGGCGCAGCGGGCGATCCTGGCCACGACCAACCTCACGCCGGAGAAGCTCTCCGAGCAGATCGGGCCGCGGACGGTCTCTCGCCTGGAGGAGATCTGCGACCACCCGCTGCCGTTCTTCGGCGAGGACAAGCGCCGGCGCGAGTTTGAGGTCGTGGCGCGCACCGCCTGAGGGCGGTGGCGACGACCCCCCTACACTTCTGAGGCCATGCCCGGAATCGTGATAGTCGGCGCCCAGTGGGGCGACGAGGGAAAGGGGAAGATCACCGACCTGCTCGCCGAGCAGGCCGACGCGGTCGTGCGCTTCCAGGGCGGCAACAACGCCGGGCACACGATCGTGCGCGAGGGGGTGGAGTGGAAGCTGCACCTGATCCCCTCCGGCATCCTCTACCCGGGCAAGCGCTGCGTGATCGGCAACGGCGTGGTGATCGACCCGAAGGTGCTGATCGAGGAGCTCGACGCGCTGCGCGCGCGCCGGGTGGACGTGAGCGGGCTGCGCATCTCCGCGAACGCGCATCTGATCATGCCCTACCACCTGCTGCTGGACTCCGCCGGCGAGGCCAAGCTCGGCAGCCTGCAGATCGGCACGACCCGGCGGGGCATCGGGCCGTGCTACGCCGACAAGGCCGCGCGGCTGGGCATCCGCGTGCAGGACCTGCTCGATGAGAAGATCCTGAAGAAGAAGATCGTCGCGGCGATGGAGCCCAAGCGCCTGTCGCTGCGGCCCTTCGAAAAGGACCCCACGCTCGACCTGCACGCGATGACCGAGCAGTACCTGATCTACGGGCACCGCCTGGAGCAGCACATCGCCGACACCGCGAAACTGATGTGGGATCTGCTCGACGCCGGCGAGAAGGTCATCTTCGAGGGCGCACAGGGCGCGATGCTCGACATCGACCACGGCACCTACCCGTTCGTGACCTCCTCCAACCCGCTCTCGGGCGCCGCCTGCGTCGGCACGGGCGTAGGGCCGAAGAACATCGACGAGATCTGGGGCATCTCCAAGGCCTACACCACGCGCGTCGGCGCCGGACCATTCCCCTCAGAGCTGCACGACGAGACCGGCGAGCAGATCCGCGGGCGTGGCGGTGAGTTCGGCACCACCACCGGCCGCCCTCGGCGCACCGGCTGGCTGGATCTGGTCGCACTGCGCTATGCCGCACGACTGAACACGATGACCGCCCTGGCCATCACCAAGCTCGACGTGCTCTCTGGATTCGATCGCATCCAGGTTTGCACGAGCTACCGCGGCGCCGAGGGCGCGGAGTTCGAAGACTTCCCCTACCACCAGTCGGTGCTGCACCACACCAGCGCCGAGCTCACCGAGCTGCCCGGCTGGAGCGAGGAGCTGGGCGAGTGTCGCATCCTCTCAGACCTGCCCAACGCGGCCCGCGACTACCTGCGGTTCGTCGCCGAGCGCGTCGGGGCGCCCGTCACGCTAGTGGGCGTCGGGCCCGGGCGCGAGCAGACGATCTGGACGGACGCCGGCGAGGCCACGCTGATCGCGCGCAACGGCAGCTCGCCGGATTGACTAGCATCGCGGCGCTCTCGACCACACACGCCCTCCTCGCGGCACCTATCAAGCATCCGGTGCGACGATCTCGATCCAGTCGAGCGAACGCCCACACAAGCTGCGGGCTCGAGCCGGCGCGGCGGTAAGCAGGCGGGTGAGTGGCCGGTTTAGGGGCTGGAGGGAAATCGCCGACAGGCTCGTCTGTTGGTTGTCGCCGCTGCCTGGCGTCAGGTCTGAGTGGGGGTAGGTCAGCGTGAACACGTGAATGCCGGGCGTAAGAAACACGTCGGCCACCGGCGCGTAGCCACCGATGCTCAATAGTTCATCCTTGACCTTGCCGAGAAAGTGACCGTCGACGCTCACTTCGAATCCGCGCGAAAAGCTACCGCCCAACCACAGCTCGTAGTGCTGGTTCCCATACACGTTAATCTGCGCGACCGCCGTACCCGGCGTGTTCGGCCACAGCGTTCGCGACGCGGCGTCGTGTATCCAGGGCGCCGGCCAGCGCGTTTGATCTCCACGCGCGACGATCGGTTGCGGGCGCTGGTAGGCGACCAGCTCGGCATGCTCGCGCGCGGCTGTGGCACCGAGGCGTTCGATCTGTGCACACGGGGGCACAGCGGCCGGGTTGGCGGAGCAGAGTGGGGCCTGCACACCGGGGCGATTCTGGGCGACGCCACAGTAGGGCAGCTTGTTCGATTCTCCGTAGGGAATGTGACTGAGCAGTCGGGATCTCGGTCGTGCGGGGCGCTGCCACAGTTCGTAGTAACGCCCCCGCCAAACACGGCTGTAGAGCGAGGGCGGACGGCTCTGCGCGGGTGAGCGTGCAATCACGATCGAGCGATACGGTTCGAGCGTCGCCGGCGCGAACGAGTCCAGATCCGCCCATGCGCTCTTCGTCAAGATCGCGCCATTGCGCAGGGGCAAGGTCACCGAGCGATACTCCGCCGGCTCCGCCGGAGCGCCGCGACGGAGGAAGTGGCGGTCTGCATAGACTTCGTAGTCGTCGATCAGCGTCGGACCCTGACCAGCGACCAGGACGCCGATGTGCTGCAGCTCGGCCAGTCGCGAGCGTGGCGCTAGCAGCACGTCGTGGTAGGCGAGCGCATTCGACCATAGGACCCCACCGCCGAGCGCCAGCAGCACGAGGACCCCCACCGGCCGGCGGCACGTGTACAGCAGCGCACCCCCGGCGAGCGCCGCCGTGAGTAGCGCCGGTGAGGAGATCGCAAGTGCCTTGCCGAGCACCCACGGGGTGCTGTCGACTAGGTAGAGCACTACGCAGCCGACGAGCGCGACCCCCACGTACGCGATGATCCCGAACTGTCGGCGGCGTACCGTCAACCAGATTGCCGCGGCGGCCATCAGTACGACAAGGCAGATCAGCAGCGCGCTCGACAGGGTGGGTGCCCGCAGACGAAAGTCCCCGACTGGCCAAATGCCAGCGAGTTGCCACCCGCTCAGCGGCTGAATCAGGTTGCCGAGGTTTTCACTAGTGGATTGGCCGCTGTAGAGGTTGCTGTCGCCCTTGAGGAAACTCGATAGAACGACCCACATCGGCAGCGCGAGCACAGTCGTCATGACAGCCAGCAAACCGATGTCCCGTGCCACTCGCCAGAACCGTGTTCGATGCGCGCGCCAGATCCACACTACGACTACACCGAGGAACGTAGGCACGACCCATGCCGCCGCGCCTGCGCCGAGCGTCACCATCAGACCGGCCGCCGCGACAGCCACTCCCAACAGCCCACGCGGATGCGCGGGTCGCTTCACGAGGATCCGTGCCACCAGCGCGGCGCCGAGCACGAGCAGGAATGCGGCCGTGAGCTCCTTGATCCCGCCCCACAAGCTGTAGCCGTAAAGCAGCGCCGGCTGGGCTCCCAGGAACGCCACCAGCGCACGCAGGCGGGGCGACTCGACGAGCGGTTCCACGAGCGCGTATACACCGAGAGCGAGGGCAGCACCGCAACACGCCAGGTAGGGCTGAAATATCCAGGCCGAATCGATGCCGGTCAACCCGTGACCGGCGCCGAGCAGCATGAATCCCCCCAGCGGATAGGAGTTAGCGACGTAAGACCCAATCAGCAGCGAGTAGGTCGATGGCGGCAGGTCGCTTAGCGACCGGCCGTGGGACATCACGTGATCGGTGATCCCAAGCCAAGTCGCCGTATCGTCCAGGCGTACGTAACCCGCGAACGTCGCGCTGCCCGAGAGCACCACCGGCGCCGCGTAGACGAGCAGAGCCCCCAGCGCCGCCAGCGCAGGCCACTTGGCGATCCTGCGCAGAGACGGCCATCCAAGCACCAAGCCCGCGACCGCCCCGACACCCACGAGCGGGACCGCCGCCGGCGCGATCGTGCTCCAAGCCGTCACCAGCGCGTCGGCAATGCCGAGATGCCGATCGAGCGCGTCGATGCCGAAGTCAATTTCTTCCCTGGTAACGATCAGCGGTGGTGCAATGACGAAGTGACTGACCCAGGCCTGCTGCGCTACGCCATCGGCCATCATCTTCGCCGCGATCTGATCCACGACCAGCGGCTTGCCTTCAACCTTGTCGCGCATGGTGTTGAAGGACTGCTTCGTCTTGCGGTTCTTCACCAATTCAACCGCGAAGAAGAGTCCTAGCCCGCGCACATCGCCGATGGAAGGGTGTTTTTCTTTCAGGGCTTCGAGTTTCTGCCGGACGTACGGCTCCAGTTCAGCGGAGCGCTCTACCAGCTTCAGCCGCTGCATCTCTTCGATGGTCGTGACCGCGGGCCCGAGCGTGATGGGATGCGCTTCGTATGTGTGCCCATGCGAGAAGTAGTGCTCCTCGAAGTGGTCGGCAATCTTCTTCGTGGTCGCGCAGAGGCCGAGCGGGACATA
>JBAUXH010000196.1:0-11562 GCA_049584155.1 Solirubrobacteraceae bacterium
GGTCCACGCCGGTCAACGCCTCTGCCGCAGGGAAGGCGTGTGTCACCGTGCCGAGCGGGCGTTCGAGCCGTTCGCCGTAGTCGGCGACGAGCCTGCCGGCGAGCGTGCGGGCTCCCCGCAGAGAAACCTGCTGTCCTAGCACGGCGCGAACGGCTAGCTCATGCCCGTCGACGGCGCCGGCCACACGTCGGCCCGGCGCCTTCGCGACCAAAGGTCCAAGCAGCGGCTCGTCGCCAAGAACGTCCGTGACGCTCCGCGGGTCGGAATCGAGGTCCAGCAGCGCGCGCGAGCGTTGCATGGCACTGGCGAGATCGCACAGATCGGTCAACCAATAGCGCGCGCTTACATACCCATCGGCGGGAGTCAGCTCGACGATGCCCGCGCCATGTGACAAGCGCAGACTGCGACGGTAGCTGCCGTCGTGTACCTGCTCGACGCCGGGAACGGCGCGAAGCCCGAGGAAAGCAATCAGGCTCTGCGCATCCAGCGGCGCGCGATAGGGCAGGCGCAGCAACAGCGCGCCACTGTCCTCGGGGCGCCCATATTTCCGCGCTCGCGTGCGTAGCGCGCTCGGCGTCATCGCGAACACTTCCTGCACCGTCGCGTTGAACTGACGCACGCTCTGAAAACCCGCGGCGAACGCCACGCCGGTGATCGACAACGCCGTCGTCTCGAGCAGGATGCGAGCGGTCTGAGCGCGCTGGGCGCGAGCGAGGGCCAGCGGACCGGCGCCTACGACGGCCACGAGCTGGCGGTGCACGTGGCGCTCGGTATAACCGAGGCGGCCGGCGAGACCACTTACGCCCTCGCGGTCCACCACACCATCGGCGATCAGCCGCATCGCGCGACCGACTAGATCCGCGCGCAGATCCCACTCGGGCGAGCCCGGCGTGGCGTCTGGACGGCAGCGCTTGCAGGCACGGAAGCCGGCGGATTGCGCCGCAGCCGCGGACAGGAAGAAGCGTACGTTCTCGCGTTTGGGCGTACGTGCCGGACAGCCGGGACGACAGTAGATCCCGGTCGTCTTCACGCCACAGAAGAACCATCCGTCAAAGCGCGGATCGCCGGCCTCGATCGCCTGCCACATACGGTCAGAGTCGTAGTTCACACCCACACCGTGGCACACCTAGCCATTGAAGACCAGCGGAAATCGGACCTCGATGATCGCAGCCGATGTAGAGGTCCGAAAACCGCTACTTCGAGGGTCGCGCAGGACGCACGCTATGCGCCCTGCGCGCGCCCGGCGGGACGCGGACCGCTGCACATCACGCGCAGCCAAACGACCTGGCCGTCCTGTTCGCGCAGATACGCCTGCTGCTCGTACACGAACGGGCCGTCCGTGTCGCTGCCATACACGCGCCAGCCGACACGCTGCGTGTCCTCGACCGTCGTCGGCTCCGTAGGCTCGACACGCTCGACGTCGCGCTCGGGGTGCTCGAACCAGGCACGCAAGACCTCTTCGACATCGCCGGGACCCTCCGCCTCCCAGACCCGCTTCGGCGTCATCGCACGGAAGTCGATCGCAGGGTCCAACAGGACGCGGGCGCGGGCGAAGTCCCTCGCGAGGATCGCATCCACGAACTCGGCGGTGACGCTCGCGGGTGCCACGGTCATAGGCCTTAGTTTTGCAGCTGTCGCGGAGTGGGTCAACCTGCGTAGGCCGGACCTTGACCTAGCTGCGTCCAGCCCACATCCGACGATCGGCCTGGTACGAGTCGAAGCGCAGGAGTCGTCTCGCGGCGTCCGCGAGGTCCTCTCCGTCAGACCCCGACGTAGGCCGCGAGGTGCTCGCCGGTGAGGGACAACGGGGTTCCCGCCCGCCCGGCGACGAGGGCGGCGGGCGTGCCCTCGAAGACGATCCGACCGCCGTCGTGGCCAGGGCCCGGACCGATGTCGACGATCCAGTCGGCGTGCGCCATGACCGCCTGATGGTGCGAGATGACGATGGCCGACTTGCCGGAGTCGACGAGCCGATCGAGCAGGCCGAGCAGCTGCTCGACGTCGGCGAGGTGCAGGCCGGTGGTCGGCTCGTCGAGGACGTAGACCTCGCCCTTCTCGGCCATGTGCGTGGCCAGCCGCAGGCGCTGGCGCTCGCCGCCGGAGAGGGTTGTGAGCGGCTGGCCGATGGTCAGATAGCCGAGCCCGACGTCGTGGAGCCGATCGAGGATCTTTTGCGCCGCCGGCGTCTTCGCCTCGCCGGCGCCGAAGAACTCCTGCGCCTCGGTCACCGCCATCGCGAGCACCTCGCTGATGTCGCGGCCGCCGAGCCGGTACTCCAGCACCGACGCCTCGAAGCGCCTGCCTTCGCACTCCTCGCAGGTGGTGGCGACGCCGGCCATGATCGCCAGGTCGGTGTAGACGACGCCGACGCCGTTGCAGTTGGGACAGGCGCCCTCGGAGTTCGCGCTGAACAGCGCCGGCTTCACCCCGTTCGCCTGCGCGAACGCCTTGCGGATCGGGTCGAGCAGCTTGGTGTACGTCGCCGGGTTGCTGCGCCGCGAGCCCTTGATCGCCGCCTGGTCGACCGAGACGACGCCGTCGCGCTCGGAGACCGAGCCGTGGATCAGGGAGCTCTTGCCCGCGCCCGCCACGCCGGTGACGACCACGAGCACGCCGAGCGGGATGTCGACGTCGACGTCGCGCAGGTTGTGCGTGCTCGCGCCGCGGATCTCGAACGTCCCCGTGGGCTTGCGCACCGTCTCCTTGAGCGTGGCCCGGTCGTCGAGATGGCGCCCGGTTACCGTGGGGCCGGCGCGCAGCCCCTCGACGGTTCCCTCGAACACCACCTCGCCACCGCCGGCGCCGGCGCCGGGACCGAGATCGACGATGTGGTCGGCGATCGCGATCGTCTCCGGCTTGTGCTCGACGACGAGCACCGTGTTGCCCTTGTCCCGCAGCCGCAGGAGCAGGTCGTTCATGCGCTCGATGTCGTGGGGGTGCAGGCCCGTGGTGGGCTCGTCGAAGACATAGGTGACGTCGGTGAGCGAGGAGCCGAGGTGGCCGATCATCTTCACGCGCTGCGCCTCGCCGCCCGAGAGCGTGCCCGACGGACGGTCGAGCGAGAGATAGCCGAGCCCGATCTCCGCGAACGAGTCGAGCGTCTGCCGCAGACCGGCGAGCAGCGGCGCCACCGAGGGCTCCTCCAGACCCCGCACCCAGTCGGCCAGGTCGCTGATCTGCAGCGCGCAGGCGTCGGCGATGTTGATCCCCGCGATCTTCGACGAGCGGGCCTCGTGGCTGAGCCGGGTGCCCTCGCACTCGGGGCAGGTGGTGAACGTGACGGCCCGCTCCACGAACGCGCGGACGTGCGGCTGCATCGCGTCGAGGTCCTTGGAGAGCATCGACTTCTGGATCTTCGGGATCAGCCCCTCGTAGGTGAGGTTGATGCCCTCGACCTTGATCTTGGTCGGCTCCTTGTAGAGGAGGTCGTGCAGCTCTCGCTTGTTGAACTTCCCGATCGGCTTGTCCGGGTCGAAGAGGCCGCAGCCGCGGAAGATGCGGCCGTACCAGCCGTCCATGCTGTAGCCGGGAATCGTGAGCGCGCCCTGGTTGAGCGACTTGGTCTCGTCGTACAGCACGGACAGTTCGAAGTCGGTGACCGCGCCCCGCCCCTCGCAACGCGGGCACATCCCGCCGAGACGGTTGAACGTCGCCTTCTTCGTCCGGGTCCTACCGGCTCCCCGCTCGACCGTGATCGCGCCGCTCGCCCGGACCGAGGCGACGTTGAAGGCGAACGCGCTCGGCGAGCCGATGTGCGGCCGTCCGAGGCGGCTGAAGAGAATGCGCAGCATCGCGCCCGCGTCGGTGGCGGTGCCGACCGTGGAGCGAGGATCGGCGCCCATCCGCTGCTGGTCGACGATAATCGCGGTCGTCAGCCCTTCGAGCACGTCGACCTCGGGCCGCGCCAGCGTCGGCATGAAGCCCTGCACGAACGCGCTGTAGGTCTCGTTGATCAGCCGCTGCGACTCCGCCGCGATCGTGCCGAACACGAGCGAGCTCTTGCCCGAGCCCGACACGCCGGTGAACACCGTCAGTCGGCGCTTCGGGAGCTCTAGGCTGAGGTCCTTGAGGTTGTTCACGCGCGCGCCGTGCACGCGGATCAAGTCGTGGCTGTCGGCAACCTGCGGGGTGGGTGGCTGCGTCTTGGCCCTTGCGGCGGCGGCACTCATCGTGTCTTCATCGGTCGAACGGGCGTCTCATAACCGCCATGCTACTCAACCCCAGATCCGCTGTTTCCGACTATTTGACGTCCCACGGAACACTCGCGATGCTGAGTTGGGAGAGCGTGCGTGGGAGGACGAACACGAACCTGGCGCAGGGAACAGTCCCGTCAACAGAGGCGAGGCGGCACAGCGCGCGGACCGTCCAAGCCACAGGGGCTCTTTTTCGAGCAGGAGCGACGGAGGTCAACCCTGTCTGGAAACCGCATCGGAATCCGCTTGAGCTGATGTTGCAGACGACAGTCGCTCGGGCCGCTGGACTCGCGCCAACCTCATATGACGGCGACCTCGAGCTGCCAGATCGCTGTCACCCTGCCGGGTAGCCGAGCAAGGACTCGTCGGCTTGGATCTCCTCGAGAGCGGCCTCGAGTGTGGGGTAGAAGTGTTCGCGATCGAGGGTCTCCAGGAGGCCGTAGCGCAGCGTGAGGTCCTGGAGGCGGCTGCGCATCTCCGCGAACGCCAGGTGGGTCCCGGCGGCATTGAGCTCGTTGTCGAGCTGCTCGAGCATCTCGGCGGCGGTGACGTCGACGTCGGTGACGGCCTCGCACTGTAGGACCACCCACTGGGGTTCATGGTCACGCACGAGTTTGCGGATCTGCAATCGGAAGGCGCCAGCGTTGGCGAAGAACAACGGCGCCTCCCAGCGGTACACGACAACACCCGGAATCTGCTTCACGTCCGGATGAGTCTCAACGTCATGCCACCCCTCGTCACCTTCGAGTCTGCCCAAGACGGCGCCATGAGGCCACCAGTTGCGTCTGAAGAAGAGCAGGATCGCGAGCGTGACGGCGACGACGATGCCTTGGAGCACGCCGAGCAGCATCACGCCGGCGGTTGCGACGAGGGACACAGCGAACGCGCTCTTGCGAACGCGCAGGTAGCGGCGCAAGATGCTCACATCCATCAGTGACAGCGCGGCAACGATCACCACGGCAGCTAGTGCCGTTTGTGGCAGATCGGCCAGCAGTGAGCTGAGGAACAGCAGGAGCACCGCGACCATGGCTGCGCCCACGACACCGGTGACCTGGCTCTTGGCTTTTGATTGTTCGGCTACCGCTGTCCGTGAGCCACTGGTTGATACCGCAAAGCCCTGGAAGAGGCCCGCGGCGATGTTCGCCACACCCATACCAATCATCTCCTGGTTGGGCTCGACCTCTTCACCACGCCGCGCCGCGAAGCTCGTCGCGGTGGCGATCGTGTCGGTCAAGGATACAAGCGTGATGCCCACCGCGGCGATCAGCAGGGGAACGACATCGCTGGCGGAGGTCCACGGCAACGTGGGCGTGGGTATCCCCTGGGGCAGGGCGCCAACCGTGAGCACGCCCTTGCCGGCAAGACCGAATACTGCCGACGCGACGGTGGCGCCAACGACCCCGATCAGCACCGCAGGCAGCCGCGTGGTGAAGCGGGGGAGCACCAGCAGGAGGACGAGCACAGCGACACCAACGACGAGGGTCGTCGTTTGCGTCTGGTCGAGGTTCTCAGCGAATGCGCGTAGCTCCGCGAGGAACGAATCCGCATGCGTGGAGAAGCCGAAGAGCTTCGGTAGCTGACCGGCGATGATCGTGATTGCGAGGCCGTTCATGTATCCGACCTGCACCTCCTTTGACAGGAGGTCGGCGACGAACCCGAGCTTCCCAAGTCCAAGGCCGATCTCGGTCAGTCCCACGAGGACGGCAAGCATGCCGGCCAGGACGACTGCGCTTGCGGGATCTCCGGTTACCAGCAGCGGCGTGATGGCAGCGAAGATCAGGGGCGAGATCGAGGAATCGGGTCCGAGCACCAGCACCCTGGAGGGACCAAACACGGCGTAACCGACCAGGCACGCGATCGTCGTATAGAGACCGGTGGCCGCCGGGAGCCCGGCCAGCTCGGCGTACGCCATGCCTTGCGGAACGAGGATCGCCGCCAACACCACACCTGCCACGAGATCCGACCGCAACCATGAGCGCTGATACGTCCGGAGCACGCGAATGCCCGGTACCCAGCGCTCGGCTCCGGCCGCAACCCGCCCGCTCACAGGGCAACCCGTCCTTGGTGGGCGCTTTGGTCGTTATCGTTTTCCTTCCTGCACGCGGCGCGTCGTCGCTGCAGAACCCATGACGGCAGGCTCCTAGCCAGAAAGCCTGAGCCGATCCCGATTGCGGCGCCGGCGACGACGTCGCTTGGGTAGTGAACCCCGGTGTGCACGCGCGAGTAGGCGACCGCGCCTGCCAACGGAACGAGGAGCGGCGCGAGGAGCGGCAGTTCGGCGCTCGCGCCTGTGACGAATGCAACCGCTGTGGCAGTGTGGCCGGATGGGAATGATGTCGATCGCGGTGTGTGTATGAGCGTGGGCCGCCGATGCGAGGATGGCCGCCGGCGGCGCACGAGTAGCTTTGCCGGGCCGTTTGCCGCCGCCGCCGCGATTGCGATCGCGACGAGACCATGTCCGGCCGCGCTGCGCCCCCCTCGCCCTCCGCAAACAGCGAGTCCGCCCGCGATCACAAGCCACAGTCGCGAGTAGTTCGCCGCCCGCGTGGTGGCGATGAGGGTGCGATCCAGCGCGGGCGAGCGAGCCACGAACGAGCGTCTCATCAGCCGGCGGTCAAGACGTTGTACGCGACGCCACATCGTCATCGGACGTGAGCGCCTCCAGACGGGCGCTCAGACTTCCCCAGGCAGCGCATCACGTAGGTCGCCCAACCGGTACCGAGCAGCACGCCAGCGACCACGTCGCTTGGATAGTGGACGCCCAAATAGACGCGAGACGCGGCCACCACGAGCACGATCAGCACCGCGAGGCCGGCAGCCACCCGGGTAAGCCTCGGCGAAGATCCCGCCGCCGGCATCGCAAACACCAGCGAGAACCAGAATGCGCTCGCCTGTGTCGCATGGCCCGAGGGAAAGCTCGAGCCTGTAACCGCCTGCAGGTGCTCTACGGGCGGACGCGGGCGCGACACAAGCAGCTTGATCCAGACTGAGATCAGCATTGCGCCGCCGAGGCTGAGCGCGACCGCGAGCGCCTCTCGGTGTAGGCCCCCCCTGGCGAACACCAGGCAGGCGATCAGGGCAAGCGGTACCAGCAGGAACGCGCTGCCCGCCCAGGTGACCACCCGCGCTACATCGGTGAGCACAACCGTGCGCTGAGCGGCCACGTCGCGTACCGCGTTCAGCTCGACCGACCCCACAATCGAGGTCCAGAGCTCCCCGACACCCCAACCGAAGAGCACGAAGACGGCCAGTCCGAGCACCAGCCGCGTAGCCGTGTGACTCACCGGCCGGCCGCCACCCGTAGCAGCGCACCCAGATTGTCTGTAGTCAGCGCCACAGCTCTGGCCCCCGGCGGCAGGCCGACCCCTCTGGGCAGCCGCACACGTAGCGCCCCTGGCAGCGACGCGAAACGCAGGGGGGGATCGAGCACGAGCGCCTCGCCGTCGAGCCCAACCTCCACCGGGCCGCTGGAGCGGACCTCGAACTCCTGACTCGACCACGACAAAAGGCCCGGAAAGCGACCAACCTGCCCAACCAGCTCAAGCGCGACGAACTTTGACACGTCAGCAGCACTGCGCACCCGCGCAGCCAGGACACCGAGCTGGCCTGTGTCGATCCGCTCACGTGTGCCCGCTCCGGCGAGGCTCGTCACTCGATACGGATTGTTCGATACGAGCACGAGCGGCGCGTCATCGCAGCGGCTCCCATCGGGAGCGGTGAACTCGAGATCGATCGGCTCGGCGTCGGGGCCCAGCAGGTCGGGCAGCATGCCCGACCAGGTCTCGAGCTTGGCGTCGCGGTAGGCCTCAGACTGGACGACCTTGGCATAGACGCCGAGCGAGGCGTTGTTGACGAACACCCGGTCGTTGACGCGCGCGAGGTCGATACGCCGCTCGACGCCGTCTGTGAACGCATCCAACGCACCCACGACGTCATCACGGTCAAGGCCGAGATCCAGGGCGAAGTGGTTTCGAGTCCCCGCGGGAACGCAGACGTGGGCAACGTCGCACCGAGCGGCAACCGTCGCAACGAGGGCCTGCGAACCATCGCCCCCGGCCATCCCGATGACCTGCGCACCGCGAGCTATGGCGCTCTCCGCGAGCTCGAGCAGGTCATCGCCGGGCCGCAAGATAACCGGCTCGATGCCCCGTCGCCGGGCTTGAGCAGCGAGGTCAAAGCGCTCGGCCTTACCACCACCGGACTTCAAGTTGATGATCAGCACCGCAGATCCGGCAGCGCCCACCGGCACGATCATCCCAGGCATGCCGATGACGGTTCTCTCCCCGGCCCACCCCAGCGCGTAGCGCGCGGCGAGACCGAACAAGGCCAACAACAAGAGCAACACAACCAGCACCACCACCCCTTGCCAGTTGATCACCAACACCACGATCAGCCCGATCCCACTGAGCGTGGCAAGCACAGCGCCGACCGCTCGCCACGGACCGCGACGGGTCAAGGCGAACCAGATCGCCGCGCTGCAGACCAGCACCAGCCCGACCGCCAGCACCGCGACGGGAACATCGCCCGCCAGCGCGACCGCGGCCACCACAGCCATGACAACAGGCGCTACGAGCGCGACAACCGCGGCGATACGAGGCCACAACGACGACCACACCGCCATGTCGCTTCCCGGAGTCCCAGGGCTCGCGTGCACGCTCCGATCATCTTCCCACGACCCGGAGTTGGTGTCATGCGACATCTACGCCGATTGCGCCCTCGGCCGGAACGGCAGCGACTCGTCGTGGCCTCGACCGACGATCCGGCAGGTCGCCTCGGGCACTTCATTCCACACGCCCGGTATGTCGCCAAGCGGCTCGGAGACGACCATGCGCGCACCCTCTGACACCTCCCCATACAGCTCCCGCTCGGGATAGAGCTTGCGCAGCGTCGACACGTCGGTCGTATAGAAGAGCGAGCGTGACTTTCCCTCGCTCGAATACCGAAATGCCCAGATGGCCTCACCGCTGGTCGTGGCGATCGTGCCCTGAAACGGATTGGCGACACTGACTCAGACCACTTACAGGGAAAAACGATGAAGAAACGGGAGCGACGGGAGTTCGTCCCGACGTTTACCCCCGGATGACTGTGTAATCGAGGTCTGGACTGAGCCGCCGAGCTGACGGGCGGGGGGTGGCATGTGCGGCAGAGTCGGCCGGTTTTGTCGACCGACTCGACGGGCGAGGCCGGGGCGTGGGATGATAAGTAGGTTCATGTTCTCGGGTTGATTCTGGAGGTTGCGCATGGAGCCGGTGACGTTGAGCGTAATTGCAGCAGCGCTAGTGGCGAAGGTGCTGAATCGCGCGGAGAACGAGGCGGTTGATGAGGCCGGGAGTGCGCTTGGGCGACTAACTCAGGCTGTGCGCGAGCGCCTATCCAAGGGCAACCAAGAGGATCAGGCCGCCTTTGCGGGAGTCGAGGCCGCTCCGGATAGTGCCAAACAGGTCACGCGGCTCACGGAGGCTCTGGAGCGCAGCATTGCGGATGAGGCTTTTCGAGGCGAGCTTCAACGGTTGGTCGATGAGGCAAAGGCCGGTGGCGTCGATGTTGAGTCGATCGTGCAGAACGCCGTGGGGATCGGCATCGTGCAGATCGGAAGTGTGAGCGGCAGCAGCATCTCGGTGAAGACCAGCTCGCCGGCATCGGCCAGGACTTCCTAACGGTTGCCGCATTAAACGCATGGCTGATCTGACGGCTGTCGCGGGCGCATCTGGGCCTGTCCAGATCGCGGCCGGCTGGGGAAATGTCCAGGTTCGGGATGTGTCGGGGTCGCATATTGAGGTCACGATTGTCGAGGGCGATAAGCGTCGCGTACCGCTCGAGCCCGCGATCGTGCCGGTCGGCAAGCATGTGCGCTCCCCGACGCTACTCGTCAAGGCCCGTTCTGGGGTGGTGCCGTTCACGGCGCGTGCCGGCCTGGCCAACGAGCTAGAGAGCTGGCTTACGACCAAAGAGCCGTTCTCGGGCCTTGTTATCGGCGGAAGAGGCGGCAGCGGCAAGACGCGCCTCGCTGTCGAGCTGTGCGAGCGTGCCCGCAAGAAAGACTGGTTGCTGTCTGGGCTGCTTACCCGTATCACAGACCAGGGGGCCCTCGACGCGCTTATCAACACCCAGCTGCGCAGGTTCGTCGTGATCGACTACGCAGAGACACGTGCCGAGCAGCTCGAGATCCTGCTTCCTGAGCTTGCCGCTGGCGCGACCGAGGATGCGCCTGTGCGGGCGCTACTGCTGATCCGGGCGAGTCCGCAAGGAACCGGCAACTGGACCGAGAGGCTACGAAATCGAAGCGACTGGCTCGACGCGCTCCTCGACCAGTGCGATACTCACACCCTTGAGGACGATCCCCTCGACCGCGAAGACCGAGAGAGGCTCTTTACGAAGGCCGCGGAGGCATTTGCCAGGCGCGCCGACCCGCCACTGCCTCAACCATCCGCTCCAGCCAACTCACTGCTGGCGGGTGAGGCATTCGCGACGCCGCTGATGGTCGTCGTCGCAGCGTACCTGGAAGTACATGGGCAACAGGATCTCCCGACAACCAGAGATGAGCTGTTTGATGAGATCCTCAGGCACGAGGAACGCCACTGGCACGCGTCCAGCGGGGGCCTGTTCAGTCTTGTGAGCAAGCTGCCAAAGCAAGTCGCTGCTCTCGCAACGCTCTGCGCAGCGGAAACACCGGCCGTCGCAGCCGGGAAGTTGCAGTTGCTACCCCAGCTCTCGGACGCAACTGCGGAGCGACTCGACGAGATCTCACAATGGGCCCACGGGCTATATCCCGGCGCCGACTGGTGGAACCCCCTGGAGCCAGACCGCATAGGCGAGCACCTCGTTGCGACTGCGTTCTGTGATGAGCCAGAGATCATCGCGGGAGTGCTTGCCACCGACGTGCCAGAGCAGATCACTTGGCCGCTGACCATCCTTGCTCGCGCCGCAGTCGACCACCCGCAGCTCAACGGTCTGCTGGAACCCGTATTCACGACCAGCCTGCAACATCTTTGTGAGCTCGCATTGGCGCAAGCCTCGACCACGGCCGCACGCGAACTCGTCTACGGAGAAGTTGCAACCGCCGCCACCGCGATCGAGCGTGCGATCACCACCATCCCAATCGACCCGGACGCCTTGCCCGGCCCTGTCAGCCTCATGCCCACCCAGGCGAACCTGATCCTCAGCAGCCTCGCCGTCACCCTCGCCAAACATCACGTTCAACACCAGCAAGAGCTCAGCGACATCAACCCCGCCGCTTACGAGCCCAACCTGGCCACGTCGCTGAACAATTTTTCGGTGGATCTTGCGAATGTCGGGCTCTATGAGCAGGCTCTCCACGCCATCCAGCAAGCAGTCGAGATCTACCAGCGGCTCGCCACCGCCAACCCCG
>JBAUXH010000197.1:0-3769 GCA_049584155.1 Solirubrobacteraceae bacterium
CAACTTATTGCTGCTGCTGACTTCTTATGGCTCTACAAATTCGATTTCACCGTTGCTGAATCCATCCAACTTGGCGTTTGCTACCTCGGACGATAATTCGAAAGTACCTTTATTGAAGGAGGATTCCAAATCATACGTCGTTGGCGTCGTGCCACCTGGCATTACGATTAATCTCAAATCCTGTACGCCGTTGGAAATCTGCTGGAAATTTAGATTCAATTCGCTGAGTGGTTTACCCAGTTCGATCGGTTCTCCATTTTCTTTCTGCAGCGCGCCGATCACGTTACCCCGTATTTCAATCGTGACAAGCGTAGTACATTTGATTGTAAAGGGTGCCGGTAAGATGACCAAGGCGGGTATACCGGTGGTTGCACCTAATTGCGCTAAGCCCAAATGGAATAATGTCGTTAACGGAAGATGGATTTCACCAGTTCCCCCCCCAACGCTATTGCAGTTGACGGTGAGTCCTTCTTTCGCCGTACACCCTAAGAATCGTATTAAGACGTCACCTAAGGTCGGGGTTAAGAACTTTCCGTGATTTGTAGCATCTGTGCAATTAATTTCTTTCCCGGCTTTTGTTACTAGTTTCGGTGCAGTGGCCGACGATAAGAAAGTGGTACCAACAATGCTCCCACCACCTTTAAGCTGAGCTTTCAAGTCAGCCGAAGCACTAGAAGCAACGCCCGCGCTGAACACGCACACCGCCGCCAGGCACAGCCCGACAATACTTATACGTTTCATTACAACTGCTCCTTGTTATCCGGAGCAACGAGGCGGCCCAAGCCACACCACGCGATGAGAACTCTAGCCGAGCCCGTTCCGCCGACGCAAGCATCAGTTTTTGGTTGATCTAGCACAACCGGTCGCGAGCAACAATCCGGACGCTGGCGAGCGGCGTACAGGCCCTGCTGGAGAGGGTCGTCGTGTGGGGAACTGGATGCCATCTCGTGTATGCTCCTGTTGTTGGAGCCCTGGCCCCCCGAGTCGGGAAGCCAGGGCGGTATGTTGGTCTCGGAGCACTCGATAAACCGAGGGATAAGATGCTCCAAGCCGGTTCTACTGCCTTGCCCTCGCCTGAGTCCATGCTCGGCTCGGGCGGGACACGCGAGTGTCTAACAAGTTTCACCGAAATATGCAATGTCAGTGGTTGGAATGGAACGGCTGGTTCCAGGAGTCCGATCGAATGGACTCCTGCGGCGAGCAGGTCATTGTGCGGCTCGTGCCATAAATCGCCGAAAGAGAGACAGCGCGTTGAAAATCTAGGCGCGCATCAGGGTTGCGTCGAGATTCCAGCCGTTTTTGGTCGGACGCCCAGTCAGGCGCTCAGGGCGAGACTGAAGGCGACTATCACAGCGTTACAGAGCACCAGGTCGCCGGCCATCTGGAGGCCTTTCGTGCCGCCGGCGACGAGCGCGTTTTCCCACGTCTCGGAGGTGGCGCTGCAGAGCGCGTCGGGCTCGACCGAGCTCGCGAGTTTGCTCACCGCGACGCGGCGATCCTCGACGAGCAGTGGCACGGTGTGCGTCTCTCCCGACGGTTCGTGTTCGACGAGCAGACAACGCCCTTGGCGATCGGTCGAGGGATGGGATACGGGCGCTAGGAGACGCAGGAGATTGCCCAGCGCCGCGTCGACGCCGGGTCCCGCGCGGGCGAGCTTGCGCCGCTCCTGACGCTCGATCAGCAGCTCGTTAGCGAGAAACCGCCGCCCGCTCTCGTTCAGCCGGTACTCGACCCGCAGCGGGAATTCGGCTCTCCGACTGCTCGTCACGATGCCGAGCGCGGTGAGCTCGCCCAGGCGCGCGAACAGCGTGCTGCGTACGATCCCCTGCAGCTGCTCGAGCTCGGAGGGCCTCCGCGATCCGTCCGCCAGCGCCAGCACGATCGTCCGGGTCCGCTCGTTGGCGAGCAGCCTCGGCACGACGGCGACGTTCAGTCCGCTGCGCGACGGCAGCAGCGCCGTGACACCGGCGCACGCAGATTCCTCCGATTGCATCGGAGGACCCTCCGCGAGGGTGGCCGGGAACTTGTCGCCGGCATCTGAGCCGCCGGTTGACATTCGTAAAAGGAAATGTACCAGAATATTGACAAATGCCTATAAATCGAATTGCTCTAATTACAGAGGGCGGTTTGCCGCGGGACCCGGACCGCTCACTCGCCACTCTGGAGTGAATGCTCCTCGGCCTCGATCGCCCGCACCGCCACCTCGGCGCCCACGATCGGCGCCAGCGCGACGTAGGCGGCCTGGGCTGACAGCGCCGGGAGCATGTGCCCAGCGCCGCCCGCGACATAGCAGCGGACGATGCCCCACAGCGCTCCGACCGTCGCCTCGGCGACGACACAGGGCGGTTGCAGCCTCTGCGGCAACCGGCTTACGAGCAGGCTGACGTAGCGCTGCAGCATCCGGTCCCGGCGCTCGACAGCGGCGGCGTCATCGGCGAACGCGTACACCAGGATCAGACCGCGCAACACCGGATCCTCGGCGACGTATTCCAGTAGCGCCGCGATCCCTCGATAGGCGCCCCGGGCCCCGTCCCCGACGGTGCGCGAGGCCGCCGCCGCCGATGTCATGGCTTCCAGCCCGACGAGGTCGAGCGCATCCAGGCAGCACTCCTCGGCGCTGTCGAAGAGAGCGCCGAACTCCGCTCCGGGGACTCGAGCGCGATCGATGATCTGCAGAGGGGTGATGCGCGTGTGGCCTTCGCCCGCGACTAGCTCCGCGGCGGCGCGCAGGATGCGCCCGCGCACGTCGCTCGTGCACGCGCGAACACGCGGCCAGTTCGCCGACCGGTCCGGTCCGGCCGGCGCCGGGACGGGCAGTGCGGCGATCGCACGCGAGTCATGAGATATCGCCCAGTCCGCGAGCGAGCCGGCGAGGGCAGACAGCTCTCCCGCCCTATCTCCGAACAGGCTCTGGCAGACGACGTGTTCGACGCCGCAGACGATTCCCGTCGCCACGGCCGGCGGCAATACGACCGCGGCGGGCGCCTGCCCGTAGCCGGAGATGATCAACCGCTCGAACCTGCGTCTTGCCTGGTCGGTCCGGTCGAACGCGGCGCGGCCCGCGCTGATGGTATCCACGAGCACCAGCCGAGCGGCCTTGGGCTGGTCGGCGGCGGCGTGCACGAACGCCTCGAAGACGTCGCGTAGCGCCGCCTCCCGATTCGACTCCTCGCCGTGGGCGGAAACGACGCCGGCGACCGCGCAGCGCGTGATCATGTCGTGGGTGACGAGAAAGCACGCCTCCTTGTTCGCGAACTGCTCATAGAACGTTCGCTTTGAGACCCCCGCGAGCCTGCTCAACTCCGCGACGCTCGTCGCGTCATAGCCGCGGGCCGCGATCGCCTCGATCATCGCGCCGCACAGGCGCGCCCGCTGATTCTCTTCGACCTCGCTTTTGCTGGGCCCGTGAGGATGCGGTCGCAACTGTCGATAGAGCGGGGCGGTCGCATCGAGCGGCATCGATCTTCAAACTGAACCAACAGATTCGAATCCTCTAGATGTGTTTCTGACTCGAAGATTCGACTCCGATCGACGGTTGCACACACCTCACTCCACGAGCGTCTCCAACTGTGCGTAGGCCTCCTCCACCGCCCGGCGCGCGGCCGTGTGGCGCGCCTCGGACTTGGCCGACTCGTACTGCGTCGCCCATGCGGCGGGGTCGGCGAGCTGGTCCTCCAGTTCGCGCATCGCCGCCTCGGCCTGTTCGACCGCCCGCTCGGCGGCTGCCTGCGCGCTGAGGCGGTTCTTGGAAGGACCCGCGGGCTTGGGC
>JBAUXH010000198.1:0-1589 GCA_049584155.1 Solirubrobacteraceae bacterium
CCCTCGAGCTGTTCGTCGGTCAGCTCTTCGAGATCCAGGCCGCCGCCGGCCGCCTCGTTCTGCTCGCGCACGTCCTCGCGCACCGCGGCGAGCTCGACGGCGCGGAACATGAAGCGCTCGAACACCAGCTCGAACACGCGCCGGTCCTCCTGGCTCTTGGCGAGCGTCGCGGCGAGCGCCTCGCGGAAGTCCTCCTGCTCTCGCCAGTCGATCTCGCCGAGCACCGCGAAGGCGTCCAGCAGCTCCGAGGTGCCCACGGCGACGCCTTCGCGGCGCAGCTCCTCACCCAGCTCGAGCACGCGTGCGGCGAACCCTTCCGGGGATGCCGGCGGGCTCGTGGGGCGCGGCGGGGGCTCAGAGGGCATCGGCCGTCGGGCGGAGCTTGACCCCGACGCGCTCGGCCACGAGGTCCATGTCGGTGCGGTGCTTGACGATCACCGACATCGTCTCCGTGAAGGTCACCTCGTCGATGTCATCCACACCCAGCAGCAGCAGCGCCCGCGCCCAGTCGATCGACTCGGCGATCGAGGGCGGCTTCTTGAGGTCGAGCTCGCGCACCATCCCGATCACCTCGACGAGCCGGCGCGCGACCGTCTCTGAGAGATCGGGCGCGTGCAGGCGCACGATCTCGAGCTCGTGCTCGAGCTCGGGATAGTCCAGCCACAGGTACAGGCAGCGGCGCTTGAGCGCCTCGGTGAGCTCGCGCGAGTTGTTCGAGGTCAGCAGCACCACCGGGTGCGTGCGCGACTCCACGCGCCCGAGCTCGGGGATCGAGATCTGAAAGTCCGAGAGCACCTCCAGCAGCATCGCCTCGAACTCCTGGTCGGTCTTGTCGATCTCGTCAATCAGCAGCACCACCGGCTGCTCGGAGGCGATCGCGCTCATCAGTGGGCGCGCGAGCAGGAACTCCTCGCCGAAGATGTCCTCCTGCACCGCCTCCCAGCCGGCGCCGTCGGCCTCGGCCTGGATGCGCAACAGCTGCTTGCGATAGTTCCACTCATACAACGCCTTGGCCTCGTCCAGGCCCTCGTAGCACTGCAAGCGCACGAGCTCGCGGCCCAGATACGAGGCTAGCGCCTTGGCCAGCTCGGTCTTGCCGACGCCCGCCGGTCCCTCTACGAGCACGGGCTTGCCGAGCTTCGTCGCCAGGTAGGCCACGAGCGCGGTGGACTCGCCCGGTAGATATCCCACCTCGCGCAGCCCCGTGGCGAGAGTCTGGACTGAGTCCGGCCCCTGTGAGGTCGTGTCGGGCAAGGCGGGCGGGGACGCGGGCATCGTCGGGCCAATGATAGGCCCCAGCCTGACGCGGGGCGGCTAGGCCGAGCGCTGTTTAAGAACCTGTTTCAAAAAGATCGGCACGCCCGGATGCGTCCCTGGACGCGGCGCTGGATCGCCACGTGACGGCTTGCACGTGCAACCAGCATGCGCTGCGCCGTCCCGCGTCGCCCAGCTTGGTCCATGAACGCCCCGCCCGCACCGCCTATTTTGAAACAGGTTCTAGGGCTCGGTGGGGGCGTCTTCGAAGGAGAGCTGCTCGCTCGCCGGGTCCGCGGGCACGGGCCGGCGCGCGGCGCGCGGTGCCTTGCCTG
>JBAUXH010000199.1:0-15564 GCA_049584155.1 Solirubrobacteraceae bacterium
CCACGGGTCAGGAGCACCGGGATGTCGGTCGTTGGCTGCAACGCCGGCGAATCTACTTTCTTCTCCTACTGCCAGCGACTGGGGTCCTCCGGGCGCGGGCGGCGGGTAAAAGCGAGAGGTTCGATAGCCCAAGCGAATCGCCAGGGAAAAACAGACGCCAGCGTTGCAGCCTGCGACGATTCTACGACACAGGGAAGAACGGCGAGCGGGGCCTCGATCACCGACGAGCTGATCGATGACCTCGCCAAAAAGGCCGAGACGGGTTGCGACATAGACGCGATGCCGCGCCGACGCGGGGACGCCCGCCGATCGGCTCAGCGGCGGCCAGCGTCGAATCAGTGCGGCTTGAGCCGGAGCTGCGTCAAGCGCTGACTATCCGGGCCAAGCGCGACCACGAGACGGCCTCTTCGGTGATCCGCAAGGCGCTGCGCGACTATCTCAAAGTCGCCTGATCGCCTCCGCCGCTCGATGGCGCGCGCCGACCAGCAGGCTCCATCAGAAGCCCCACCAAAGCCTCAAGCTGGGCATGACGGTTCGCAAAGCATCCCGAACTCTCCGTTCCCGTTTCAGGTGCGTCGTCTATACCGCCAGGATCGTAAAGCTGGGTCCCAGAAGCATACGCATATCCTCGGGGTCTGAAGTGGCGATAGTGTCGCGTCGCCTGCGGACGCCGACCGCTATGCATGCGTCGATGGCGCCGGCGTCCTGTGTGGCTCGCCGCAGACGGCCGGCCTCTCGCCCCAAGCGCTCATCGACAGTCTCAATCGAACACGCCTTGAGCAAGCGCGCGACGCGAGCATCCTTGGCATCCCCGCGCCAGACCTCCACGAGCGCGATGGCCGGTATGGTCGGCACCAAACCGCGGGCGTAGGCCGTAGCGAGAATCTCGCGGACACGAGCCCCGCCTCGCTCGTAGGCGATCAGTGCGCCTGCGTCGAGCGTCAGGCCAGCCACTCGGTAGCGACTTGGTCTCTGACATCGGCCGATATGGCGCCAAACCGCTCATCGTCCTCAGCGAGAAGTTCAAGGCCGCGCGAGACCCGCAGTTCGCGGAGCACCGCCGCGTTCACGAACGCAGACAGGCTCCCGCCAGACTCAGAAAGGCGTTGCTCGGCCTCGTGCAAAACGGACTCATCGAATGAGATCGAGCGCTTCTGGCTTGCCATGATCTGATCCTACCACGGTAGGAAAATACAGGCGAGCAAGCGTCAGCGATCTGCTTGGTGGACCGTATCGACCGCCCGCCTTCGCGCTTCCCGACCAACCGGCTCCAGCAACGCCTCAACCAGCCGCTCCAGGTCCGCGCCGGGGTTCGTACGTCGTACCGGTCTCCCCGTTTCGGCGATTCTTTGACTATTTTTGGCTTTGCAAAGCCAAGAAAGAGCAACCAACCAGATAGCTGCGTTTGGTTCTTGTACGAACCCGAGAGCCGGCTAGGGATGTCCACGGCGATATCGGCGCCGTCTGACCGCATCCACCCGTTTCGGTCCAGGTTCGCAGGCTGCTGATTGGACGCAGCGATGTCGGCCGGTTCTTCACGCTGGTGATCGAGGAGACCATTGATCCCACCGCATGGTTGATCGTCACGGGCTGGGAGTCCAGCCTTGGCTGCTCTTATGCTCGGTATCGTTGGGTTGTGTCTAAGCGGCTTCCCACCCGTCGGCTGATGCGCGTGGCTTTGGCGTGACTGGGCGACGTCAGCCATCATTGCGCTGGGGAGGTGGGGTCTGTGCCGGATCGCCTGTACTTCACCGAGTCTGACGCCGCCAACGCGCTGATCGCCTCCGATCCGATGGCGCTGCTGGTCGGGTTCGCCCTGGACCAGCAGATCACGGTGCAACAGGCCTTCATAGGGCCGCTCACATTGAGGCAGCGCCTCGGCGCGTTCGACGCGGCGACGCTCGCGAAGGCGGACCTGGAGCCGGTGTTTCGAGAGAAGCCGGCGATCCACCGCTACCCCGGCTCGATGGCCAAGCGTGTTCACGATCTGGCCGTCCATGTCGAGGACCGCTACGACGGCAACGCGGCCCGCGTCTGGACCGACGCGGCCGATTCCGGTGAACTGCGCGTCAACCTGCAGGGGCTGCCAGGCTTTGGGGAGATGAAGGTCAAGTCGATGGCCGCAGTACTCGCGAAGCGCTACGGCGTCAAGGCGGCCGAGGCGCTTGTGCCGCCGCATCCTACGCTCGGAGACGTGGACTCTCCGCAGGCGCTGATCGACTACCAGGCCGCCAAGCGCCAGCACAAGGCCGAGTGGAAGAAGCTGAAGAGCCGGGAGTAGCCGATGGGCAGCATCAGGCCGGCCACTCCGCGGCAACCTGAGCTCGGACATCGCCAGCACGGCGCCGAACCGCTCATCATCCTGCGCACCAATCCGCCCCGCCGAGTAAAGTCAACGAGTGGGAAACACATCCTGAGCATCGGAACAGCTCGTCGTAGATTGCTGTCCTAGTGATGAGGCGTTATATGCGCAAGCCGAGCATCTATTTGTCATTCCTGACGACCGTCGCCCTGATCCTCGGACCCACCGTGACACAGGCGCCGGCGCAGGCGATCGCCACCGGAGCCGGCACCGGCACGGCGCAGCGCGAGCGCGGCGATGATCCACTCGCGTGGGCGGCACGGGAAGTCAACCTGCAGGAGACGGGGCATCTGCGCGCCGTCGGCGAACCAGGGACCACGATCATCGAGCGAGGCAACGCGACCGGCACATTCAACTGTTCGATTGCGGGTCGTCTGACGATCTTGTCGGCCAACAAGGTGATCGCGACGTTCACGGTCAGACCCAAAGGCGGTTCGATCACCGGCAGGGGCTCGGCGCGGTTTGAGCAGCAGGGCGCCTACGGCTATTTTGGTGGCACGATCTCGATCACGGGCGGGACCGGCAGCTATGCCCACGCCTCGGGAACGAACATCGGCATCAGCGGTGCCATCAGCCGAGAAACGTTCGCGCTGACGGTGCACGTCCACGGCAAGATCCACGTATAGGACGCGCTTGGCGGCGCGTCCACCGAGTTGGATCATGCGCGCCGGAGTCGCAATCCCACAGGTCCGTCTTGCTCCCGTCATCGCCGCGCTAGCACTGTGCGCGAGCGCACCTGCCGGCGTTCAGGCCGCTCAGACGGTCAAGCTGGAGACCAGCTTCAACCCCAATCGACTCGGCGCGCGCACAACCATCGAGTTCGGATTCCATGTGCACAGCACGATTTCCCGGAAGGCGCCCTCACCCGTGACCGACGTCGATCTGCACTTGCCCGCCGGCTTGGGGCTAGCGACGAGCACGCTCGGCCTGGCCAACTGCGATCCACAGGCCCTGATCGTCGGCGGCGTGGAAGGATGCCCGACGAACGCGCGCATCGGCTTTGGCAGCGCGATCGTCGCTGTTCCCGCCGAAGGCGAACCGGTCGAAGAGGCAGGCAGCCTCACCGCGCTGGTCGGGCCGCCGAATAGCGAACATTTGGAAATCCTCTTCTACGCCGAAGGCCACGCACCGGTCTTCGCGCAACTGGTGTTCCCCGGTCACCTGCTCGAAGATGATCCTCCGTTCAGCGGCCGTCTGGATACCGCGATCCCGCTGATCCCGACCTGGCCGGGCGGCCCAGACGTCGCGGTCACCAGCATGACCTCGACGATCGGCCCACGTGGCCTGACCTACTACCGACATGCACACGGCGAGATCGTGCCGTTCCACCCACGCGGCATCGCCGTGCCAAGGCGCTGCCCTCGTCGGGGCTTCATGTTCCGGGTCGACATCACGTTCATGGATGGAACGCACCAGAGCGCGATAAGCGCCGTACCCTGTCCGCATTAAGTCGCCTGGTCGAGCCGGATTGCTGCCTCGAGCCGGATGACTGCCCCATTCAACCGCGAGTAGGTGTTCAATGTGCTTGGCGCGCAGGCGCAGGTGGATAGAGCGCTGCAGGCAGCCCTACCGGTACAAGTACGAACATAGGCGCGACGCCATCGGACAGGCGATATGAGCACGTACGGAGATTATGAAAGCAGACAAGGATAAGAAAATCGACAAAAAGGTCGACCGGCGCACGTTCGTAAAGCAAGGCCTGATCGCTGGTGGTGCGGTGGCCGGCGGAGCTCTGGCGGTCTCCAGGTTGGCCGACGCGAACGATGGGTCGGCCTCCCGCGTGGGCGCCACGGCGCCTACCGCTCCCTCCGCCGCGCAACCTACTCGTCGGCAGGCGCCCACGAGCCCACAACAACCGAACATCCTCGTGATCGTCGTCGACCAGTTGCGCTTTCCGCAGTGGTGTGGGGTTGGACCGGGAGGACCCGACCTGCCGCCGAATCTGCGGCGTCTGCGCCGGGACGCGGTCTCGTTCTCCCGTCACTACACGGCCTCCAACGACTGCACGCCGGCACGGGCGACGCTGCTCACAGGGCTGTATACCCACCAGACGGGATGCATGATCACGGGTGGCAGCACACTGGACCCAGGCTTTCCGACGTGGGGTTCGATGCTGCGCGAACACGGCTATCGCACGCATTGGTACGGCAAGTGGCATCTCACCCACGGCGATAACAAGTGGACGCCCGAGAGGGACTCCCGCTCCCTGGAGCGCTACGGGTTCGCGGGAGGGACCTATCCCTCTCCCGACGGGGCGCCCGGCCAGGGCTGGCGCGTGGATCCAGGTATCGCGGGGCAATTCGAGCAGTGGCTTTCGACGGTCGGCGAGTCCAAGCCATGGTGCACGACGGTGTCGTTCGTCAACCCGCACGACATCGCGTGGTGGTATGGCTGGAGTGACCGCGTTCCGGCCGAGGCGTTTGCGCCGAACGTGATCGCTGCGATGCCGCCCAACTTCGAGACGCCGGAACTGCTTAGCGCACGCAACAAGCCACGCCTGCAGCGCTCGCTGCAGGAAACGGCCGCCGCCTCGTTCGGGCCGGTCCCGTTCACCGGCCCGGAAGTTACGAGCACCTGGCTAGGCATGCTCAACCTGTACGCGATGCTTCAGAATGAGGTCGACGGCCACATCGGTCGCGTGCTCGACGCGCTGGAGAGCCGCCCGCGGATCGCCGCCAACACGGTGGTGGTATTCACCTCCGATCACGGCGAGTACGGGGGTTCGCATGGCCTGCGCGGCAAGGGGGCCAGCGCATACGAGGAGGCGATCCGGGTGCCGTTGATCATTAAGGACCCCCGCGGCGCCCTCACTAAGGCGCCGGAAATCACGCGTACCCAGCTCACTTCGAGCGTCGACGTGGCGCCGTTGCTGCTGACGATCGCTAGCGGTTCGGGCGAATGGAGGCGAAAGCGCCGCTACTCCCATCTCGCGCGCCGGCTCGACGTCGCGGACATCCTCGCCAATCCGGCCGCGCCGGGTAGACCGTATGTGCTGCACGCCACCGACGAGACCGTGACCGAGTTCGCGAACGAACCATACGCGGCCGACGCCCCGCTGCACGTGGTCGCGCTGCGGACGGCCGCGGCGAAGTACGCCACCTACTCAAACTGGACAGACGAAGGCATCCAGCAGCTGGCGGATGGCCGGGAACGAGAGCTCTATGACTACCGCACCGGGGACGGTCGCCTCGAGCTGGACAACAGCGCCGGCCGTAACCCGTTGGAGCTTTCGCTTCACGCCATGCTCCAGCGTGCCTTTGCCGAAGAGCTGCGACGTCCGTTGCCAGCTCACCTGCACACCGCGCGCGAGCGGGGCTTCAACGATTATTTCAGGGTCGCCGCTCGGGTCGCAACCCGCGCAGCGGCACACCGGGCTGAACGCGAACTCACGGTGGGCTCATCCCCTGATCGCCGGCGAGCGCCCGATAACCGCACCGGTCGGGTTCAGCGCCTGCACCGCTAGATACGCCGGCTCGGACCTAACCGCGATGCTTGTCTGAAAGCCATGTTTGGGAGCGCTCGCGACAACGTTGAGCGCCGTCGGCGAGGCACCCGCGAGCACCTGCCAGGAGGCGACTTCGGTCGCCCCGTTCCAGCTGGCGGCGACGGTCACCGCGCTCGCGCTGTGAGACTGGACGGCAAGCGATGGCGTGCTCGTCGGGTGGGCGCTCCACGGCGAGAGGTATGTCCTGAAGCTCTGCACGTTCTTGCCGAGCGTACCATCGAGCAAAACGCGACCGGAGGCGTCGTACTCGGTGAAGTTAGGCAGGCCACCGTAGCCCATCAGCCAGTTGCCGGTGGTGATGCCGGGAGACAGGTTCAACATATTTCCCTGGCTAGTTGCGAGCAGCGTATGCGCCGGGTTCACAAACTGTTTGGCCAGAGAGACGGTGTGGTTAGAGGTGTTCGGCGCCAGCAGCAGGCCGCGCGACTGCTTCTCCTCCGGCGGGTCCGAGCCGTTATCGAACACGGAGATCAGCCCTCCGGGCTGGAACTCGGCGTCGTGCTGCCAGTAGAAGTGCGTGCCTGGGCCGAGCTTGAAGCTCGACTGCCGGCTCCCCAGGCGCCAATTAAAGCCACCGGTGTGCATGTTCACGTCGTACAGCGTCCAGGTTCCGCGCGAGGACAGCAGTACGTCCCCGGAAGGGCCCGGATCGACCGAGTTGATGTGCACGTAGTCCCACGGCGTGCTGCTGTGAGGCGCGGGGCTGTGCGATTCGCTCAGGGCGATGTGCCCAATCGCGTGCCACTCCCACATCACGAGGCCGGTTTTTATGTCGATCTCCTCAATCACCGAGTCGTTGACCACCCCGTTGCTGGAGCCGTGAGCGCTGGACAGGTTCGCGTGGATCGGGTCGAACACGTCGATCCAGGCCGTGCCCTGAGGCGTCAGACGGATCTCGTGCAGGTCGGCGTGGTAGCCATTGCCGGCCCGGATGTAGGCGACCGGGTGGTAGGAGGTGTCGTAGATAACGTCCTCGCCTTGGCCGAACCCGGCCTCGAGGATGCGTCCCTGCCACCAGGTCAGGACTGGCTTGCCCTGATACTGCTGAACCTGGAAGTTGGTCGACTCCTCGCGGGCGGGCAGCGGGTGAAACCACACGAGCGACCCGTTCTGTTCTGAGATCATCGGTCCTGGCGAGCCGACGCCCTGGTAGGGCGCGAGGAACAGGTAACCGGGGCTCGCGCCCGACTTGGCCGGGATGGTGATTCGCACGGTCGAGGGCGTGAGCGTGGGCGCCGAGACGTAGCGCTGGATCGCGCGCGGATCGCCGGGGTTGTTCGGGAACTCTTTCTGACTGACGCTCACCTGATGGGCAATCGTGAACGTCGTGCTCGCCTGCTGGAGCGGAGCGCCAACACCCGTCGTGACCTTCGCGCGCACCGTCACCCGCTCGCCGGCGCGAAACGGGTGCGACGGTAGGAAGCTCGCGCCAGTACCGGTCGAATAGCTCCGCACGCTGCCGCTATGAGTGCCACTGGCCGAGCCGACGGCACGCACGTCTGAGACCTGCGTGCCGGGGTCCCCGAGAAAGCTGATCTGGGTCGCCGGCGAGGCGTCCCCGGTGCCCGGCATGGGCGAGACGGTCACGGGATTGGCCGCCGCCGCGCTGACATCCGCGCTCGGACTAGCTCCGTGCGCAAGCCCGTCGGGGCTCGCCGAGGACGCTACATCTCCACAGGCGCACATCGTGCCCGCCAGCGCCAGAGCGGCGAACGCCGCGCTCACCAATTGCCTTGCATGCATATGCCGACTCTCCTCAATTCTATGCCCGTCTTGTTGTTCGCCCTCATTACGACCACCGATGGAGACTGTCCTCCACATCACTTACCCGACGTGAACAACTGCGAAGTGCCAATGATGCGCCCGTCTGCAGCGAGCGCCTGGACCTTGAAGCTCGTATAGCCCGGAGGCACTGCGATCGCCGTCTCAAAACCGGACTTGGCGGCTCTCGCCACGACATGCAGCTGATTTGCGGCGCGTCCGGCCAGGACTCTCCAGGAGACTGCCTGGGTGGCGCCGTTCCAGCTCGCGTACACCGTCGCCTTGCCGTTCGTCTGCAGAGCGGCGCCCGCGGGTGGGGAGAGTGGCTCACCGACCCAGTGCCCTACCGTCGCCCGGTAGGTGAGGTTGGGCCCGGGGAGTTCCGCTCCCAACAGCAGCTTGCCCGAGCGGCTGTACTCGGAGAAGGAGGGTTCCGATCCCCAGCCGACGAACATAGCGCCGTTCGGGAGCGGCTGGGCGTCGCCCATGTATTCCGATTCGAACTTGCCGTCGCCGGGGTATTGGGCCACGAGCGTGGCCGTGCGGGCGCCCTGGTCCAACTTGAGCACGAGCGCTCGCGATGGGCCGGTCGCGGCAACTGAGGTACCTCCTCCAGTCAGCTGACAGCAGTGATCGTCGAACATACTCACGGTCGAGCCGTCGAGCCTCGCATCGTGCTGCCACTGGAAGGCACCCCCCGGGCCGAACTTGAAGTTCGAGCGCTTGCCGCCGAGGGTCCATTCGATCCTGCCGGTGGCGACGTCGACGAGGTAGATGCCCCAGGTGTTGCGCATCGAGACGAGGAACTTGCCGTCGCCGACCAGGTCGATGGAGTTGACGTGGTAGGCGTCCCACGGGAATCCGTTGGTCGGCAGCGAGGCCTGGGCCTCGCTCAAGGGGATGTGATCGAGCGCATCCCAGTTGCGCAGCAGCTTGCCGGTTTTGAGGTTGTACTCCTGCACGGCGGAGTCGACGAGCGCGCCGTTGTAGGCGCCACCGTATTTGGAGAGATCGATCGGGATGTTCTTGTTCGCGGTCACCCACGCGTCTTCTCCGCTGATCGCGAGCTCGTGCAGGGTTAGGACCCAGCCGTCGGTGGCCTTCAGCCGCCCGACCGTCTGATAATGCTGGTTGACGACCACGTATTCGCCGGTTTCGGTCGCGCCGGTGTTCGTGACACGGCCCTGCCACCAGGCCAGCGCCGGCTTACCCCGATAGGTCTGCAGGCTGAGGTTGACGGCGGCAACGCTTTCGGGCACGGGCTGAAACCACACGGGTTGCAGCCTGCCGTCGAGGATCAGCGGACCGCTCTGACCGACGATCGGCGGTTCGTTCAGGTCGTAGAAGTTCGTGGTGAAGATATAGCCACCCGCCAGCCGATCCGAGGACGCCTGTCCGGTGCTGCGGATCTCCGGAGGATGCAGCGTCGGCGCTGTCAGGAAGCTGTAGGCGCCGTCGGTGGTGTAGGCCCCGATCGGGGCCGCGTGGGAGCCCGCGAAGGCGATCGTGACGAGGACGAACCCCGCGAGCACAACACCGATGGCCAGCGCAAGCCGGCGAGCTGTGGTCCCGGCAGCGGCGACGGGCTTTGGAAGCGAGGTGAACGTGAGGAGCGCCGCCGTACCGGCCAGCCCGGCGCCGATCAGATAGGCCAGCCTGAAGCCGTCGGTCAGCGCCTGGGAGACCTGCTGGCCGGCGCCGATCTGATGGCTGGTGCGCTGCGTGGCCAGCGTGATCAGGACGGCGAGCCCCAGGCCACCGCCGATCTGGCGCGAGGTGTTGACGAGGCCCGATGCGAGCCCCGCCTGCCCCTCCTTGGCGCCCTGGGTGGCGGCGATCGTCGAGGGCACGATCGACATCGCGATCCCCGCGGCGGCGAGCAGTCCGGGAATCATCACGTAGACGATCGCGCTGCCGCTGGATCCGATCCGGGTGAACAGCAGCAAGCCAGCGGCGAGCATGATCAGCCCGCCGCCGAGCACCGGGCGCACGCCGAAGTAGCTGACGAGCTTGCCCGCGCGCGAGGCGACGAGCATGATCATCAGGGTCATCGGCAGAAACACGAGACCGGCGTGAAATGGAGAGAGGCCCAACACCTGCTGCATGTACAGAGAACTCACAAACCACATTGGAAATAGCGCCGCGCTGAACAGCAGGACGATCGTGTTGGCGGTGCGCAGAGGCTTGGTCAGCTCCTTAAAGGGGATCAGCGGCGCGGATGCCACGCGCGCCTCGATCACACCGAAGATCCCCAGCAGCAGCACGCCGAGGGCGATCGGCCCGAGCGCCGCGAACGTGTCCCAGCCCTTCAGGCCAGCTTCCACCACCCCGTAGACGAGCACCATCTGGCCGATCGTCAGCGTCAGCGCGCCCGCAAGGTCGAAGGGCGCGGCATCCTTGCCCTTACGGCGCTCTGCCACAACCGCGTATGCCACGAGCGCCGCCGCGATCGCGATCGGAGGGTTGATCAAGAGGACCCAGCGCCAGCTGAGCACTTCGGTGATGATCCCGCCGAGCAGCGAGCCTGCCGCACCCCCGAGCCCGTTCATCGCCGCCCACAGGCCGATCGCGCGGTGGAGCTTGGGCCCTGGCGGAAACGACGCGGTGATGATCGCCAGCGAGGTCGCGGCCATTAGAGCGCCGGCGAAACCCTGTACCGCGCGGGCCCCGATCAGCACCTCCTGATCGGGCGCAGTGCCGCCAGCGAGCGAGGCGATTCCAAACAAGATCAGCCCGGTGACGAGCATCCGGCGCTGCCCGAAGCGATCGGCCGCGCGGCCGGCGAACATCAGAAAGCCGGCGAACGTGATCGCATAGGCGTCCACGACCCATTGCAGGTCGGGCGAGGAGAAGCCGAGGTCCGCTTGGATCGAGGGCAGCGCGACGTTGACGATGCTCAGATCGAGGATGACCATGAACTGGGCCACGCAGCACACGGCCAGCAGCCATGCCGAACCGGAGCTCCGCTCGCCCTCGTGCGGAGGAGCCTGCGCAACCTCTGGGCTCACCGTCGCCTCCGCGCTCACGGACGCCTCCCCAACCGCGATCGGCGTTGCAGGCGACTGGTAGGGTGAGCGCCCGAGCCCGCACACGACGACTGGAGCCCGGCCCATGAGAAGAACGCCACTGCCCGCAATCCTAACGCTCGCGGCCGTCCTGTCGAGCACTCTCGCGGTGGCCGGTTGCGGCGGCAAATCGGGGAACTCGACGGCGACGCCCACGACGAGCGGCGCGCCCACGACGAGCACCCCGACGACGAGCACGACCACGCACAAGCACTCCTCCAAACCGGCCTACTAAGCCCTCGGTACTCGCGCGCGGCCAAGCTCCTCTCGGCCGGCTCAACGCCTGGCGCCGCGATCATCCGGCCTGCCCCTGGCCGGGCAATGAGGCCGCGTAGGCGATCACACGGGCCGGCCGCGAAGCGCCGATCACGCGTCCGGTCGCATCGAGTGCCTGAACGGCCACGTAAGCGAACCTCTGAGGCAGCGTCGTCGCGCTCTCGAAGGCTGTAGCCGCGAGCGTGGTCTGCGCCGCCAACGCTCCAGGCTGCTTGCCCGCGAGCACGCGCCAGAATGACACGTCGGTCGCTCCGTTCCAGCTTGCGTGCACGATCGTCTCTTCGCCGGTGTTGTTGAGGCTCGCCAGCACCACCGGAGTGCTCAGCGGGCGAGCACTCCAGGGAAAGCGGAAGGCTCGATAGAAGGACATGTCAAGCGGCTGGTGAGCATCGAACAGCAGCGAGCCGGCCGCGGAGAACTCGCTGATCGCGGGCACTGCGCCGAAACCAACGACGGCGTTGCCGTTCGGGAGGGTCTGCATGTTGCCCTGGCTGGCGGCAAGCAGCGGCTGGTCAGGGTGCGTGTAGACAGAGACGAGGCGCGCTTGGTGGCTGGCGAGGTCGAGCCTGATCCGCAGGCCACGCGACTGGTGGTGGATCGGGGGATTCGAGCCGTCGTCAAAGAAGGTCAATTCCCCATTGGCAAGGACGCGGCCGTCGTGCTGCCAGGCCATGCTCGTGCCCGGTCCCATCTTGAACGAGCTGCGATTGCCCCCCAGACGCCACAGGACCTTGCCGCTGCCACCCTCAAGCAGATAACCCGCCCAGGTGCTGCGTGCGGAGATGAGGATGTCACCGTCGGGCTCGGGATCGATCGAGTTGAGATGGAAGTAGTCCCACGGCGTCGAGTCCGCCGGGGTCACGACTTCGGACTCCGAGGCGCCGACGTGGTCGAGGCTGTGCCATTCCCAGCGCACGAGACCGGTCTTCATGTCGATCTCCTGGACGGCCGTGTCGACGATCGCCCCGTTGCGGGCGCCTTTGATCGGTGCGAGGTCGCAACGGATCGGATTGAATGCGGTGATGTAGCCGATGTCGCGCGGAACGATCTGGAAGTCGTGCAGGTCCGCGCGCAGCCCGTTGGCACCGGGGATCCTTGCAATCGTCTGGTAATGCGAGTTCATCACGAGGTCTTCGCCCTGTCCGAAGCCCAGCGAGAGCACCTTGCCCTTCCACCACGTCAGCACCCGCCCGCCCTCGTAGGACTGCTCGTTCAGGTTCTCTGCGGCTTCTCCTCCGGACAGGCGGTCGAACCACACGAGCCGTCCCTGCGGGGTGTAGATCAGTGGCCCGTACTGACCGGGACCAGGCCCGTTGGTCGTCAGGATGTCGCCGGCCGTCGGGTCGTGGTCCGGGACGGTCACCGTCATGATCGGGACCTGCGCGCCGGGCAGCGTGTAAAAGCTCTCGTAGTCGGCGGGCGCCGCTTTCGGATTCGGGAAACCGGACACACTGTCGGTCGGATAGGGCGTATCGACGCGAAAGCCGAAACTGACACGGCGCTCGCGACCGCTCAGGCCGATGACGGCGCCGACGGTGACCCGCTCGCCGGCAGCGAACGGGACATTGGGCACGAAGCTGGCGCCGTCGCCCTGGTGATAGCCGTGCAGGCTGCCGGTGTGCGCGCCGGAGGCGCTGCCGTGCACCGATACGTCGCGTACGGCCGCGACATTGATCCCCAGGAAGCTGATCTGGGTATGAGGGTTGGCCGTGTCGGTTTCGGGAGCCGGCGAGACATCGACGCCGGTTCCGGGCAGCGCGGCGGTGTGCTGCAGCGTGGCCGGCAGACAGGGTGGCGAGGCGCCACCGGATGCGCTCGTGCTCGTGCTCGACGTGCCGGACCCACAGGCGCTCAGCACGAACGCGAGCGTGGTCGCGGCGAGCGTCGCGGCGATCGGAGTCTTTCGCTTCATCACCGCCGCACTGCCGATGCGGCGAGGATCACCACTGCAGCAGCATCAGGCCAACCGTGATGCCGGGACCGACGGTCACCAGCAACCCACGCTCGCCAAGACCGGGTTGTCTCTGCTCAATCGTCTGGTGCAAGACGTAGAAGATCGAGGGTGTGCCGATGTTGCCGTGGTTGGCGAGCACGTCGCGGCTGACGGCGACGTGCTCATCCGAGAGCGAGAGCGCCGCCTGTACGCAGTCGATGATGCGTCGTCCACCCGGGTGCACGATCCAGTGGTCGATCTCCGTGCGGTTCAGCCCGGCGGACTCCAGGAAGCTATCGGCCAGCGCTCCGAGGTCGGCCACGGCGACGTCGGGGAGGTCGCGGGCGAGGTGCAGATAGCTGTCTTCGCGAGCGAGTTCGAGGCTGACCGCGTCGAGTGTGCCCGCGATCTGGTGCACCTTCGCGGCGATGATCTCGGGGCCCTCCGTGCCTTGATCCTCGGACAGCAGCGCGGCTGCGCAGCCGTCGCCGAAGATGGCCGAGCCCACGACCTTCGCCTTGGCGTCGTCAGCGCGCGCACCCATCAGAATACCCGTCATGCTCTCGGCCGCGACGACGAGCCCGGCCTTGCCGGGATGGTCGCGCAGCGACTGACTGACGAGTCGCATCAGCGGCACGGCGCTTGCGCAGCCGACGCCGACGACGTGATACTTGTCGGTGTCGGGATCCATCCCGAAGTGCTCGACGAGGCGGTGGGCTAGCGTCGGCCCACCGAGTGAGTACAGCGTCGCCGTCACGACGGTGCCGATCTCGCTGGGGTCGACTCCCATGCGCTCCACTGCTGTGACGGCGTAGCCGAACAGCTCGTCCTCGATCATGCTCGTGCGGCCCTGCAGCGTCGTGGCGAGCACGTCACCGCTGAGGTTCAGCCGGCGGCGCTGCACGCCGCAGCGGGCAAAGATGCGCTGCGCGAACTCGTCCTCGCGCATGCCCAGCAGATCCAGCACCTCGTTCTGGGAGAACGAGGTCTCGGGGTCGACGACCTCCAGATGCCTGATCCGCGGACCGAGCGCCGGGAGACGCTCGGCGTATGCGATCGCGGCGCCGGCGACCGGCGACGAAGCGTGAAGTGGCGAGGACTGCGACGGCAACAATGACGCGTCAACTTGCAAGCTGGCGACCCCCTGGGTCCGGGATGGAACGACCTGAGCGGTCTCGAGTCGGGCTTGAGACCATATCGGTGCAACCCGAATGCATTCGACATCGAAGCGCCTATACGGCCGATCCTTAGCAACTTCTTCGCAGCCTCCAGTGGAGACTGCGGCCCCCGACACCTCCGTCGCGGTCTAGCGAGCTGGGAATGAGGCGGATGTGCCGGCCTCTTGCTCCCGTGCGATGCGAGCATTCCAGGCCCGTTCGATCTCACGCATCAGGGCCGGATATACGACTCGGTGTCGGAACGGAGCGATCGCGGCCATGTAGGCCGCCCCGAACCTTCCACGGGGCTTGACGTACACCCCCATCTGCCCTCGATAGCGGCCCTCGCCCTGATCGACCCAGGCGAGGTGCATGACAGCGTGAACGGTGCGGTTGGAAAGCTCGGTCGCCCACTCGACGTCGGTGCGGTAGAGCGGCTTGAAGTCCACGAGACCCTCGAGGTCCGTCGAACGGATACGCGGGCCCGTGGCAGTGTCGCGTAGATCCTCGGGGAGCCGTGCCCTGAGGGTGGATCCGGTGCTCTCGGGAACGACGAGAGGCTGGGGCGAATCCTCCCAACCGAACCACTGGCCAAGGCGATGGCGAATGCCGAACAGGGCGCGTGTCGCACGGGACTCCACGTGAGCCGGATCGAGGGAGGCGATCACCTCGAGCAGCGTCGCGAAGTCCTCGACGCCGCCTTCCGCGGGCAACGCCCAGACATCCTCCAGCTTGAAGTCCGGTGCGATCTCATCGATCCTCCAGGCCTGAGATTCGTGCTCGCTGTTCGAAAGCCTCATGTGTGCAATCTGGCCTCATGCGCCGGGCTTCCCGCGTTAGGCGCGCTCAAGCCAGCGTCTCCACACCCAGCTCGCGTTGAATCGCGAGCACCTCGGCCTGCATCGCCTCCGCGAGCGCAAGCATGGCCGAGCGCGGGCGGACCATCACGGTGAACTCGTCGATCAACCCATCCTGACCGGTGTGCAGGAAATCGCATCCCTGGATCTCGCGGTCCCCGACACGCGCTTTGAACACCAGCGCATGGTCCTCGGCCTCAGCGGCACCGATTTCGCGTTCGTAGCGGAAGTCTTCGAAAACACGCATGACGGCGCCGAGGATCACGCCCAGCGCCTCGCGCCCGTGGTAGGGGCGAAACACGACGGGGCTGCTGAACACGACCTCCGGCGAGCACAGCTCGAGCACGCCGTCGGTTCGGCCCGTCTCGAGTGCACTCTCGATTGCGCTGCGGAACGGATGCATGAGACGCGACCTTTCTGTAGGGCCCGCTGAGCAAGCCGACGCCGGGATTCGAACCCGGGACCCCCACTTTACGAGAGTCACGGCTCCCGAGGGTTTTTCCCTGCAAATCATAGCTTTTATGTAAGCGTTCAGTGGGTCTGGGGGGTTTGACCGGGCGGCGTCGAATATGGGGGCGTGGACAGCGCTGAGGCGGAGGCGATCTATGACGCTGGTCGGGGGGTCGTGGTCGAGGTGCTGCTGCGGAT
>JBAUXH010000200.1:0-5118 GCA_049584155.1 Solirubrobacteraceae bacterium
GACCACGGCGAGCGTCCCGCCCCCCGCCCCGGCGGGCGGCGCGCCGGCAGGCGAGGTCGGCGAGGTGCTCGTCAGCGAACAGGAGCTGCAGGCGCGCGTGCGTGAACTAGGAGCGAAGATCTCGCGCGACTACGCCGGTCGGGGGCTGCTGCTCGTGGGGGTGTTGAAGGGCGCCGTGTTCTTCCTGAGCGACCTGATGCGCTTCATCGAGATCCCCGTGGAGGTCGATTTCATGGCCGTCGCCTCATACGGTTCGGCGACGGACTCCTCGGGCGTGGTGCGGATCCTGAAGGACCTCGACGCGGCGATCGAGGACCGCGACGTGCTGATCGTCGAGGACATCGTCGACTCGGGGCTGACGTTGCAGTATCTGCTGCGCAATCTGGGCTCGCGCAACCCGCGGACGCTGGAGGTGTGCGCGTTGCTGACCAAGCCCTCGCGGCGCAAGGTCGAGCTGCAGGCGAAGTACGTGGGGTTCGAGATCGAGGACAAGTTCGTCGTCGGGTACGGGCTGGACTACGCCGAGCGTCACCGCAACCTTCCCTTCGTTGCGGCGTTGCAGAGGTAGGCGCCGAGCCTGCAACACCCGGAAAATCGGACGTTGCGTGGTACGCTAGGAAACTGGCGGCCACGACGACAACCGGAGCCAGAAACCACGTGATATCGCCATGAGCCGTTCATTCAAGAGCGCCGCATTCCCAATCCTCATCGTGTTGGTGTTGGCGTTCCTGGCCGTGAAACTGGTCAGCCCGAGCTCGAATAACTCCCGCCCGCACAGCTACCAGACGCTGGTCGCCAAAGAGATTCCGCAGGGCGAAGTCAAGTCGGTCGAGTTCAAGAACAAGGGCAAGGCGCTGCAGGTCCAGCTGAACAGCAAGGGCAACAAGGAAAAGTACGAAATCGGCTTCGTCGAACAGGCTTCGCCGCAGTTGATCTCGCAGCTCGAAAAGGCCAGGGTCAACTTCAACATCGAATCGGAAAAGAGCAGCGTGCTGCTGAGCCTGCTCACGTACATCCTCCCGTTCGTGATCTTCCTGGGGTTCTGGATCTTCCTGATGAACCAGGTCCAGGGGGGCGGTTCGAAAGTGATGTCGTTCGGCAAGTCGCGCGCCAAGCGGCTGTCGGCCGACTCGCCGAAGATCACATTCCGCGACGTGGCCGGCGTGGACGAGGCCGTGGAGGAGCTGCACGAGATCAAGGAGTTCCTGGAGAACCCGAAGAAGTTCCAGGCGCTCGGCGCGCGCATTCCCACGGGCGTGCTGCTGTACGGCCCTCCGGGCACCGGCAAGACGCTGCTGGCGCGCGCGGTCGCCGGAGAGGCGGGCGTGCCGTTCTTCTCGATCTCGGGATCGGACTTTGTTGAGATGTTCGTCGGGGTGGGCGCATCGCGTGTACGGGATCTGTTCGAGCAGGCCAAGCAGAACAGCCCGTGCATCATTTTCATGGACGAGATCGACGCCGTGGGGAGGCATCGCGGCGCCGGTCTCGGCGGGGGCCATGACGAGCGCGAGCAGACGCTGAACCAGCTGCTGGTCGAGATGGACGGCTTTGAGGCGAAGGACAACATCATCATGATCGCCGCCACCAACCGCCCGGACATCCTCGACCCGGCGCTGCTGCGTCCCGGGCGCTTCGACCGCCAGATCGCGGTCGATCGGCCCGATCGCAAGGGCCGGGCGAAGATCCTCGAGGTGCACACGCGCGGCAAGCCGCTGGCGAAGGTGATCGACATCGACGCCCTCGCCGGGCAGACGCCGGGCTTTACCGGCGCGGACCTATCGAACCTGATCAACGAGGCCGCACTGCTGTCCGCGCGGACGGGCAAGCGCGAGATCGGACAGGTTGAGCTCGAGGAGGGGATCATGCGCGTGATCGCTGGCCCCGAGAAGAAGACGCGGGTGATGAGCGAGAAAGAGCGGCTGATCACCGCTTACCACGAGATGGGCCACGCGCTCGTCGGCCACTTCCTGGAGTTCGCCGACCCGGTGCACAAGATCTCGGTGATCTCGCGCGGGCAGGCGCTCGGCTACACGATCTCGATGCCCCAAGAAGACCGCTTCCTGACGACGCGGGCGGAGCTGAAGGACACGATGGCGATGACCCTCGGCGGTCGCGCCGCGGAGGAAATCGTGTTCGGCGAGATCACCACGGGCGCCTCGAACGACATCGAGAAGGTGACGCAGACGGCCAAGCAGATGGTGATGCGCTTCGGCATGTCAGAGCGCCTGGGCCCGCGCGTGTTCGGCCACGATCACGGTCAGCCGTTCCTCGGCCGCGAGTTCTCGACCGAGCCCGACTACTCCGACGAGATCGCGCGTGAGATCGACGATGAGGTCAGGCGCATCATCGAGGCCGCGCACCAGCGCGCCACGGACATCCTGACCGAGCACCGCCACGATCTGGAGAAAATCTCCGAGATCCTGGTCAAGCGCGAGACGATCGAGAAGGAGGAGTTCCTGGCGCTGCTCGACGGCAAGAGCGAGGAGGAGGTGTTCGGCGTGGAAGAGGAGTCAAAGCCCGAGCTGCCCGCCCCGCCCACGCCCGCGGATAGGCCAGAGCGCGAAACCCCGCGCGTGAGTCCACGTCCGGGGTTGGCCGGAGGAACAGCCGAGTTGCGCGGAGCAGATAAAGAGCGCCCGGAGCTAGCCTGAGCACCCACTCGTTCCGTCTTATGGGGGTCGTGAACGTGACTCCCGACTCGTTCTCGGACGGTGGCTTATTTCTCGACGCGCAGGCGGCGATCGCGCACGCGCGTGAGATGGTCGGCGAAGGGGCGGAGATCGTGGATGTAGGTGGTGAGTCCACGCGGCCGGGGGCCGAGCCGGTGCCGGCCACCGAGGAGCTGCGACGGGTGCTGCCCGTAGTCGAGGGCGTCGCCGCCGCGGGCACCGGCGCCCAGGTCTCGATCGACACGTCCAAGGCGTCGGTCGCCCGCGCCTGTATCGCCGCCGGCGCGACGCTCATCAACGACGTGACCGCCCTGCGCGGCGATCCGGAGATGGCGGCGCTCGTCGCGGAGAGCGGGACGGAGTGCTGCCTGATGCACATGCGCGGCGAGCCCCGCACGATGCAGGTCGACCCCCGTTACGACGACGTCGTGGACGACGTCAAGTCCTTCCTGGAGGAGCGGATGGCCTACGCCGTGGACGCGGGCGTGCGCGAGGAGCGGATCATGCTCGACCCGGGCATCGGCTTCGGCAAGACGCTCGCGCACAATCTCGCGCTGCTGCGCCGTCTGCGGGAGCTCGCGTCGCTGGGGCGCCCGCTTGTCGTGGGTACCTCGCGCAAGAGCTTCATCGGGCGCCTCCTCGCCGATGTCGCCGGTCAGACCGAGCCCGTGGCGGCCTCGGAGCGGCTCGAGGGGACGATCGCGACGAGCGTGCTCGCGTACGAGCGCGGGGCGAGCGTGTTCAGAGTGCACGACGTCGCGCCGGTGCGCGCAGCGCTCACCGTGGCGGCTGCTACGTTGAGCGCACGATGGGACCCGGGCGAGACGAGGACCCCGACGAGCTGACCGGTGCCGAGGATCCGGAGGGCGGCGAGGGGCCCGCCGGCACGGGCGCCCGCGGCGAGGATCCCGGCTACATGGATCGCCCCGACGAGATCGACCCGTTCCCGCTCGGGGACGAGGACGACGAGGACGAGTTCGACGCCGAGCGTGAGGAAACGGGCGAGTCGGTCACGATCGAGATCGCGGGCCTATCGCTGTATACCCACCACGGCGTCAGCGCGGCCGAGCGCGATGTCGGTCAGCGACTCGTGCTCGACCTGCGCCTCGACCTGGGCGAAACCGACGCGACCGTGACGGATGCGATCGAGGACACGGTCGACTACGGCGAGGTCTGTCAGCTGGTCGCGCTGATCGCCCAGCAGCGCTCGCACAAAACACTGGAGCGGCTGTGCGGCACGATCGCCGACCGACTACTCGGCGACTACGAGCTGGAAGGCGTGTGGGTCAAGGCGACCAAGCCCGAGCCGCCGATCGCGCTGCACGTAGATGAGGTCTCGGTCGAGGTCTGGCGCGAGGCCGAGGAGTAGTCGCGCCCGGCCTCCAGCAATTTCGCAATTTCCCTTGACATTAGTTAGCACTAACTTATAATGCCGCCAGGGAGTGGGAGCGGTGCTGATAGCGGCAACGTTCGAGGAAGCGGAGGCACGATGTTCGACCAGTTTGCACGGCTCGCCACCGAGCGCACGCGGCGTATCCTGCTGATCGCAGGCGCCGTTTTCCTGCTCGCGGCGGTGATTGGCGTCCCCGTCGTGACGATTCTCAAGAGCGAATCCTCGGACTTCCAGGACCCCCAGGCCCAGAATCAGCAGGTTCTACGCGCGGTCGAACACGCCACCGGCCAGTCCGCCTACTACGGCGTCGCGGCGCTCGTCTCCAGTCACACCGACGTGCGCACCGATCCGGCCGCGCAGGCGCAAACCGCGCGCGTGGTCGCGCTGCTCTCCCGTCAGCCCGGATTCCAGCGCGCGCTGGCCTACGGGGGGACGGGACCCAATTCCCACCTGCCCGTGCTCGTCTCACGCAACGGCCACGAGACGCTCGTGCTCGCCGCGTTCGCCACGCGCGACCGCTCGGCCGAGGCCGTCGAACGCATTCGCCCCAAACTGGCCCACGCCGGCGTGCGCATCGGGGGCAACGACGTCGCATTCAACGAAATCAACAAACGCACCTCCTCCGATCTGGCGCGCGCGGAGATGTTCGCGCTGCCGATCCTGCTGCTGCTTTCCTTCTGGGTCTTCCGCGGCCTGGTCGCAGCCGCCCTGCCGCTGATCGTGGGTGGGTTCGCGATCGTGGTCACGTTCCTGCTGCTGCGCCTGATCGACCAGTTCGCGGGTCTGTCGGTGTTCGCCGTCAACCTCGTCACCGGCATCGGACTGGGCCTGGGCATCGACTACAGCCTCTTCATCCTCTCCCGCTACCGAGAGGAGCTCGCGCGCGGACTGGATACGCATGCGGCGATCCGGCGCACACTACAGACCGCCGGGCGCACCGTCCTATTCGGCTCGTTGACGGTCGCCGGCGCGCTCTCCTGCCTGCTCGTGTTCCCGCTGCGCTTCCTCTACTCAATGGGGATCGGCGGGGCGCTCGTGACACTGTCGGCGGGCGCC
>JBAUXH010000201.1:0-2633 GCA_049584155.1 Solirubrobacteraceae bacterium
TCGCGAGCGTGCCCGTGACGGTGCGCTGGCCCGGGAGCGTGCCGCGTTCGACGAGCGCGACGGGCTCCTCGGGTGAGCGCCCGGCCTCGATCAGCGACCGCGTGATGCCCGGCAGCGCACGCACGCCCATATAGAAGACGAGCGTGCCGGGGAAGGCGGCGAGTGCGGGCCAGTCGAGCGAGGCCTCTATGTCCTTGTCCGGGTCCTCGTGGCCGGTGACGAGCGCGACGGCGCTCGAGAGACCGCGATGGGTGACCGGGATGCCCGCGTATGCGGCCGCGGCGACGCCCGCGGTGACGCCGGGCACGATCTCGTACGGAATCGAGGCGGCGCGCAGGCGCAGGGCCTCCTCGCCGCCGCGACCGAACACGAACGGGTCGCCGCCCTTCAGGCGCACCACGGTGCGCCCCGCCCGCGCGCGGTCGAGGATCAGCTCCTCGGTCTGCGCCTGGGGTACCGAGTCGCCGCCGCCCTGCTTGCCGACGAATAGCAGCTCGGCGTCGGCGCGGGCGCCGTCGAGCGCGGCGGCGGGAATCAGGCGGTCATAGAGGATCGTGTCGGCGAGGGCGATCAGCTCCAGCGCACGGGCGGTCAGCAGACCCGGATCGCCGGGGCCAGCCCCGACCAGATATACCCGTCCGACCGCGTGGTCGGACGGCGTATCAGCGTCAGGCGCCGGCAACGGCCGCCATCTCCTGCGCGCGCGTGAGCAGCTCCCGGGCGCCGACTGCGGTCATGCGCTCGGCTACGCGCCGGCCTAGCTCGGTGGGATCGTAGAACCCGCCGAGTAGCTCATCTGCGACCCAGGCCGAGCCGTCGGGCAGGCCGACCCAGGCGCGCAGACCGAAGCAGCCGCAACCCGCGGGCGCGGCATGGGCGCCGAGGGGCGTGTGGCAGGTGGCCTCGAGCGCGCTCGCGAGGGCGCGCGCGGCTTGCAGGCAGGCTGAGGTATCGCGGTCGAGGATCGCCGCGACCGTCTCTCGCACGCGGACATCATCGGTGCGGGCCTCCAACGCGAGCGCACCCTGACCGGGCGCGGGCACGAACTGCGCGGGGTCGAGCACGGCGCCGACCTCCCCCTCGCGGTCGAGGCGCTGCAAGCCCGCGCGCGCGAGCAGAATCGCATCGAACTCACCCTCTGCGAGGAGGCGCAGGCGCGTGTCGACGTTGCCGCCCATCGCGATGACCTCGAGGTCATCGCGCGCGGCGCACAGCTGGGCGGCACGGCGGATGCTGCTCGTGCCGACGCGGGCGCCCTCGCGTAGCCCGTCCAGTCCCGACGCTAGTGCGCCGTTGTCGCTTGCCCCATGTCCGTCTACCTCGCCGTCCTCAGCAGCACCGTCCTCAGCAGCACCCGTCGGCTGCTCGCCCGCGAAGCACAGCACGTCCTCCACGCCCGCGCGCGGCGGCGCCCCCAGCAGCACCAGATCGTCGGCGAGCTCGCCGGGAAGGTCCTTGGCGGAGTGCACGGCGAGGTCGATCTCCTGCGCGAGCAGCGCGTCCTCGATCGTGTCCACCCAGCGCGACTTGTCGCCAGTATGCGCGTCACGGTCACCGCTAGTGGTCAGGGTCACAATCTCCGCGCCACCGAGCTTCTCGGCGACGAGGCGTGTCTGTGCGAGCGCGAGCGCGCTGGCGCGGGTGCCGATGCGCAGAGGGCTCATAGCCGCGGGTCAGGACGAGCCCGAGCCGCCGGCGCGGACGGGGCGCGAGAGCTGGCGCACGTTGTCCGGCGCCTCGCCCGTGTCCGCCGCTGCGGAGGTACGCGCGTCGGGCTCGTCGTCGCTGAGGCCGAACAGCTCGCGCACGAGCTCGATGTTGGCGTGGCCGCGCTCACCGTGGCTGCGCAAGCGGATCGTAGGCTCGTGCAGCAGTCGGCTCATGACGGCGCGCGCGATCGCTTCCACGCGCGCAAGGTCACGCGTGGAAGCCGACTCCCAGCGGCCCTCGTTCTCGGCGAGCACCTGCTCGACCAGCGCGGCGCCGTGTTCGCGCAGCGCGCTGACGGTCGGCAGCACGTCGAGCTGGCCGAGCCAGCGGGCGAAGCGCAGGATCTCCTCCTCGACGATCGCCTGCGCGCGCGGGATCTCGCTGGCGCGCGTGTCGAGATTGCGCGCGACGACGGCCTGCAGGTCGTCGATGTCATACAGGCTCACGCCCGGAAGCTCGGCGCAGCCCGGGTCGATGTCGCGGGGGACGGCGATGTCGATCAGCAGGAGCGGACGCGCGTGACGCTCGCGCATCACCTCGGCGAGCTCCTCGCGGCCGACGATCGGATGCGGCGAGGCGGTCGAAGAGAGCACGATGTCGGCGCGCGCGAGCTGCTCGGGCAGGCCGTCGAGCCCCACGACAGACCCGCCGAAGCGCTCGGCGAGGTGCAGCGCGCGGTCGGCGTGGCGGTTGGCGACGAAGATCGTGCCGGCACCCTGCTCGGACAGGGCGCGCGCGGTCAGCTCGCTGGTCTCGCCGGCGCCGAGGATCACGACATGGCGGTCGGTGAGCCCACCGAGCACGGTCTGCGCTAGGTCGACGGCAACGGAGGGCACGCTCGCGCGTCCCGCGCCGATGGCGGTCTCCGAGCGCACGCGCTTGCCGGTCGTGAGCGCCGCGGCGAGGAGGCGATTGGACAGCGG
>JBAUXH010000202.1:0-2774 GCA_049584155.1 Solirubrobacteraceae bacterium
GCGGAGCCGGCGCTTCTGGCTCCACGGGAGGGGGGACTGCGAGCTCTCACCGTGTCCCAGACGGTGGAGTGCGATCTCGCGGCAAGGGTCCAGGGAGATCCACGGGGAGCGGGGGCGCAGATGCAAGCGCATCGCACCTTCAGGCGTTCGCGGCTGTTTCAACGAGTGCGCCGCCGCCGTGGTTCTCCGGCGGGGACCTGCTGGGACTGGTGCTGGCGAGCGGCCTGCTGGCGCTGATTGCTGTGATGACCAGCCGGATCGCGGGTACCCACCATGATTAGAACGGGCGGCAGGGGTCTGAAGGCGACGGCAGGATCTAAAGGCAAGCGACAAAGGACAAGGACGCCCACTTTCTCATGAATGGCCCGCGCCTCACCAGGCAGACGACTACTCCGAGCTTGCCGCTCACTCAGCGCCATCCGGCGCGGCACGCGCCCGGGCCGCGCTCGGCGCGTGCGGCGAGCTTCCGTGGTCAGCTGCAGCTGCTGCTGGAGGAGCCGGGTTGGAGCGTGTTGCGTCCGGCTGTGGATTTCGCGCTGCTGTGCACCACAGTGGTCTTCGCGCTCGGTGGGCTGAGCGCCACCCTGCAGGTCTCCGCGGTGCGGGCGCCGCTGCTGGCGCTGCCGGTGCTGACGATGCTGCTGCTCTATCTGCGGGGGCTCTACCACACGCGGCTGCGCGCCCTGATCCTCGATGGGCTCGCGCCGGTGGTCAGCGCGGTGTCGGTCGCGGCGATGGGGGTGGTGATGATCGGCCTGTTTGCCAATGGGCAGATGCCGACCCAGTCCGACTGGCTGCGGGCGTGGCTGCTGGCACTGCTGGCACTCAGCCTCGGCCGCACGGCGATGGCGCTTGCGCAGAGGTGGGCGCGCAGCCGCGGGCTGGTGGGCCGTCCGGTGCTGATCATGGGCGCGGGACTGGTGGGTGCCCAGGTGGCGCGTCGTCTGGAGGACCATCCCGAGTACGGCCTCTGCCCGGTGGGCTTCCTCGATGACGATCCTCGTCCGCTGGCGGAGGTGGGCGGGCGCGACGTGCCGGTGCTGGGCACCTCGGAGGATCTCGACGAGGTCGTGCGCAGGACGGGATCGCGCAATCTGATCGTCGCGTTCTCCTCGGTTGCGGACGCCCACGTGAGCCGCTTGATCCAGCGCTGCCAAGAGCTCGGCATCGAGGTCTCGGTGGTGCCGCGCATGTTCGACACGATCAATAACCGCGTGGGCTACGACACGGTGGGGGGTCTGCCGCTGCTCTCCTTCACTAGCATCAATCCCAAGGGCGTGCAGTTCACGCTCAAGCACGCCTTCGACCGTACGCTGGCAGGATTGCTGCTGCTGGTGCTCTCCCCCATCCTGGCGTGCACGGCGCTCGCGGTGCGCCTCACATCGCCCGGCCCGATCCTCTTCCGCCAGCGCCGGGTGGGCCGCGACGGGACGGTGTTCGACCTCTACAAGTTCCGCTCGATGCAGATTGAGCACGCAGCGTTGACGCTGAACGAGGACGACGAACGGGCGCTCGACTTCATGCTCGGCGGCGACACCGCCCCAGGCGGCGTCGAGGGTGCCGATCGTCGCACTCCGATCGGGCGTTTCCTGCGGCGCACCTCGCTGGATGAGCTGCCGCAGCTGGTCAACGTGCTGCGCGGCGAGATGAGCATCATCGGCCCGCGCCCGGAGCGCCCGGAGTTCGTGGAGCTGTTCAGGCAGGACGTCGCTCGCTACGGTGACCGCCATAGAGTCAAGTCGGGGATCACGGGCTGGGCCCAGGTACACGGACTGCGCGGCCAGACTTCGCTGGCGGAACGGGTGGAGTGGGACAACTACTACATCGCCCACTGGTCGCTGGCGCTCGACCTGAAGATCCTGGCGCTGACCTTCGGGGCACTGCTGCGCAACGCGGAGTTATTCAACGCTCAGTGATTGCCGAGCTGCAGCCGGCAAGTACGCAACGCTCGGCGGTTCCCCTCGGATCATGCGAGGGTACGCGGCTAGCGGGCTTCTCCCTTCAGATGCTGCGCTGGGCGTCGCTGCCGCTGCCGGCCCAGTATTGGTAGACGCGGACGGTGAGCCCGTGGGTGCCGAGCACCCGCGGCAGCGGGATCGAGTAGCGGTTGAAGCGGTCGAGCGTGAACAGGGCCTTGTAGCGCGGCACGGTGCCCTGCAGGACTTCGAGCTGCATGTAGTCGCCGACCGGTCCGGAGCCGCTGGCGAGGACCCTCCCGTGGCGCCTGCTGAGGCGCAGCGTGACGGGGCTGGAGCTGGCGAAGGGCGCGGCGAGCGCCCGGGAGAGCGCCGCGAATGCGGGCTTGCGGGCGCCCTTGCTGTTGAGGACTCCAAAGTCTTCGCGGGCGCCGTCCTGCAGCCCGTAGAGGACCTCGGCGGCGATGTAGGGGGTGCGCGCCAGGGAGCGGAAGAGGTTGGTGATGTTCGTGGCCTGGATCTGGGGGGTGACGCACGCCTGTTCCTGTTGGATCTTGTGGTGGGGCCAGCAGCTGGTCCAGCCGAACTCGTCCAGCCACAGCGGCTTGCTATCCCCGTTGGCCAGCTGAACTTCGTGGATCGCGCGCAGCGATCCGAGTGTGAGGTTGTAGAAGTGGACGGCGAGCCCGTCGTAGTAGCCCTTGATGCCGGCGGCATAGAGCGCACGCAGGAAGACGCCGTTGGAGCCGACGAGCGAGCCGGCGAGCACGGGCACATCGGGGTTGGCCTGCTTGATCGCGGGATAGGCGGCGCGTAGTACGGCCGCGTAGTGCTGTGGTTTTTCGGGCCCGGCGAAGT
>JBAUXH010000203.1:0-1684 GCA_049584155.1 Solirubrobacteraceae bacterium
AAGCTGGACCGGTGAGCCTGGGGCGTGATTTGAGGTGGCCCGATCAGAAGCCGGCGGTTCGGGGCCGAGAAATTGGTTGACATGACTTCGGCGGGCCGATTCCAAGGAATCGGTGGACCGCACCGCCCTTGAGCAACTCTCGCAGCACGACCTCATCGCCCTGCTGTTTGCACAGGAGGAACGTCATGTGGCCGAAATGGCGGCGATGCAGGCACGCCTTGCCGAATTGGAGCGTCGGCTCGGGCTGGACAGCAGCAACAGCGGCAAGCCGCCATCGAGTGATGGGCTGAAGAAGCCAGTGCGGGTCAGCAGCCTGCGGCAATCCTCCGGCAAGAAGCCGGGTGGGCAAAAGGGCCATCCGGGGGCGACGCTGTGTCGAACCGGGACGCCCGATGCGATCATCGATCATTATCCGCTGGCCTGTGCCGGGTGTGGTGCGCCACTGACTGAAGCGATGGCCACCGGCCATGCCGCTCGGCAAGTCTTTGACCTGCCCGAACCACCCCCATTGATCGTCACCGAACATCGGACGCATGACTGTCGTTGCGCGACGTGCGGGGCACAGACGCGGGCGAGCTTTCCCGATTGGGTGACAGCTCCGGTGCAGTACGGCAAGCGGATCGGCGCCATCGTGCTTTACCTGCTGCATTACCAGTTGCTGCCGGAGAAACGTCTTGCCACGCTGATGGTCGATCTGTTCGGCGTGCGCCTGGCCACGGCAACCATCGGGCGGATGAGTGAGAACTGCGCCGAACGCATCCAGGGCTTCACCAATGTCGTGCGCGACCAAGTGGCAACGGCGCCGGTCAAGCACATGGACGAGACCGGCTTTCGGATCGGCGGCAAGACACAATGGCTGCACGTCGCCTCGACCCTTCTGCTCACCTTCTATCGGGTCTCGGCCAGGCGCGGCAGCCTGCTGACGAACGTCGCGGGCATTGTCGTGCACGACCACTGGCATCCCTACTACACGCTGAAAGGCGTGCTGCACGCGCTGTGCAACGCGCATCATCTGCGCGAACTGAAGGCGCTGATCGAGATCGACAAGGAAGACTGGGCGCGGCAGATGCAGCGACTGCTGCGCCGGGCCTGCCATGCGGTGAACCTGGCACGCGCGCAGGACCTGCCGCTCCGCCCGGCGCTGATCGCACTGATCGAGCGCCGCTATGATGCCATTGTCGCGGAGGGACTGGCCTTCCATGAGAGGCAACACGCCTTGCCAAAGACCAGACCGCGCGGCAAGCCGCCGCGACGGGTTGGTCACAACCTGCTGCTGCGGCTCAGCTCGCGCAAACCGGACGCGCTCCGCTTCCTGACCAACGCAAGCGTGCCGTTCACCAACAACCTCGCCGAGCGCGACGGGCGGATGATGAAATTGCGGCAGAAGATCTCCGGCGGCTTCCGCTCCGAGCGCGGCGCCGCAGACTTCGCCGTCATCCGATCGATGCTCTCAACCGCAAGAAAGCAGGGCTGGGACCTGCTCCAGACACTCGCAGGCGACCCCGAGCAATTGGTCGCAAACCTGCGATCCGCCTGATCACCCCAGCCTACCTGGGCAGTTACCCCATTACTTAAACGTGATGGATTCCAAAGGCTGCGCCTTTGGTGGGGTTTCCAAAGGGGCAAAGCCCCTTCGGCGGGTTTCAGGGCGGAGCCCTGACCCTATCGCCGCACTGTTCTGCGC
>JBAUXH010000204.1:0-1526 GCA_049584155.1 Solirubrobacteraceae bacterium
ACTAAGGTAGTGGCACGAAATAACTGCATCATTTGGTTGGCACCCTACCAGGGTGGATCGTGTAGTTCCAGTCGCCGTGGAAGGAGTGGCGTTCGAGGTTGATCTGATCCATCTCCTGGTCCGCCAGGGCGACGCCTTGCGGATAGCTCCCTTGGTCAATCTCGGACCTGACCCTCAGCCCCGCCGTCGTGTTGGTCGATCCAATGAGGCTGACGATGGTGGCCAGGCTTGCAAGCGGTTTGCCGCGCCAGTTCATCGCAATGTAGGAGAACAGGCGATGTTCGATCTTGTTCCACTTGCTGGTTCCAGGAGGAAAGTGGCAGACGGTGATCGAGAGCCCTGTGCGACGGGCGAACCTTTGCAGCTCCCACTTCCACAGGCGGACGCGAGAGCCGTTGCTGCCACCACTGTCCGCTGTGATGAGCAGCGAGGTCGCACCACCGTACGCCGCCCTGCCCATCAGCTTCCACCAACGCCGGATCGCGTTGACGGCGAAGCTCGCCGTATCGTGATCGATCCCAACGCTGACCCAGCCTTCGTTGCGGTTCAGGTCGTAGACGCCGTAGGGAATCGCTTTGCCCTGCTCGGGGATGAGGAAGTCGTGCACCCGCACCGGCTCGGCTGCTCCTTTCGGCCGCCATTCCCGACCTGCGTTCTTGAAATCGCCGACCAGTTCCTTCTTCTTGGTATCCACCGAGATGGCAGGCTGTGCGCGCTTCTGGTAGCGACCCACCTGTTCGTTGATGTACCGGAACTGCGCGTCGCGATCGGGATGCTGGGGTCCCTCGCGCGTCTTCCGGTTCGCTTGCAGGCTGTAGCCGCTCGCCTGCAGAAGCTCGGCGACCAGACGGTGGCTTGCCGTGTGCCCCATCGCCTGCAGTTCCGCCGCCAAGTGACGCACGCTCTTCGAGGTCCAGCGCAGAGGAGACTGAGGATTTCCAGAGGCTGTCGGTTCCACCAACGCCTCCAAATCCGCCATCAACGTCGCGTCCTTGTCGGTCGTCCTCTTGCGGCCGCCTCCCGGCCTGCGCGTCCGGTCCGAGGCAAGCGTCGCGCCGGCCATCGTCTCCCGGATGCCGCGTGCAATCGTCGACCGGGAGATACCGGTCGCCCGCTCCACCATGCCGATCCCGCCATGCCCCAGAGCCCGCGCTTCCGTCGCCGCCCAGAGTCGTCGCGACCGTTCCGTGAGTGCTGGGGCGAGACTGTCGTACTTCGCGCGCAACGTGTCGATGTCCACCTACAAACAGTACGCTATCCACAAGCGAAAATCAAGCACTTATTTCGTGCCAACTCCTTAGTCACTGTCGAGCCCTGATCCGGAACTAGGGTGACCTGGTCGCGATCGAGGAACCAGAGGGCGCTCTTGACGGATTTCTGCTTTCCCTTCTTTCTCTTGAAGCGGAGGAGCGCGGTGGCCGTCGTGTCGTCTCGGATACTACTTGCCTCCAGCTCGATCGCCGGCGTGTGAGATTCGATGAAGTGTTTCTTGTCCGACGCAAACCCCGACTGTCGTCCCTCCAGAA
>JBAUXH010000205.1:0-2124 GCA_049584155.1 Solirubrobacteraceae bacterium
GACGAGGCCGCCGCTGCTCGACTTGGCGGTGCCCGCGGGCGCCGGACCGATGTCGGCGTCGATCGCAAGCGTCTTCGCGGAGGGCACGAGCGAGATGTTCAGCGGGCGCGTGCCCCCGAGCGCGGTAAGTAGTGTCGGCAGCGACTGTCCGTCTTCCGATGCGCCGCTCGTCGCCTTCGCGATGTGAGCCTTCGTCAACGCCCCCGGGTTCGCGTACACGTGCCCCAGCGCGCCCGAGGGCGCGACCGACTGCAGCTGTGAGTAGGTCCCGTTGCCTTTCAGCGAGGACCCGCTCTGGGTCGTGTCGATGACCGCGCGCACGCCCGAGGCCGAGCCGAGCACGACGAGCTTGTCGATCACCGCGAACCCGTCCCCGCCCGCGGTGGCCTTGAAGGAGACGCCCTTGTAACTGGTCGTCTGCGCGCCCGCGTGCGCGGCCTGCGTGGAGACGAACTTTTCGGCCTTCGCGAGATCGCTCGTGTCGAGCACGATCGCGCCCTGTCCTCCTTCGCCCGCCGCGAACGGCCACTGCGTGCCCGAGCCCCCACCGATCAATCCCTGTTGGAGCAACCCCGTCAAACCTGCGGTCGATCCGAGCGCCGTAAAGAACAGTCCCGCGTTTTCACCCAGCCACGGCGCGACGTCGCGGCTGAAATCGAGCGTCGGGGAACCAGGCGTCTGCAGCACGCTCAGCAGGCGGGTGTAGGGGTTCTTCTGGCCCGTCAGCGCGTGTCCGGCCGCGAGCGCTTCGTTCTTGAGGCTCCCGTTCGGGCGCACGACCGCGCCGATATACACGGGCGCGTAGGACGGGACGACTCCGGCGGGATCGGCCTTCGTGCCGCTCGAGGAGCTGGAGCCACACCCCGCGAGCGCGCCGGCGAGCCCGACGAGCAGAACGGCGAGCGCGGTGAGCGCTCGACCCGCGGCTCGACCCAGTTTGTCTGCCTGTCCTCGTTCCCGTCGCTGCCCCAGCTCGACCCGCATCAGCCGATCGTATCCGCAACGCACGATGCACCCACCCGGTTTGCACGGCGGATTGCACGAATCGGCCGGCTCGGCCGGCCCGCGGGTAGGCGCCGGCCTTGGCGGTAGAGCGCCGCAGATAGGGGCTTTTCGTCGGTTTCGACGGCCTTAGGGAAGGGTTGTGGGAAAAAATGTGCAATTAGGGTTGCGTTGTGGGGGAAAGTGGGGTAACTTGCCGGAAGCGAGCCGAGGTGGAGGGGCTCCTCCCACTCCTCCACCCCGGCTCGGTAATCCCTTCGACAAGCCGTCCTCTCCCGACGAGCAGAAGAAGCCCCAAGCCCTCTCATGGTTCACTTCCGCGGCACCTTCGACCACACGCTCGACGCCAAGAATCGCCTCACCGTCCCGGCTCGCTATCGCGCCGCGCTCTCGGAGGGAGTCGTGCTGGCGATGCCCGTCGATCTGAAGCCCTGCGTGGGCGTGTGGCGACCGGAGGAGTACGAGCGCTACACCCAGCGCGCGCTCGCCGAGCTGCCGCCGCTGTCCTCGCGCCTGACCGAGCTGGAGCGCTTCTTCTACGGCAGCTCCCACGACGCCGACCTCGACGCGGCCGGACGGATCATGGTCCCGAGCTTCCTGGGCGAGCACGCGGGCCTGAGGAAGGAGGTCGTCGTCGTCGGCGTCGGCGATCGTCTGGAGCTGTGGGATCGCAGCGCCTGGGACGACCATCGACCGACGCTGCTTGGTGGCGTCGCGGAGATCACGGCCAGTGTTGACGAGTGAGATCGCCAGCCCCTCGAACCACCACCTATCGTGACGCTCACCCTTGACATGACCACCAGCACGCACATTCCGGTGCTCGCCGGCGAGCTGATCGACCTGCTCGACCCGCGACCCGGGCAGACCGCGATCGACTGCACGTTCGGCGGCGGCGGCCACGCGCAGCTGATCGCCGAGCGCCTCGGCTCCGAGGGCACGCTGATCGCGATCGACCGTGACCCCTATGCGCGCGAGCGCTTCGAGGAACTCGCCGGCGAGGTCGCCTGCACGGTGCGCTTCATCCGCGCCGGCTACGCCCAGGCCCTGGCGGAGTTGGCGCAGGAGGGCGTGCGCGCTGATGTCATCTACTTCGACCTGGGGATGTCCTCGATGCAGGTCGAC
>JBAUXH010000206.1:0-1661 GCA_049584155.1 Solirubrobacteraceae bacterium
CCTCCCGTGATCGCCACGACCTTGCCGCTGAGGTTCTGCCGCTGCTTCGCCATCGGGACCTCCTCCTCCAGCGGCCCTAGGCCACTGGCTTGTAGACGGTGACACGGCGGCGCCGACGAGGCCGATGTTGTGCTGGAGGGCGGTCTTCGCGCCCTCGACCTGTCGCTTATCGGCTTCCCCGCGCAGCTGCCAGGTCAGCTCCGAGCACTGCGCCAGCCCGGTCGCGCCCAGCGGGTGGCCCTTGGAGATCAACCCGCCGGAGGGGTTGACGACGACCACGCCGCCGTAGGTGGTGGCCTCTTCCTCAACGAGCTTGTGGCCCTCGCCCTCGGCCGCGAAGCCGAGCGCTTCGTAGGTGATCAGCTCGTTGGCGCTGAAGCAGTCGTGCAGCTCGCAGACGTCGACCTCCTCGGCGGCGATGCCCGCCTCGGCGTAGGCCTCCTCGGCGGCCTTCTTCGACATGTCGGAGCCGACGATCGTCATGCAGTTGGCGTCCTCGGCGAAGGTCGAGGAGAGGTCGGTGACCATCGACTGCCCGGCGATCTCGATCGCCCGGTCGCCGAGGCCGTGCTCTTCGACGTAGCGCTCGGAGGCGACGATCGCGCAGGCCGAGCCGTCGGATGTCGGCGAGCACTGCAGCTTGGTCAGCGGGTCGTGGATCATCTTCGCCGCCTTGATGTCCTCGAGCGTGTACTCGTCCTGGAACTGGGCGTAGGGGTTGTTGACCGAGTGCTTGTGGTTCTTCCACCCGATCCAGGCGTAGTGGTCGGGATTGGAGCCGTACTTCTCCATGTGGTCGCGGCCGGCGTTGCCGAACATCTGCGGCGCCGGCGGCGACTGCTCGGGGTCGCGGATCTCGAACATCCTCATAGCGTGCTTGTCGAGCGCGTTGGTGCGGTCGGTGTACTTGACCCCGAGGCTGCCGGGCTCCATCTTCTCGAAGCCGAGCGCCAGGGCGCAGTCGGCGAGGCCGCCCTTGACCGCCTGGCGCGCCAGGAAGAGCGCCGAGGAGCCGGTCGAGCAGTTGTTGTTGACGTTGACCACCGGGATCCCGGTGAGTCCCAGCTGGTAGAGCGCCCGCTGCCCGTAGGTCGAGTCGCCGTAGCAGTAGCCGGCGAAGGCCTGCTCGACGTCCTCGTAGGGGATCCCGGCGTCGGCGAGCGCCTTCTCCCCCGCCTCCTTGGCCCAGTCCGGGTAGTCGCCCTCCTTGGTGCCCGGCTTCTCGAACTTGGTCATGCCGACACCGATCACGAACGTGCGGTTGCTCAAAGTCTGCTCCTGAGTTGCGCCGCCCCGCGCGGCGATTGGCTGGTCAGCCAGTAAATCTAGCGCTTGCCGTGTTTATGGCGACCTTTATGCCTTCTTGACGCCGGGGGCCGCTTCGCACACACACCCTTGACGCCTGCCGGCGGACGATGCTTTCGTGCTCTTCCTCGCGGACATCTTCCCCGGTGGCGGCGGTCCTCTCGCCGACGTTCTCGCCATTGCCATCGCTGTCTGCCTCTTCGCCCTCCTCTACTGGGCGATCGACCTGATCGACCGGATATGACGCCGGCGCTCGCCGCGATCACGGGTGCCGACGTCTTCGGCCTGATCGTCTCGGCGCTGGTCTGCGTCTACCTGATCTATGCCCTGCTCCGGGGGGAGAAGCTCTAGATGCT
>JBAUXH010000207.1:0-2564 GCA_049584155.1 Solirubrobacteraceae bacterium
GCTATGCCCTGGCCACCTCCCAGCTCTCCCCGATGCTCGGACCCCTGATCACCAACCTGCTGACCCTGCATCTTCGCCAGATGGCTCAGAGCGAGGCGATCAACGCCGCGGAGCGCAGCGGCGGTCAGCTGCCCGGGTCGCGGGAGATCGCTGTCGGCTTCGCCGATCTCGTCGGCTTCACGCGGCTCGGCGAGGAGGTTGCTCCCGACGAGCTCGGTCGCCTCTCCGTGCGGCTCGAGACCATCGCCAGTGAAGTCCTCGAGCCCCCCGTTCGGCTCGTCAAGACGATTGGGGACGCCGTGATGCTCGCCTCTCCTGATCCCGCCGCCCTGCTCTGCAGCTCGCTCTCGCTGATCGATGCCGCCGATACCGAGGGGGACGAGTTCCCGCAGCTGCGCGCCGGAGTTGCGCTCGGGCCGGCTCTCAGCCGTGCGGGGGATTGGTTCGGGAGGCCCGTCAACCTCGCCTCTCGCATCACCGGCGTCGCTCGCCCCGGAAGTGTCCTGGTCGACCGCGAGGTTCGGGAGGCTGCGCGTGAGGACTATCGCTGGTCCTACGCCGGCGAGCGGCGTCTGCGCGGCATCCGCGAGCCTGTGAGCCTGTATCGCGCTCGGCGCCTTGACGAAGCGCGCGCTCGGACGAGCTGAGACCGCGCAGGGGCGCTGCCGGCTTGGTCGCGAGACTCGTCCGCGATCGGGGATGGTTGCTGTGCTCCGCGACTGGACGTTCTGGGTAGGGAACCACAAGGGGTTGGGGCCCTCGTGGCCCCACGAGTGTTTTGCCCGCGGGCGCCACTGGCAGCCACCGATCGTCCGTCGGCCGTTCGCGTTACGATCGTTCCACCACTGTCAATGACACTATGTTGACAGTGCGATCGGTGCATGGTCCCATTCTCCAGCCAATCAACCCCCCGAAATCTGATCTATCAGAATGCTGGTCGTCCCTCGAAAGCCCTCGCGGGCGAGTGGGAGACGCGCCTCGACTTCTTGGCGTCAACCCATGAATCTTTGCGGACAGCATTAGGGGGCTGGTGCCGCAGGTCTTGGGTACCGGATCCCCGTCGGGTCCTATGACGCGAATGCACCACAGGACCCACCGTATTCGTCCAAAAGTGAAAAGACTGACCGATTAGGCGGAATAAGATGGCTTCAAAGGATAAGACGCGCTCGATGGCCCCGCGGTTGCGTCCGGGTCCCAACGGATTGCCGCGTGGACAGGTTTCGGAGATTCAGCGCAGCCGTATGCTCACGGCGGCGGCGGAGGCAGTGGAGGAAGTCGGGTACGCACGGTTGACCGTCGCCCAGGTGATCGCTCGGGCACGGGTATCCCGTAAGACGTTCTATGACCTCTTCGAGGACCGCGAGGACTGCTTCCTCGCGGTGTTCGACCAAGCCGTCGACCAGCTCAGCACGCTTGTCGGCGACGCTTACGAGCGGGAGTCCGACTGGCGCGACGGCGTCCGCGCGGGCCTGCTGGCAATGCTGCGGTTCATGGATGACGAGCCCGGCCTCGCGCGGATCTGCGTGGTGGAGGCGCTGGGTGCGGGCCCCCGCGTGCTCAAACGTCGCACCCAGGTTCTTGCCCAGCTGAAGAAGGTCATCGACGAGGGACGCACCAGCGCCGGTGCTCGTGTCGCCCGTGCAACCGAAGAATCGCCCGAGGTGACCGCCGAAGGCGTCATCGGAGCGGTCTTCGCTGTTCTGCACACCCGCCTGCTCGCCCGCAGCAGGGAACCGTTCACCACTCTGCTCGGACCGTTGATGAGCATGGTCGTGCTTCCCTACCTCGGCTCCCGCGCAGCCAGCGGCGAGCTCACACGCAAGCCCCCGATGCTGCCCAGGCGCAAGCGACCCCCGCGACGCTCGACCAAGGATCCGCTCGAGGGCCTCGACATGCGCCTCACATACCGCACCGTGCGTGTCCTCACCTTCATCGGCGAAAACCCGGGCGCCAGCAACCGCGAAATCGCCGAAGGCGCCGGTATCGCCGACCAGGGTCAGATCTCCAAGCTCCTCACCCGCCTGGAGCGCCTGCAACTGGTGCACAACATCGGGGAAGGCCAGATCATGGGGTCCTCCAACGAGTGGCACCTCACCGACCGCGGCGTCCAAGTCGAGCGAGCCACCCGACCACGGTGACAGGCAGACGGGTCCGCTTACCCCAAGAGACGCCCTGAGGGAACCCGGGCCTCGGCAGGGAGACCGCTGTTCTGCGTGCATCTCGGCGTTCACCCCGCGCCCGTTCGACCGTATACCGTGAGGGAACCGATGGCTGCAGATAGACACCGGGAGGAGGCTGGAGGTCACGATCGGGATACGGGGGGTGAGGCTGTGGGAGGCGGCGGCTCTCCAGAGATGCTCGAATCGTGGTCCCCCGCGGGATTCGCGGCGCTTCTCCACGAGGTCACCGAGCTGCGCAGGGCAGCCGAGGCGAAGGATCTGCTGATCTCCGCCAGTGCCGCCTTCGACGCCTCCCTCGATCCCCTGCAGACCATGCAGACCGTCGCGCACACTGCCGTCCCCCAGCTCGCCGACCTGTGTGTGATCGATCTTCTGCGTGAGGAC
>JBAUXH010000208.1:0-27753 GCA_049584155.1 Solirubrobacteraceae bacterium
CGGCGTGCACGTGCGCTCGCACGTCGTGCAGATCGCCTCCATCCACGCTCCCGCGCCGGCCGCGGCGCTTGCGCTGGAGGACTTCGCCGAGGTCGACGCCTCGCCCGTGCGCTGCCTCGACCCCGACGCGACGCGGGCGATGGTCGCCGAGATCGACCGGCTGCGCAAGGCCAACGAGTCCCTCGGCGGCGTCTTCGAGGTGCAGGCCTTCGGTCTGCACCCCGGCCTCGGCTCGCACATCTCCTGGGAGCAGCGCCTCGACGGCCGCCTCGCGATGGCCATCTGCTCGATCCAGGCGCTCAAGGGCGTCTCCATCGGCGACGGCTTTCACATCGCCGGCGTGCCCGGCTCAGAGGCACACGACGAGATCTTCTATGACGAGGAGCGCGGGGGTTACTACCGCGAGACCAACCGCGCCGGCGGCCTGGAGGGAGGCATGACCAACGGCCAACCACTGATCGTTCGCGGCGCGATGAAGCCCCTGCCGACGCTCACCCGACCGTTGCGTTCAGTGGACACCGCCACCCACGAACCCGCCGAGGCGCTGCGCGAGCGCACCGACTCCTGCACCGTTCCCGCCGCCGGCGTCGTCGGCGAGGCGATGGTCGCGCTCGTGCTCGCCGACGCCTACGCGCAGAAGTTCGGCGGCGATCACATCGACGACGTGCGCGCGTCCCTGCGCGCCTACTGCGAGAGGATCGGGTGGCCTTCGTCCTGATCGGCTTCATGGGCGCCGGCAAGTCGACCGTCGCCGCCCAGCTCGCCGCGACCCTCGGCGGACGGGTACTCGACAGTGACGCGCTGCTGCAACAGCGCCTGGGCCACTCGATCGCGCACGAGTTCGAGAGCCGCGGCGAGGCCTCCTTCCGTGCGAGCGAGGAGCAGCTGGTGTGCGAGCTGCTGGCCGCCGCCGGTCCGCGCGATGCGATCGCGCTCGGCGGCGGCAGCGTCCTCTCGGAGTCCGTCCGCGCCGCGCTCGCCGAGCACCTCACGTTGCTACTCGACGTCGACCCGACCGTGGCCTGGGAGCGCGTTCGATCCTCGCCCGACGGCCTCGAGCGCCCACTCGCGCGCGACTTCGAGGCGTTCGCGGCGCTGCACGCCGATCGTCTTGAGCTGTACGAGGGGCTGGCCGATGTCTCGCTGCTGTGGGCGAGTGCGGCGTCCGGCGACTATCCCGTGTTCCTCGCTCGCGGGCTGTTGCAGCCCGGCGGCGAGGCGCGGCTCGCCGAGATCTGGCCATTGGACCGATCGAGATCCCGTCCCTTCCTCGTCAGCGATGAGACCGTCTCGGCGCTGTACGCCGAGCGCTTGGGGGATCTCGCCGGCACGATCGCGCTTGAGCCGGGGGAGCCCCACAAGACACTCGCTAGCGCCGAGCGCGTGTGGAGTGAGCTCGTAGGAGCCGGCATCACCCGCGCCGATCACCTCGTCGCGCTCGGCGGAGGTGTAGTCGGCGACCTCGCCGGGTTCTGCGCCGCCACCTACCAGCGCGGCGTGCCGATCGTGCACGTCCCCACGACGCTCGTCGCGATGGTCGACTCCGCCTACGGCGGCAAGACCGGCATCGACCTGTCCGTCGCCAAGAACTACGTCGGCGCCTACCACCAGCCCGCGGCCGTGCTCGTCGATCCCGACACGCTCGCCACGCTGTCATCGGCAGAGCTCGCGGCCGGCTGGGTCGAGGTGCTGAAGACCGCCCTCATCGCCGGCGGCACGCTGTGGGAGCGCGTCTCCCAGGCGCCCGGTGCCGAAGTGGACGAGCGCACGATCCGCGACTGTATCGCCACCAAGCTCGCCATCGTCGCCGCCGACGAGCGCGACGCCGGCGCCCGGCAGGTGCTCAACCTCGGACACACCATCGGCCACGCAATCGAGACCGTCACCGGCTACACCCGCTATCGCCACGGCGAGGCCGTCGGACTCGGGCTGCTCGCCGCACTACGGCTCTCCGGCGCCGAGGACCTGCGCGCGCAGGTGCGCGAGCTGCTGCTGGCTCGCGAGCTCCCCGTCGTGCTCGACGACGCGCTTGTCGATCTCGAGGAGATCATCGCCGCGAGCACCCGCGACAAGAAGCGCGTGGCGGCTAACGTCCCGTTCGTGCTACTCAAGGCCCCTGGCGAGGTCGAGTACGGCTGCGAGGTCGACGCGGCCCACGTGCGCGCGGCGGTAGCGGAGCTTACGCAATGACCCGCGCGCACTATCGCCTGGAGGTAATGCACGGCGTGAACCTCGATCAGCTCGGTCACCGCGACCCGCTGCTCTACGGCACGCTCACGCTACCCGAGCTCGAACGGCAGATAGAGCAGGCCGCGAGCGCGCTGGATTTCAGCGTGCACTGCTTCCAGACCAACCACGAAGGCGCGTTCATCGAGCATCTGCACTCCCTGCGCGGCAACACCGACGCGATCCTGCTCAACCCCGGCTCCTGGACGCACTACGCGTGGGCGATCCGCGACGCGCTCGAGATCACCGGCGTGCCCGCGCTCGAGATTCACCTGTCCGACATCGAGAACCGCGAGCAGTGGCGGCATTTCTCGGTGATCAGGGAGCTGTGCTTCGCGACGATCTCCGGGCGTGGACCGGATGGCTACCTGGAGGCTCTCACGCAGCTGCGAGCGCACCTCGACCAGGGCGAGACTCAATGACAAGCGCGGGCGCCGGGGATGAGCTCGCTGAGGTTGGGCGTGTGGAGCGCCTCGCCGCCGAGTTGCGCGAGCGCAAGCTCGACGCGCTGCTCGTATGGAGCGCCGTCAACGTCCGCTACCTCACCGGCTTCACCGGCAGCAATGCGCTGGTGCTGATTGCTGCTCCCGGACGCTCCGGCGAGCATCGCTTTCTCACCGACTTCCGCTACGAGACACAATCGGGCGAACAGGTCCCTGAGCTATTCGCCCGCGAGATCGTCTCCGGAGAGCTACTCGACGCCGCCATTGCGGCCTTGCTCACTACGGCCGGGACCGCGGGGCGTCTGGGATTCGACGACGGGAACCTCACGGTCGCTCAGCACACGCGCCTGCGCGAGCTGCTGCCGACCGGATGGCAGCTCGTCCCCTGCGCCGGCGCGGTCGAGCGCATGCGCGCGGTCAAGGACGATCACGAGATCGTCCGCATCCGTGCCGCGACGCAGCTGGCAGACGAGGCGCTACAGCGCAGCGTCCTGCAGCGCGGGCTGGTCGGGCGCACCGAGCGTGAGGTCGCGATCGACCTCGAGCTCGAGATGCGCCGGCTCGGCGCCGACGGACCCAGCTTTCCTTCGATCGTCGCCTCCGGCGCCCACGGCGCGCTGCCCCACGCCGAGCCCCGCGCGGAGCCGATCGCGCCCGACGTGCTCGTCACAATCGACTGGGGCGCCCTGCACGAGGGTTACTGCTCGGATTGCACCCGCACCTACGCGACCGGCGAGCGCATCTCCGCGCGGGCGCGCGAGATCTACGAGCTCGTTCGCTCAGCCAAGGCACTGGCGCTCGCCGCCGTCACCGCCGGCCCCAGCGGCCGTGAGCTCGACGCCGTCGCGCGCGAGGCGATCGAAGCTGCCGGGCACGGCGAACATTTCGGCCACGGCCTCGGTCACGGCGTCGGCATGGAGATTCACGAGGGTCCGCGCCTATCGCGCACCGCCGGCGAGGATCCGCTGCGTGCCGGCAACGTCGTCACGGTCGAGCCCGGCGTCTACCTGCCCGGGGAGTGCGGCGTGCGCATCGAGGATCTCGTCGTCGTCCGTCCGGGCGGTCACGAAGTGCTCACCGGACTGCCGACCGAACTGACCGTTATCGCCTGACCGTTTCTCGTCCTGTCCCTGTCGTCCGAGGGCGGGTGCCCAGGCGCTCAGGCGGGCTGGGAACCGGCGGCCGCTCCAATGTCGGTAGCAGGCCGAGCCCCGGGTGTACCCCGAGCCGCTCCGGCTAGGACGCGTCTTGCCACGTCGGGTGCGTACAACCGCAGCGCGAGCCCCATCGCCAGCGGCAGCGTCCACGCCAAGAAAACCGCCGCCTGCGCGTCCGGCGAGGCGCCATGGGTCGGTAGCCACTGGAAGCTCAGCCACGCCAGCACCGTGCTCGCCAGCGCGAGCACCGGTGGACGCGCACTCTGGCCGAGCGCCTCCCAGGCGAGCAGCGCCAGCACGAACGGCAGCGCGTAATAAGCCGTGTCCCATGTGTCCAGCACGCATCGCATCAGCAGGATCAGCGCGAGCGTCAGCAGCGCGTCGCGCTCGCTCGCTCCTCCCTTGCCAGTCCGTCGGCGACACTGCAGCCACACCGCCCCCGCCAAGCCCAGTCCGACCACGACGATCAGCGGATGGCTGATCGTGTTCGTCTACGCTGGTCCGATGCGATACCCCGGCTTGGGAGCGCCGAACAGGCCATGCACGAGCCCACCGTGCTCGCCGAAGAACCACCACGCCTGCCATGGTTGGAAGATCGCGTTATGCGCCACCGCGGCGCCGCGCGTGCTCGCCGCGAACCCCCCCGGAGAGGCCAACGCCAGCGGCGCCAGCGCCGCCACCGACACTGCCACGGCGCTCGCAGCGCACACGATCCGCCGCCGCGCGACGCTCACACCAGCGCGCACCTTCGCGACGTCGATCTGGCCCGGGCTAGTGGTGTGTGGCCCCAGCGCCAGCAGCACCGGTCCAGCTGCGAGCACCGCCCACTCCTTGTTGGCGATCGCCAATCCCAGTACGACACCGGCCCACTATCACGCCATAACTCCTGCGGGGCAATTACCAGGCTCGATATTGTCCGCCTGTGAGATCCAATCGTCGGGAGAACCCCGAGTATTACAGTCGTTGGCGCGACGTCCTGAACGCGTTGCGGTATGCACTGGTGGCGTTCGTGGTCGCGGTCGGTTTCGCTGCAGTGGGGATCGCCGGGCGAATATGGGCATTTATCCCGGCGCTCATCGCCGCCGTCTTTGCGGTCGTCGACGCCATCCTGGCCTGGAGAGGTTTTCAGGCCGCGGAGGCCAAGGAATTGCAGGATTTGCTGGCCGGTAAGGCCTGCCGCGCAGGACAGGCGCGCGCGAGCGAGTACGGCGTGGACGTCGCGGTGCTCCCGGAAGGACAGGAGTGGCGCTACGTGTGCCGAGATTGCGAGCCCGCGCTGCGCGCCGCCCTGCGCGCGGCGCTGGCAGGGGAGGGGAGCCCCCTGGTGATGCTCTCAGGCGAGACGAAGTCCGGCAAGACGCGTGCCGCTTTCGAGGCTCTCAGGTGGGACGAGCTGAAGGATGCATGGCTAGTGACCCCGAGGAACGGGGCCAGCATCGAGGCTCTGCTACGCCCCGGCACGCTGCCGAGAACCTGGACGCCGCTGGTTGTATGGCTCGACGATATCGAGCGCTATACATCTGGGGACGCCAATGGTCTGCACGAGGGGGTGCTGCGCAACCTCGACTGCGATCGTCCCGTGGTCATGCTTGCCACCGAGGGAGGGCGCGCCATCAAGAATCAAACCGAGCTGCTCGCCGACCCCGTCGAACAGCTCAGGAGCCTCGCTGTCTGCATCGACGTTAATGTCGCGCTGAGCAACTCCGAGCTTGCACGTGCAGAGCAGGTTTATGGTGAAGACCTGGTCGCCGAGATCGAGCAGCTCGGCATCGGCCGCCGGATGGTTGCGATGAACGAGCTCAAGCATCGGCTCACCCGTTCGCGCGATCGTCCGCGCGAGGGAGTCGCAGTAGTCAGGGCCGCGATCGACTGGCGCAGGGCCGGAGTTCTGCGGCCGCTGAGCGCCCGCCAGCTCGATCTGCTCTACAGACACCACCTGTCCGATGATCTCGATCCCAGCGATGAGCTTTTCGAGACCGGCTTGAGGTGGGCGCGAACGCCGCTTCCCCGCACCAGCATCTCGCTCCTGCGCAAGACCTCGGGCGAGGTCGGTGGTTACGAGCCATACGATCTCGCGGTCGAGCTCGCGTCCGCCGAATGGCCCGCTGTCGACGAGCCGGTGCTGCGGGAGATCACGAGCCTCGCCGAACCGCACGACTGCCTGCAGATGGCCACGGTCGCCTACGACGCAGGCGACAGCGCGTTGGCGCTCGAGCTTCTCGATCGGGCCGAGAGCAGCGACGATCGGTCATTGTCCTCGATCGCGGCGTTCAACGTCGGCATTCTGCTCGCCGATCGCGGCGACATGCGCGGAGCCGAGGCCGCCTATCGACGCGCCGACCAGCTTGGCAGTCAGAGGGGCGCGTTCAACCTCGGACAGATCCTCAGGCATCGCGGCTCTCTCGACGACGCCGAGGCCGCCTACCGCAGAGCCGATGAACGCGGTAGTCCCGAGGGCGCCGTCAACCTGGGCGTTCTCCTCGAGCAGCGTGGCGATCTGAGCGGTGCGCAAGCCGCCTACCGTCGGTCCCGCGAGCGCGGCAGCAGCAAGGGCGCGAACAATCTCGACCGGCTACTCGCCGACCGCGGAGGTCCGAGCGATATCGAGGCTGCCCAGAGCGGTGCGAGTTAATGGAGCGCTCAAGTGCTGAGCCTGTAGCCAAGCTGCCGGAGTCGCTCCAGCGCGGCTTCGAGCGAAAGCGTGCCTTTGCGCACGACGTTGCGTGCGCTCTCGAAATCGCTGTGGTTTTCGCGATGAGCGGCGCTGGCCGTCGCGGCATAGCCACCCGCGATGCGTGAGAGCGCGGCGACGATGGCGGCGTTCTCGTTCCGTTCGAGCACTCCGGGGGAGGCGTTGCGCACCGCCGCCGCCGCCTGGGAATGGGCACGGGCAAGTCGCTGTGCAGCTTCAGCCTGCGCGCTCGCCGTGGTGGCGTGCGCGAGCTTGGCGCTCTCACGCTCGCGTGTGTCGTTGAGCTTGGTCAGCGCATTGTCCAACGCCAACGCGTAGGCCCGAGTCGGCTGAGCGGTCCTCGCGACGCTCCCATTGTGCACCGGAGGTTTGTCGCTCGCACCGATGGGCGCGAGCACGAATCCCACGGCCGCCGCGAGCGCCATGATCAGCGCGGCAAGCAGCAGTCGGCGGCGCGGCGAGGGGAAGCCGCGATCAGTCTGCGCCTGCGCACGGCCGGGAGCGACCTTGCGTGCGGGCCTGCGCGCGGGCGTGACCTGTTGCATGTGGCTTGCGATGGGCTCCGGCCCTGTGGGTCCCAGCGGCTGGGGTGGCGCCGGCGTGCCTACGGAATGCGACGCGTCCCGGTGGGCTCGGGGTTCACTGGCCGATCGGTCTTCGCCGCCTGGTTTGTCAGCGCGAGGGCCGGGCTGCTGCATATCGGTCGGGGAGCTACCGAATGCGAGAAATCCGGACTCCAGTTCTGGTTTGGGTTTAGATGTGCCCTTGGGTTGAAGGTCCCGCGGGTCTGCGGGCAGGCCTGCTGCTCGTCGCCAGCGTGGCCCCAACAGCTCGAGAACGATCTCCTCGAGTTCCTCCCACGCCTGTGACGCGCTCGAGGTGCGCGCGGCGGGCTCCTTAACGAGTAGACGGGAGATCCATTCCGAGAGGGACGGATCGAGGTCGGGACGGTCGGCGAGCACCGGTGGGATCGGCTCGTTGACGCGGCGCAGCAAGATCGCCACAGGTGTCTCGCTGTCATGGAAGGGCACACGACCGACCAATTGCTCGTAGGCCATGATCCCCACCGAGTACAGGTCGGTCCAGGGTCCCACCTCCTGCGAGAGCGCCTGCTCGGGAGCCATGTAGGCGGGTGTGCCCACGGTGGCACCCGTGGTCGTCATGAAGCTAGTGACGCCGGCGTTCTGGGTGGTCTTGGCGATGCCGAAATCAGTGATCTTCACCAGCCCGTCGCCGGTGACCATGACGTTCTCCGGCTTGAGATCGCGGTGCACGATTCCCTCCGGCTCCACGACGGCCAGGCCGGCGAGAAGCCCCTCCAGCACGCCCGCGAGCTGCGCCAGCGAGAGGCCGCCGACCCACGGTCGCAGTGAGCCCCGCGGTATGTACTCCATCGCGATGTACGAGGCCCCGTCCTCCTCGATGTAGTCATAGACCGTGACTATGTTCCGATGATTCAGAGAGCCGACCAGTTTTGCCTCGCGGACGAACCGCTCGACGATCGCGGGGGCGCCCTCGTGAATGCTGTGCAGGCGCTTGAGCGCGACCATGCGATCCAGCTCGGGCTGGCGAGCCTTGTACACGACGCCCATCCCGCCCCGGCCGATCTCGTCGAGGATCTCGTAGCGTCCCACCATGCGCGGAGCCGTGCGTCTGGCGCCAGGCTCGGGATCGGATGTTGTCTGATGATAATCGTCCATTGGAGCGGCCTCTCGGGCGAAGCAGACACCAATTCTCCCGGTTTGAGCCTTTTCGGTAGATCGACTCCCGCGTTTCTGCTCGCATATACGATCATGTAGGATCGTGCATCGAGTATGAACTAGCCAGGTCGAAGCATCGGCCTGGTGCGAGACCTGTCGTTGGGGGAAAGCTGGTGCGGAGCTCATGAGAATTGTGACTGAGCCGCTGATCGGCAGTCGGCCCGCACCGCCGAGGGCGAGGATCTCGCTCACGCGTAGATCCTCGCTTCCCGTCGCGCTTGTTGCCGTCGTCGCCGCCGCGCTTGCGCTTGCTGCGCTCGTGGTTGTCATCGCGGCCGGGCGGCCTATCTTTGAATCTCAGGCGCCGTCGCCGAGCGTGGCCGCGCGCGATCGGCCCGTGCTCCACGCTGATCTCTCCGCGCTGCCCGCGGCCGCCCGCGGCGTGGTCTCAGGTGCGATCGGCGCCGACAGCCCCGCCTATCGCGTCGGGCGCTCGCGCGCCGGGTTGCAGGCAGCGAACCCGGATCAGCGTATGCGCATGCGGTTTGGGAGCGCAGGCGTGCAGATCCAGTCGGGCGGATTGCGGCTGGGTATCGACTTGCAGGGAGTCGGAAACGGTCGATCGTCGCGGCCGGTCGGTGCGACTGTACCCAGTGCTCGCGCCAACCTCGTGACCTATGCGCGCACCGGGCTGCGCGAGTGGTATCGCAACGGGCCGCTCGGTCTGGAGCAGGGCTTCACCGTGCTGCACCCGCCAAATGGGCGCTTCGCGGGATCGCTGACGCTTGCCATGGGCTTGTCGGGAGATCTCCAAGCGACGTTGAGCCCAGATGGGCGCAGCGTCGTCCTCGGACGCACCGGTGAGGCACTCCTTCGGTATGGCGACCTGGTGGCCAGCGACGCCCGCGGGCGTACGCTGCACAGCTGGCTTGCGCTGCGGGCTCACACTTTGCAGCTGCGCGTCGACACGCGCGGCGCGAATTATCCCCTGAGGATCGATCCGCTGATTCAACGGGGCGGCAAGCTGACGGCGAGTCAGGAGGAAGGCAAGGGAGAGTTCGGCGCACGGGTCGCGCTGTCCGCCAACGGCAGCACCGCGCTGATCGCGGCGCCCTACGATGACGGCGGCAAGGGGGCGGTGCGGGTGTTCGGGCTCTCCGGGTCGACCTGGGTCCAACAGGCGAAGCTGACGGGCGCAGGCGAAGCCAAAGAAGAATTCGGCTATGGCGTCGCGCTCTCGGCGGATGGCAACACAGCGGCTGTCGGAAGCCCCGGTGCCAACGGCAACAAGGGAGCCGCGACCGTGTTCAGGCACACGGGCACGAAATGGAACTCCGCCTCCGATCTCACCGCCACAGAAGAGAACGACGAAGGGCGCTTCGGCGCGGCGATGGCGTTTTCTGCCGATGCATCGACCCTTTTGATTGGCGAGCCCCGTCATCACACCTCCACCGGCGGCGCCGTGTGGGCTTTCTTGCGGGAGGGTCCGCCCGCAAGCGCTTTTTACGCACATCAGGGTAGCGAACTAAACGTTGAAGTCGGCCCTATCGAGGGTACGCTCGGAGAATCGCTGGCGTTGTCCGCCGATGGCAACACGGCTCTGATCGGGTCTCCCGGGAGCAACATCCAACAGGGCTGGGCCTACGTGTTCACGCGCTCCGAAGGCGTTTGGGCGTTCAGCCAGGGCCTCAGCGGCGAAGGCGAGGTCGGAGAACCGGGTCAGTTCGGAGGCTTGGGAGAATTCCGTTTCGGCGAAAGCGTGGCGCTATCGGCCGACGGCAGCACGGCGCTGATCGGAGGCTCGGAGGACAACGACCGGGTCGGCGCGGTGTGGACCTTTGTGCGCTCGGGCACGACGTGGACGCAGCAGGGAGAAAAGCTCACCGCCGGCGGGGAGGTGGGAGAAGGTGCCTTCGGCACGAGCGTGGCGCTCTCGTCTGACGGCGACACCGCTCTGGTCGGCGCGCCCGCTGACAATGTCGTCGGCGCCGCCTGGGTGTATAAACGTTCGGGCTCCGGCTGGGTGCAGGAGGGCAATCGCCTCACGGGGTCCGGCGAGAGCGGGGCAGGACATTTCGGGGCGAGCGTGGCGCTGTCCGCTGACGGCACGGTCGCGTTGCTGGGCGGTCCGTTCGACGATCAGGAACAGGGCGCCGCCTGGGCGTTCGTGCACGCCTCCGTGCCCAGCCTCGCCACCGGCGCGGCGTCGGGTGTCACGGCCGGGGCGGCCACACTGAACGGTACGGTCAATCCCAACGGGGTGTCGAGCACGGCCTATTTCCAGTACGGCTCGACCGCCGCCTACGGTCAGGCCACCGGCGGTCAAGGTGTCGGCTCGGCGGAAAGCGCGGGCTCGATTACGGCGGCCCTCACAGGGCTCGCGCCGGAAACCACCTATCACTATCGCGTCATCGCCGAAAGCTCGGCCGGCCTCAGCTATGGAGGGGACCAGACGTTCAGGACCGCGCTGTCGACCTCCACGCCCGTCGCGCCGATCAACAAAGCGCCGCCGACGATACTGGGTACGCCGATTCGGGGACAGGCGTTGTCGGTCTCGCCGGGATCGTGGTCGAACAACCCCACCTCGTTCGCCTACCAATGGCAGGGCTGTGACCTCGCCGGCAGCCACTGCACGACGCTGGCCGGTGCGATCGGACCCACCCACAACCTGACCCAGGGGGATGTGGGACGCCGACTGCGCGCGGTCGTGACCGCCGGCAACGCCGGTGGGTCGAGCTCGGCGGTCTCGACGATCTCGCCCGTGATCGGATCTCAGGTCGAATCGGCGATGACCTGGACCTTCGGATGGTCACGCCGCTTCACGGTCGTGCAGTCGCTCATCGTGCACGAAATCCCGGCCGGGGGCGCCGTCGTGGTCACCTGCCATGGACAGGGCTGTCCGTTCGCTCGCGCTCATCCCGCGCGGACGAACGGCCATGTGCGCTGTGGCGGTCGCACCTGCAAGCACGCGACCCCAGCCCCGGCGCGGGCGACACTGAACCTGACGCGACTGTTCAAAAACCGTCATCTCGGGGTGGGTGCGCGCATCATGGTGCAGATCCTCAAGACGGGCTGGATCGGCAAGTCATATCTCTTCACCACCCGCGCAAACCACGCACCGTCCTTCCATGTCTCCTGTCTGGCGCCAGGCTCGACTCGGCCGGGACACGGCTGCTGAAGATGGCCGCCGGAGGGGAGCTGGGTTATGGCGCCGGCGCGGGCACTTCGATGCGCGGGCTGGCCGCGATTGTCGCTTTTGCGTTGCTTGTCGGCGGTGCGGTGGGCGTGGGCGCGGCGCTCTTGAGCGATGGTGGGGGTGGACACGACCGCGGGCCATCCTCCGCCACCACGCCAGGCGCCCCCGGTCAAAGCCAATCGATTCCCGCGATACCGGGCCTGCGCCCGATCGCCGATCCGCGGCGTCTGCGCAGCAAGCCGCGTTCGCATCCGGTCGAATCGAGCGGCACGACCAGTGTCTCCCCGACCACCAAATCGGAAAGCGTCGCTGCGCCATCCACGTCCCAGTCGACCTCGGCGCCGACCTCGAGTTCTTCTGCGGGCGGCGGTGAAACCTCGACACATGTGACGCCCCCTCACAGTGAAGGTGGAACGGTGCACAGCGAAAGCGGCGGGGGAGCCTAGCGAGATCGTTCGCGTGTCGAGCTGATTCACCATCCAGCGGAGAAGAGCGGGAAGGCGCCTTTTTTCGGTGGCAGCGTGGCACCGTCTGCGGATGCAAGCACGGCGCTGATCGGAGGATCCGGGGATGCGGAAGAACTCGGTGCGCGATCGGCCCCACCCACAACCTGACTCAGGCAGACGTGGGGCGTAGGCTGCGCGCCCTCGTGACCGCCGAGAACGCAGGCGGATCGGGCTCCGCGATCTCGGCCGTCTCACCGGCGGTTGGATCGCAGGTGGAATCGGCGATGACCTGGACCTTCAAGTGGTCGCGCCATTACACGATCGTGCAGTCTCTCGTAGTCCATGAAATCCCGTCCGGAGGGACCGTGGAAGTCGTCTGCCACGGGCGGGGCTGCCCCTTTGTGACGAGCCGCGCGGCACGCGCGGCGAGCCCTCGGCGCTGCCATGGTCACAATTGCAAGACCAAACACTCCCTACCCTTGCAGACTAAGCTCGACCTGACCCGGCTGTTCAAAGGCCGTCGCCTTAGCGTGGGAACGCACATCTCGGTACGCATCCTCAAGGCGAGCTGGATCGGCAAGTCATACCTCTTTACCACCCGCGCAAACCACGCCCCATCCTTCCAGGTCGCCTGTCTGGCTCCCGGCTCGGCTCGGCCGGGGCACGGCTGCTGAAAATCTCGGCCTATGATGTGCCGAGAACCGACCGACCCGCGCGTACGATGCAAGCCAGTGCAACCCGTCAGTCGGATCTGCTCGCTGCTGCCCAGCGCGACCGAGATGATCGCGCACCTCGGGCTGGTCGACAGGCTCGTCGGCGTCAGCGCCGAGTGCCGCTGGCCCAAGGAGGTGATCGGCAAGCCTGTCGTCTCAAGCGTTCGGGTCGACCCAGGCGCGTTGACCAGCGCCGAGATCGACCGGCTCGTGCGCGAGTCCACCGCTGAGGGCGGCTCGCTGTATGCGGTCGACGCCGAGCTAATCGACGCCCTGGCTCCTGACTTGATCGTGACGCAGGACCTGTGCGCGGTGTGCGCGGTTTCCAGCGGAGATCTCACGACGGCCTGTGCGCTCGATACCGAGGTCCTATCGCTCGACCCACGCACGCTGGCCGAGGTGGCTGAGAGCGTGCTCGTCCTCGCCCGGCGCCTGAGTGTCGAGGCCCGCGGGCAGGAGATCGTGGACGAGATGTGGGCGCAGATCCAGTCCGTCAAGCGGGCCGTCGCCGGCGCCGGGCGAGCACGTGTCTTCCTCGCCGAGTGGATCGACCCGCCCTACTGCGGCGGGCACTGGATCCCCGAGATGATCGAGCTCTCCGGAGGCACGCCCGTGCTCGGACGGGCGGGGGAGCCTGCCTACCCGCTCAGCTGGGAGGGCGTGCTAGCCACCAGCCCCGACCTGATCGTGGTCGCGCCCTGCGGCTTCGACGCCGAGCAATCCGCCAAGCGTGCTGTGCGGGCGGGTCTGAACGAGCTGCCCTGCAGGGTCGTGGCGGTGGACGCCGACAGCTATTACTCACGGCCCGCACCGCGCCTGGCCGACGGTGTACGCCAGCTCGGGCATCTGTTGCATCCGGATCGCGTCGCGGACCCGCAGCTGCCCGCGATCAACCTTGCCGAGACGCGCGACCGCTACCCTGCCAGATCGTGATAACAGCCAACCAGTTGAAGAAGGTGTGCAGAACGTATCCGGGGTTGCGACTTGCAGCGAGCGGTGCCTGGATCTGAGGCGCCCAGCGACGGTGTCGTCACTAGATGACTCGCGCACGAGATGGACGCGAGGCATATCATGGTCGGGGACGGGGTGCGTGTCTGCGTGCTCTCGGGGACTCAACAGGTGCATCCGCCGTGGGCGCTGCGCCATCAGGAGGCATTTATGCAGCTATCAAACTCGCGGCGTATGCTCGTAGTGGCAGTGTTCGGCGCGACATTGCTCGCCCTCGGTGGGTCGGCTCTTGGCGCCGCTGGCAAGGGCAAGGGCTCTGCGAAGGCAAAGATCGTCATCAAGGGTGGCGAATCGTTCAAGCCGAACGCCTACATCAAGGACAGCATGCACTTCGTCGCTGGCACGGTCACTGTCCGCTCGGGCGCGACGGTGACGTTGACGAACATGACCGGGGATGAGCACACGCTCTCGATCGTCAAGCAGTCGCAGCTGCCGCGCACGATCAATCAGATCGAAAACTGCGGCGTCTGCGGCGAAATTGCGAAGTCGCACGGCGTGAACCCCAGCGCGCCTCCGTCGGGTCCGCCGCCGATCCCGCTCGTCAACGTCGGTGCTGCCGGTTTCGATCAGCCGGGCGACTCGATCGTCATCGGTCCCAAGGGACACGGCAGTCAGGTGACGTTCAAGGTCACCGCCTCTCCCGGGACCACCCTGTCCTTCATGTGCGCGATCCATCCGTGGATGCAGGGGCGCTTCCTGGTCAAGTAGACACGCCCGACGGCTTCATGGCGGCGTCTGTAGATGCTACGGGCGCCGCCCTGCCGCCCGGCCAAGTGTCTCGGCGGTGGGAGTCTTCAGGCGGTGGACAATCGGGGTATCGGGCCGCTCAAGGGCGAACCGGCGCATGTAGTGCAGGCTCGTCCGCGAGAACCCCGGTGCAAGGCTCAGCCGGAACCCGGTGGTTTGCCTCCGATCCTGTCGAACTGGCCCGCTTGTTGTGATAGGGGCTCCCGCAAAGGAGTACGGTGGTTGTACATACTCGAGGAGGGGACCCAAGATGGCTGTAGGCATCAGACTCAAGTTCGCCGGTGGGACGCAAGAGAACTACGACGCTGCCCACGGGGTGATGGAGATCGACAGCAACCCTCCCGAGGGGATGATTGTCCATTCGGCTGGCCCAGTCGACGGTGGTTGGGGCGTGATCGATTTTTGGGAGTCGCGTGAGGCGTTCGACCATTTCGTCGGCGAGCGGCTCATGCCTCGCCTTCACGGGCTCGGCGATCAGGGTTTTCCGAACCCGCCGGACGTGAAGGAGTTCCCGGTACACAATCTCCAGACCCGGTAGTCGCGACAGCCGAGCGCCACGCCAGGCCGATACGGTCTCGGCGAGTGAGCTAACGCAGCATCCAGCGAGAGGCCAAAGATAGTTATGGCAACGACGACGACAAAGATTGTAGGTCCCAAGGACGGCAAGGCAGGCTTCCTGGGGAGCATCGGCGTCCGGTTCATGATCGATGGGGTGCAGGCAGGCGGTGGGTTCTCCCTTGTCGAACACCCGATGTCAGCGCGAGCGCTGGCTGCGCCCCTACATCGACACACGCGCGAGGACGAGTACAGCTACGTCATTGAGGGGCGCGTCGGTGCGCTCCTGGGCGACGACGTGGTGATCGGCAGTCCTGGCGATCTCATCTTCAAGCCGCGCAACCAATGGCACACGTTCTGGAACGCAGGCGATGAGCCGGCACGGATCTTGGAGATCATCTCCCCTGCGGGCTTCGAGCAGTTCTTCGCGGCGCTCGTCGACCTCGGCGGCGTAACGCAAGCCGACCCACAGACGCTCGGCGAGCTCTGTGCCCGCTATGAGCTCGAGATGGATCCAGACAGCGTCCCAGGGCTACTCGAGCGGTTCGAGCTGAAGTTCCCGGGCGAGATGATCTAGGGCTACAGCATGGCGTTCATCCTCACCCGCACAGATGTAGGCGACTACGCCGCTGGAAGCCGATGTTCGACCAGGACATCCCCGGGACGCGCTGATCGAGCCCCAGGTGGGAGAGGGTGAGGAGACGCCGGAGGGTCATATCGTGCGCTACGCGCCCGATACCAACCGCGTCGTCGGTCTGACCGTGCTCGGCGCACGACGCATCTTGGAGCGCGGACATCTTGCCGTCACAGTTCCCGAGACCATTGAGACCACCGCGGAGGACTTGGCTCCAGCGCTTGCTGCGGTCTAACTGAGCAGCGCCAATACGTCGCAGCCCGTCCTGTCCTCAATTCATTCCGGCAGCCCGAGCGCATGAGCGATTTCTACGACGGGCTTGCCGAGGTCTTTTTCAAGGACGGATATTGCCCGTTCGAGTTCCAGCTTCGTGGGCTTGCGGGGAACCAGGGCCTTCTCGTCGGGACGCTCATATGGCTTCAACAGACGCCAGATTCGTTCTTCTAGACCATCCGTTTCGCCGGGTCGCATTTCGATTGTGGTGATGGCGTTCGCAGCGTTGCAACTCGCTAGGAACTTCTCGGTGGTCGTTGGAGCCGCCTTGAATCCATCGACAGCAAGAGCCTTCGCGTCCGCGCAGATATCGGGGAGGGCTACCTTCTCCTTCGCTGCTTCTTCGCGAGCCGAATGACCCACGTAGTAGGTGAGCTTGCGGTTGCTCCAGCGCAGCCGCCGTACCGTCACCGCGAAGGCTAGCGTTGCGTTTCGGGCCGGTCGTTCCAGCGTAAGCGCCACGTCTTCCACGATCTCAGCTCTAATGTCCTCACGCGCGCGGTTTCCAGGAGCGTTGGCGAGCGTGCCCGAACATTCGTCCTTGACCTTCGCGACGAGAGATCGGACTGCCGCGTCGCCAGCTTGTTGATCGTGCCGACCGGCGAGCATGAACTTGTGCCACGCGTGTACGTAGGCCCTCGTAGCGGCCACGTTGTCCAGCTTCCCGCCGTTGCTCATGGCGAACGCTGTGAGGGAGCTCACGACGAACACCAGCACAAGCGCCGAGACCGCGAGGACGAGCCTAAACATGACAGCAGTATGTCGAATGACATGCCGGAACCATGAACCTGGGCCACGGGACTGTGCCCAATGAATAGGACTCATGTATCGATCGCAGCCGGCTTGGCGCTGACTCATATCCCTGGCGGCTATCGTTATCGAGCCTACAGCTGCGCCGAACCCCCCGACCTACCTCGAACTTGGCTCTAGAAAGGGCTGATCGACCATCATCACGACGAACCAGTTGTAAAACGTGTCTAGAACGTATTGAGCTGGATGCTCCTCGAACGCGCGTACGTCCCGGTCGAGGTCAGTATTTTGGTGTATCCATACGTGTACACCTCTCTGCTATGATGTACCCGTGAGTCCACGTGTCGATGAGGTCCTTCCCACACGCGAGGCGCGGGCAAAGCTCCCCTCGCTTCTGGCTCGCTTTCGCGCGCGCGGCGCCGACGCCGATCCCGTGGTGATCGGGGCGCATCGCCGTCCCGAGGCGGTCGTGCTTTCCTACGAGCGCTACTTGGCGATGCTGAGCGGCCGCGAGCGCGTCAGGGCTGTCCTGGCTGACCGCCATGCGTCAGGGCCGGGCATGAGCGAGGAAGATGCGATGCGGATGGCGGTCCAAGAACAGCATGCTTCCCGTAGCTGAGTGCGGCGCATCGTTCTGGACTGCAACGTCTTCGTCTCGGCGCTGCTCTCGCCGAGGGGTGCTCCAGCGCAGATCCTTGAGCAATGGACCGACGGGGATTTCGACCTGGTAGTCAGTCCGCTGTTGCTCGCTGAGCTGGAGAAGGTTCTCAGTCGGCCCAAGTTCCGTACGTCGATCGACAAGATTCAGGTTGACGCGCTCCTGACAGGCTTGGTCGAGGACGCCGTGCTGGTCGACGATCCGCCTCCACAGGTTGGTTTGACCCTAGATCCGGGCGATGACTATCTCCTCGCGCTAGCGCAGAAGGTGAACGCGCAGTGCATCGTCTCGGGTGATACGCACCTCACCCAGCTTGCGGACGTCAACCCGCCGGTTCTCATGCCGCGGGAGTTTCTTGAAGGAGAGAGAGATCCGGCGCCTGCACCTGTGTAGGAGTGATCCAGCCGCGAGCGGTATATGCCGTCAATTCGGGGCCTCGGCCCCGCTGGGCAAGTTGCTGCGATCGAGCGGTCGAGATCAACGAGTCTTTTGTGTGAGCCATTTGCCGGCTGTTGAGATCGCCTGATCCGCAGAGAGCAGGCGCGTGCTCGTCCTCCAGTTCGTTCAGACAGTGACGCGTTTGGTCTTGTGGCGAGACGCTCGCTTGACCTGATAGCAGGCGTGCGTGTGGGTCGGTCTTGGGTCGCGTCGGCCTTGATCGAGCTAGCGATTCTGTCGATGTCTGAGTCCTGCGAAGTTGATGGATCTGAGTGTCGCGGCGGCGAGCGATTTGCCAGAATGCGACTCCACTTGTTCGCGACGAGGGGGGCTTCGATGTCAGCAGCGCCGAGTTCCGCGATGCAGGACGTTCAGGCTCGGGGTCTGATCGGGCGTTACGAGCAGGAGTTCGTCGACCGGGTCGAAGATTTCAAGGATCCTCGCCAGGAGTGGCGGCGTTTGATTTCTGAGGCGCTGGGCACGTTCTTTCTGGTGCTCGCGGCGGCCGGGGGCGGCATGATGGGCCATGCCTTTCCGGGTGTGATCAGTCATACGGATGCTGTCGTCGCACCGGCCCTGACGGTGATGGGGATCATCTTGTACATGGGCAAGGTCTCGGGCGCCCATCTGAATCCGGCCGTCAGCATCGCGTTCGCTTTGCGCCGCGACTTCCCGTGGAAGCGCGTACCCGGCTACATTGTCGTGCAGCTGGCCGGCGCGACGCTCGCCGCGCTGTTCTTGCATGCGGTCGTCAATGTGTCGGCTACCTATGGGTCGAACTATCCGGCCGCCTCGTACTCGACGGGCGCGGCGTTCTGGATGGAGTTCATACTGACCGTCGGCCTGGTGAGCGTGATTCTGGGCACAGCGTCCGGCGCCCAGAACGTAGGCCTGTTCGGCGCGCTCGGTGTGGGCGGCTATATCGCTCTTGCGGGGCTTTGGGGCAGTCCGATCTCTGGCGCCTCGATGAACCCGGCCCGCACGTTCGGCCCCGACCTCGTCGGGGGGCAGTTCTCGCACTACCTCGTATATGTGGCGGGTCCGATCGCAGGCGCTGCGGTGGCGGTTTTCATTGCGTTCGTCCTCCGCGGCCGCGGAGGCGGCGTCTCAGGCTCGGGAGCAGGACAGGGGGCGCTGTTTACCGAAATCAGGGATCCAACGGCGGACCAGCCGCCCAGCAAGGAGAGACCCGATGAGCCCTGATCGTTCTCACGCGATGGATCACGTGGTGCTCGTGCTGTTCGAGAACCGTTCTCTCGACAACATGCTGGGCGTCTCTACGGGCCGGATGACGGCAGGCGTCTACGCGGCATCCTCGCGACAATCCAGATGGCGCACATCCGGCGCACCATGGCGGTCGTCCATATGCCTGCGGATTGAGCCCTGATCCGGTCGCGATGCAATCCTTGCTCGCTACTCGCCCCGGCTGGCGGTAGCCTCTCTGCTGCCGGTTGGAGTCCCTGTAAATCGTGCGCCTCCGCCGGAAACCCTGAGCGACCTCAAACTTGGCTCTAGAAAGGGCTGATCCACCATCATCACGACGAACCAATTCAAGAACGGAAACCACATAGAGGTGGACGGGACGATCTACAAGATCGTGGAGTTCCAGCACGTGAAGCCCGGTAAGGGCGGCGCCTTCGTGCGTACGAAGCTGCGTCGCGCGGCGGATGGGAATGTGATCGATAAGACGTTCAGGGCGGGGGAGAAGTTCAGGCCGGTCCGCACGGAGGCGCGGCGGATGCAGTTTCTGTATGCGGACGGGACGGATGCGCATTTCATGGACACGGAGTCGTTCGAGCAGATCGCGGTGGCGGAGACGACGCTGGCGGACATGCTGCGCTGGACCAAGCCGAGCAGCGAGGTGGATGTGCTGTTCATCGATGATGCGCCCTCGGACGTGCAGTTGCCGAGCGCGGTGGACCTGGAGGTGACGCAGACAGACCCGGGGTTGCGGGGCGATACGGCCTCGGGCGGGGGGACGAAGCCGGCGACGTTGGAGACGGGCGCGAGTATTCAGGTGCCACTGTTTGTGGATGTGGGCGAGCGCATCAGGGTGGATACGCGCTCGGGCGAATACGTCTCGCGCGCGTGAGCTCTTCTCGGGAGTCCGCACGCCGCGGCACGGCCTGTGTGCGAAGTGGCACCCACGGCACCTGGAGCACCGCCCGAGGGCGCGCCGTGGAGGATGCACGCTAGATGAGCCGCACCGAGCAGCGCCGAGCGGCGGTGGTGGCGCTCTACCAGCACGATCTGACGGGTAAGCCGTTGGGGGAGGCGCTGGGCGGGGACGCCTTGCCGATGACCTTGGCGTTGGCGCACGCGGCGGCCGATCGTTGCGAGGAGCTGGATGCGGTACTCGACAAGCACGCGCACGGCTGGTCGGTGCAGCGGATTCAGCCGCTGGAGCGCTCGATCATGCGGGTGGCGCTGATCGAGATCCTGCACCCGGATGTGGCGCCGGCGGATGAGCCGATCCCGGCGGAGGGGGCGATCGATGAGGCGGTGGAGAGCGCGAAGGTGTTCTGTGGTGCGGATGCGCCCGCGTTCGTGAATGGGGTGCTGGCGGCGGTGTTGCGAGAAGTACGCGAGAATGCGCCCGAGATGCCCGAGAACGCGCAGAGGGAGAGCCCTAGATGAACGAGAGCGAGCAGATGGTCGACGAGCGCCTGGATGATCTGATTTCGAAGCTCGAGCGCGCGGCCGAGCAGTTGCGTTCGGGCGAGCTGTCCTCGGATGCGGCCGCGACCCTGGTGGAGGATTGCGCCGGGCTGGCGGGTGAGGCCGCGGCCGAGCTGGAGCGCCGTTCTCGCGCGGAGGTCTCGACGGTGGCGCCCGGCCAGGATTCGTTGCTGTAACGGGTGTGACGGCCGACGTGACGGCAGACCGTCCGGAGCAGGCCGAGGACCCCAGCGACGGGCGCCCGGCGAGGGCTGGGGATCGCGACCGGAGCGGGGGCTATCCGGAGCATCTGCGCATCGAGGTGGAGCGCTACCTGGAGGGGATGCGGTTCTCGCACGAGTCACTGACGTCGGGGTTGGAGGGGGCGATGCGCTACTCGTTGCTGGCGGGCGGCAAGCGCATCCGACCGGTGTTGGCGCTGGCGACGGCGCGGGCGGTCGGGTTGGAGCAGCGCGAGGCGATGCCGCTGGCGGGGGCGATCGAGCTGATCCATACCTACTCGCTGATCCATGATGACCTGCCGGCGATGGACGACGACGCGCTACGTCGGGGTATGCCCACGTGTCATATGAAGTACGGCGAGGACGTGGCGATCCTCGCGGGGGACGGGCTGTATGCGGAGGCGTTCAGGCATCTGCTCTCAGAGCGACGCTCACCGCCAGAGCGGGTGCTGCTGGCGGCCGCGGAGCTGGCGGGCGCGACGGGCGTGGACGGGATGGTCGGGGGACAGTACGCGGACGTCAGCCTCGACACTCCCGATGGGCCGCAGGCGCTGCGTCGGGTGCACGAGCTGAAGACGGGCAGGCTGATCGACGCGTCGGTCGTATGCGTACTGTTACTGGGTGGAATCGACGGACCTGCGACAATGTCCTATCGGCGCTTCGCGGCCGAGCTGGGCGTGTTGTTCCAAATCGTCGACGACATTCTCGACGTGACCGGCACAGACGACGCGCTCGGCAAGCCGCGAGGCAGCGACGAGCGGCACGGCAAGCGAACATACGTGAGCGAGTTCGGCATGGAACGGGCAAGAAAGCTGGCGGCAGAGTCGCACAGGACGGCGAGAGAAGCGCTCGCGCAGGCCGCGAGCACTGGACCGGGAGCGCCGAACGCCGGGGTGGAGCTCGAGCAGATAGCTGATTTCATCTACACCCGCACCTCATGAACCCACCCCTGCTCGACACGATCGATGGACCGGAGGACTTGAAAGGGCTGTCGGACGCGGAGTTGAGCCGGTTGGCTCAGGAGGTGCGCACGCACATCATCGACACGGTCGGTGAGATCGGCGGGCATTTCGGCGCGAACCTCGGCACGTGCGAGCTGGCGGTGGCGCTGCATTCGATCCTGGAATCCCCGCGCGACAAGATCCTGTGGGACGTCGGCCATCAGGCGTATCCGCACAAGATCCTTACGGGTCGCAGCGAGCGCCTGGCCACGATCCGCCAGTACGGAGGCCTCGCGCCGTTCTGCTCGATGGAGGAGTCCGAGCACGACATCATGGGCGCGGGGCACGCGTCGACCTCGATCGGGTATGCGGTGGGGATCAAGGAGGGGATGCGCCATCTCGGCGGCGAGGGCTCGGACGGCCGGGTCGTGGCGGTGATCGGCGATGGCGCGATGACCGGGGGCGTGGCGTTCGAGGCGATCGGGCAGGCCGGTGGGTTGGGGACGCCGATGGTGGTGGTGTTGAACGACAACGGCATGTCGATCGCGCCGAACGTGGGGGCGCTGTCGCGGTATTTCAACCGGGTGAGACTGAACCCGAAGTTGTGGCACGCGCGCTCGGGTGTGGAGGGCGGTCTGGCGAAGCTGCCGGGGGGGATCGGATCGACCTTCGAGCGGCTGGGGCCGCAGCTGAAGGAGTCGATCAAGGCGTTCTGGGCGCCGGGCCTGTGGTGGGAGGAGCTCGACTGGGCCTACATGGGGGTGATCGACGGTCACGACGTGCGTGCGTTGCGGGAGGCGTTGCGGGAGGCACTGGCGGCGCAGCGCCCGGTGGTGGTGCACGTGGCGACGGTCAAGGGCAAGGGGTTTGCGCCGGCGGAGGATGGCGGGCTGGAGGGGATGGAGCGCTGGCACGCAGCGAAGCCGAATTCGATCGCCAATGGCGCGCCGGCCCCGGCAGTTCCGGCTGTGACGGGGAAGCGGGCGAAGGCAAGCCCGCCGCAGTACACGCAGGTGTTCGGTGAGGCGCTCGTGCGCGAATGCGAGCGCGATGCGCGCGTGGTTGGGATCACCGCGGCGATGAACTCGGGGACGGGGCTGAGCATCCTGCAGAAGGCGCTGCCGGAGCGCTACTTCGACGTGGGTATCGCCGAGCAGCAGGCGATCCTGTTCGCGGCGGGGCTGGCGCTTGAGGGCGTGAAGCCGGTGGCGGCGATCTACTCGACGTTCCTGCAGCGCGCGTATGACCAGATCGTGCATGACGTGTGCTTGCAGAAGCTGAACGTGGTGTTCGCGCTGGACCGCGCTGGACTGGTGGGCGATGACGGCCCGACACATCACGGAGCGTTCGACATCGCCTACATGCGCTGCCTGCCGAACATCGTGCTGATGGCGCCGCGGGATGAGGCGATGCTCGTGCACATGCTGCGCACGGCGCTGGGCTACGACGATGGACCGATCGCGCTGCGCTACCCGCGTGGCGAGGGGACGGGGGTGCCGCTGCCCGATGAGCCGCGCACGATCAGGATCGGCACGGGCGAGATCCTGCGCGAGGGCGGCGCGAGCGCGATCGCCGGCCGCAGGGTGGCGCTGATCGGATACGGCAGCGGCGTGGGGAAGGCATTGGAAGCCGCCGAGGAGCTGAGCGCGAGTGCGATCGAGGCGACGGTCGCTGACGCACGCTTTGCGAAGCCGATCGACGCGGGGCTGATGGCGCAGCTGGCGGCCGAGCACGACCTGCTGGTGACGGTCGAGGAGGGCGTGCTCGCGGGCGGCTTCGGCAGCGCGGTGTGGGAGACCCTGAACGAGACGGGCGCGAGTCCGCGCATCCTGCGGGTAGGGCTGCCCGATCGCTATGTGACGCACGGCAAGCCGGCGCTGTTGCACGAGGAGGTCGGCTACACGGGAGCGCGCATAGCCGAGCGCGTCAGGGCGGCGATCCTGGAGCGCGACTCCGCGACGATCGGCGCCTGAGCTCAGCGCCGATCATGATCGGCGGGCGGGCTTGGATGGGTGACCCATAGCCAGCTCCGCACGAACAGCGCGGTAGGCGCCGGTCACCGCAGCGGTGGCACGGTTGGGAGCGCTTTCGCCGACGAACGCGAGCGCTCGCGCGATCCGGAGCTGCGCGCCCGAAAGGACGTCGCGCGGAAGGGCCTGCTTAAATGACACGACCCGCTGGGGAGGCGGGCCGTGTCGGGGAGGAGGGATGCTGCTGTACTTCGGGTCGATCACTATGTTGCCCATTGGGCAGAAATCTATGTGTGAGGTTGAACACGCATGGGTAGTAGGAGTATGTATAATGTAGGGCATGGAGCCCGAGAACCCAGCACCGAAGCCAAAGGCGCGGGATAACCCTCAGCGTCGGAAGTCCTCGGAAGCGGATTTCTCGCTGATGGAGTTCATGCGCCGCTATCCCGATGACAGGGCGTGCCTGGATCGGCTGTGGCGTGAGGGGTTCGCCCCGGACGGCCACCATGCGGAGTGTCCGAAGTGCAAGCGCACGCGGAAGTTCCACCGGACGAAAACCCGCGCGTCGTACACGTGCGATACGTGCGGCCATCACGTCCACCCGATGAAGGGCACGATCTTCGAGGGTTCCCCGGTCTCGCTCCAATTGTGGTTCTACGTCATGTACGTCATGGCTAGCACTCGTTGTGGGGTCTCGGCGAAGCAGATGGAGCGCGAGATAGGGGTGACGTACAAGACAGCGCACCGCATGATGAAGCTGATCCGTACGCACCTGATGACCGACGAGGACGAGCAGCCGCTACGCGGAGACGTGGAGGTTGACGAGACCTCGTGGGGAGGCAAGCCACGCCGCAAACAGGGCGAGACGCGCTTCTCAACGACACCACCGCGGGAGCGCCGCGCTGCCGCAGCCGCGTTCCGCGAATCCAAGCCGACTGTTCTCGGGATGGTCGAGCGCGGTGGAAGGGTTCGCGCTCGCGTGATCGACTCACGGCACGGTGCGACTCTTAGTAGAGCCGTCACGGCCCACGTCAACCCGGAGTCGATCCTGTTCACCGACGATTGGGGCTCGTACAAGCCGCTTCGCCGCCACTACATCGACCACAAGGTAATCAACCACTCGGCAGGCCGCTACGTCGAAGGTGAGGTGTACACGAACACCATCGAGGGGTTCTTCGGGAACCTCAAGACCGGGATGCGCGGCGCGTATAAGAAGGTCTCCCCGCGCTACTTGCAGACCTACCTCAACGAGTACACATGGCGCTACAACGCGAAACTCTACGGTCCCGCGCTGTTCGAGCAGCTAGTCCTCCGCGCCGCCGCCGGTATCTGACGCTGGCCGGTGCGGCACGGCCCGCCGGACCAGTCTCTCGAAGTCGTCCTCCTTCGGGACGGGAATCTCGATCGGTTCGCCCTTCTTGGGTTGAGTGAGCTGGGTAGGCTCCGGCTCGTGCTTGTCGTCAGTCATCACATGCGAGGGTAGCGTGAGCACCCCATCGCATCGTCTCAAGCTCCAGCGGGCCGACGAGCACCTCGCAGATATCGACAGGCTCACCGAACCCCTCCGTGAACGCCGCGAATACCCGGTGGTCGAGACGATGAAGCCCTATAAGAAGGGTCCGCTCTGGGATTACGTGCTGGACCTCGATGAGGTCCAGCCCCCGGAGCGCCTCCCGATCCTGATGGGCGACTATCTGTTCAACGTCCGATCCGCCCTCGACCACTTGGCCGTTGCGCTTGCTCCACGCAAGTATCGGCGCAAAGTCAGCTTCCCCATCCATCAGACCGACCCGCTCGCACGCGACCACACGAGCGGGTACTACCTGAACGCTGAGGCAGCTAGCCGGTGGCTCGCCCTGTGCGACCGGCTGCCAGACAACTGCATTGCACCGCTCATGGCGTTGCAGCCGTACCAAGCGGCTGCGCTTCACGGCCATCGAGCCGAACACCATGCCCTCGTGTTGCTCGGTGGCTTCCAGAACGCCGATAAGCACCGAGAACTCATCGACGCCCCCGTCGGCCTGAGCAAAGCCGAAGTCGAGGTCAACGGTGAAACCTCCTACGCCGTCCCCACATTCCAGAACGGCACAAGAGTCGTGTTCGACGCCCCCGAGAAAGTGGATGTGAAGGTCAAAGGGGTCGCCGTTGTAGGAATCAAGAGGGGGAACGACGTATGGAGCTTCGACATGCTCGTCGATCGCCTGAGCGCATTCATCGCCGACGAGTTGCTCCCGCGCCTTGAGCCGCTCATTCAATAGGCGGGAGCCCACCTATTCCGCCTCTATGACGGTCGGCCTCGATTCGCATCCGTGCCTCACGCATCGCCTGAGTGACCTCGGCCTCGTCTTCCGCCCGGTGCATGAGGACCGGCAGGGATACGTCGAGCGCTCGCGCGAGGAGCACGATCTTCTCGAACGTCGGGCTCGCCCCACCGCGTTCGATACGCCCGACATAGGTCGGGTGCGCTTCGGCGGCGTGCGCCAAATCTTCGATCGTGAGTTTGCGAGCATGGCGCAGACGACGAATCGCCCGCCCCAAGTCCCCGTTAGACGGCACGACTCAGACCGCGATGAGGCCGAGCATGTCCAAACGCCGCAAGCTCTCCGACGGACGCACTCGCTGCCCGTCGATGACGACCACGCCCGATCTCTCCAAGCCTGCCAGCGTCTCGCTGTCGAGGTCGTCCAGCTCGCGCTCCAGTTCTGCTCTTGTGCGCTCATGGTCAAGAACTTGCAGGACCACGAGGCGTTCGCAGCGAATGTCGCTCTGCATGGGAAGGTACGTCCTTTCCGTGCCACGGCGCCCGGCTGTTCACGCAGCGCGGGCGCCAAACCATTGAAGTAGCCCGAAGCTAAGCCCGACGGTGGACGGAAGAAATACCTACCCGTAGTACACATGCGTGAGGTTGAACACACATGGGTCATCTCTGTATAAGTGGCGGCGTTATACCGCCGCGTGCCGAGTGTTGCGCGGGCGGGTAGAAGGCGTGCGGTGGCCTCACCAGGTATCGACGAACGGGCGCTTCTTGCCCTGGCGTTGCTGCCAGGACGTATCGCTCTCGGCGAACAGGGTCGCGATCCAGCTGCGGGAGTCGGCTGGGTCGATGACATCGTCGATCTCGCCGTAGGCGGCCATGTTGATGCCGCGGCCGTGCTCGTAGGCGGCGGCGACCGTCGCCTGGAATAGGTGCTCGCGCTCGTCCTCGTCCTCGATCGCCTCGAGCTCGCGGCGCATACCCAGCCGTACCGCTCCCTCGAGGCCCATGCCGCCGAACTCCGAGGTGGGCCAGCCGACCGTGAACAGCGGCGCCGTGAAGCCGCCTCCGGCCATCGCCTGCGCGCCGAGGCCGTAGCCCTTGCGCAGCACGATCGTGCCGGTGGGGACGGTCAGGTTGGCGCCGGTCACGAACATGCGCGCGAAGTGGCGCACGGTCGCCGTGCGCTCGGCCGCCGGGCCGACCATAAAGCCGGGCGTGTCGCAGAGGAACAGGATCGGCAGCTCGAAGGCGTCGCAGAGCTGCATGAAGCGCGCCGCCTTGTCGGCGCCCTCCGCGTCGATGGCCCCGCCCAGATGAGGAGGGCTGTTGGCGATCACGCCCAGCGCGCGGCCGTCCATGCGAGCCAGCGCCGTGACGATGCCCGCGCCGAAGCCGCGACGCAGCTCCAGCACCGAGTCCTCGTCGAACAGCCCATCGAGCACCTTGCGCACGTCATAGATCTGCCTGCGTCGCTCGGGCACGATGTCCCGCAACAGCCCCTGGTCGGGCACGCGCACGTCCTGTGATGGCGGGCCGAAGTAGGAGAGGTAGCGCTTGGCCGCGGCGACCGCGGCGCGATCGTCGGGGACACGCAGATCGACGACTCCGTTCGCGTCCTGCACGTCGATCGGGCCGACCTCGCCGGGCTCGAAGGAGCCGAGCCCACCGCCCTCGATCATCGCCGGGCCGCCCATGCCGATGCTCGAGTCCTCCGTCGCGATCACCACGTCGCAGCACCCCAGCAGCGCGGCGTTGCCGGCAAAGCAGTTGCCCGCGGCGATCCCCACGAGCGGCACCAGCCCGCTCAGGCGAGCGAACAGGTTGAACGCGCGACAGTCCAGGCCCGCGACCATCGGCCAGTCGACGTCGCCCGGGCGCCCGCCGCCGCCCTCGGCGAAGAACACGGTCGGCAGCCGCATCCGCTCGATCAGCTCGAACAGGCGGTCCTTCTTGCGGTGCCCGAGCGCGCCCTGGGTGCCGGCGAGCACCGTGTAGTCGTACGACAGCACCGCGCACGCGCTGCGCTCGCCGAACAGCTCGCCGTTGATC
>JBAUXH010000209.1:0-6226 GCA_049584155.1 Solirubrobacteraceae bacterium
ACGGAGATCTGGACGGTGCGCGCCTGGTCGCGCTGAACATGGCCCTGAACGGCGACTCGCGCGAGGCGACGGACCGATACCTGGCGGAGAACTACGAGGTGGCGGACCGCGCGAAGCTGCTGGACGAGGTGTTCGCGGCGATCGAGGGCTGAGCGCACGCGCAGGCGAACGTCTGTTCGCCGTCATAGAATAAGCGCGAGCATGCCAGCAAGCGATCAGATCGTCGTCTCCGGCGCACGGGAGCACAACCTCAAGGACATCTCGCTGACGCTGCCGCGCGATGCGCTGGTGGTGATCACGGGGCTGTCGGGATCGGGCAAGTCGAGCCTGGCATTCGACACGATCTACGCGGAGGGTCAGCGCCGCTACGTGGAGTCGCTGTCGGCATACGCAAGGCAGTTCCTCGGACAGATGGATAAGCCGGACGTGGACTCGATCGAGGGGCTGTCGCCGGCGATCTCGATCGACCAGAAGACGACTTCGCGCAACCCGCGTTCGACGGTCGGGACGGTGACGGAGATCTACGACTACCTGCGGCTGCTGTGGTCGCGGGTGGGCAAGCCGCACTGCCCGATCTGCGGGCGGCCGATCGTGGGACAGTCGGCGGAGCAGATCATCGATCAGGCGATGGAGTTGGGGGAGGGGACGCGCTTCATGGTGATGGCGCCGCTGGTGCGCGGGCGCAAGGGGGAGTACGGCAAGCTTCTGGAGGAGCTGCGCACGGACGGGTTTCAGCGCGTGAAGATCGACGATCGGGTGCGGATGCTGGAGGAGTCGATCGTGCTCGACAAGCGCTACAAGCACGACATCTCGGTCGTGGTCGATCGCCTGGTGATGCGTCACGACCTGCGCAAGCGCTTGGCGGACTCGATCGAGACGGCGGTGGGGCGCGCGGAAGGGCTCGTGGAGATTGAGATCGTCGGCGGAGCCGGCGATCGGGACTCGGCGCAGGGAGCTGCCGCGCAGGAGTCCAGCACGGCGAGCCCCCCGCGCTCGAAAGGCGCGAAGGGCGTGCGCTCGGCCTCAGCGCAGATCGTCCCGGGGGAGGTGCCGCCGGCGGGGACCGTGTTCACGTTCTCCGAGCGCTTCGCCTGCCCCGAGCACGGCCCGTCGCTGGTGGAGTTGGAGCCAAGGATCTTCTCGTTCAACTCACCACACGGCGCGTGCGAGCGTTGCACGGGGCTGGGCTCGCAGATGGAGATCGACCCGGAGATGCTCGTGCCCGACCCGTCGCTGTCGATGCGCGAGGGCGCGATCGTGCCGTGGGCGAACAGCCCGTCCAATTACTACGAGCAGGTGACCGAGGCGATCGGCGAACGCTATGACATCGATCTCGACACTCCCTGGGAAGACCTCTCGCAGGAGGATCGCGATCTGTTCTTGCACGGGACCGACGGGGAGAAGCTGCAGATCTCCTACCGCAACCGCTACGGTCGTAGGCGCTCTTACGCGACGCGCTTTGAGGGGATCGTGAAGAACCTACAGCGCCGCTACAAGGAGACTGAATCGGAGGGGACACGCGAGAAAATCGAGCAGTACATGTCGCTGCGTACATGCCCGGTGTGTGACGGTGCGCGCCTGCGCGCGGAGTCACGTGCCGTGCTCGTGGGGGGGACGCGGATCGAGGACTTCACGGCGCTGTCGGCGCGGCGGGCGCTGGAGTGGTTGGAGGACGTGGAGCTCTCGGAGACCGACCGTCACGTCGCGCGGCTGATCCTGCGCGAGATCTCCGAGCGGCTGCAGTTCCTGGAGAACGTCGGCATCGGCTATCTGTCGATGGACCGCGCGGCCGCGACGCTGTCGGGCGGAGAGGCGCAGCGCATCCGTCTGGCGACGCAGATCGGCTCCTCGCTCGTGGGTGTGCTGTACATCCTTGACGAGCCCTCGATCGGGTTGCACCAGCGCGACAACTCGAAGCTGATCGCAACGCTTGAGCGGCTGCGCGACCTCGGCAACACGGTGATCGTGGTGGAGCACGACGAGCAGACGATGCGCAGCGCCGATCATCTCGTCGATCTGGGCCCCGGCGCGGGCGAGCACGGCGGCTGGATCGTGGCGCAGGGCACCGCCAAGCAGGTCCAGCGTGTGAAGGGGTCGCTGACCGGGCAGTACCTTTCGGGTGAGCTGAGCGTGGCGGTGCCCACGCGCAGGCGCACCCCGAGCGGCTACGTGGAGGTGGTCGGCGCCAGCCAGAACAACTTGCGCGACATCGACGTGCATGTTCCGCTTGGGGTGCTCACGTGCGTGACGGGAGTGTCGGGCTCGGGCAAGTCGACGCTCGTCAACGAGGTGCTCTACAAGGCGGCCGCGAACCGCCTGAACCGCGCCCGTCAGCGTCCGGGCGCGCACCGTGCGATCCACGGTCTCGACCAGCTCGACAAGATCATCGCGGTCGACCAATCCCCGATCGGGCGTACGCCACGCTCGAACCCGGCGACCTACACGGGCCTGTTCGACGTGATCCGCGACATGTTCTCCAAGACCCAGGAGGCGCGCGCGCGCGGCTACAAGCCAGGACGGTTCAGCTTCAACGTCAAGGGCGGGCGCTGCGAGGTCTGCCGCGGCGACGGACAGATCAAGATCGAGATGCACTTCCTGCCGGACGTGTACGTGCCGTGTGAGCAGTGTCACGGCAAGCGCTATAACCGCGAGACGCTGGAAGTGAAGTTCAAGGGCCGCAGCATTGCCGATGTACTCGACATGCCAGTCGAGGAGGCGCTGGGGTTCTTCGAGCACATCCCGAAGGTGCGCCGCCGACTGGAGACGCTGCACGCCGTGGGCCTCGGCTATGTACGACTCGGCCAGCCGGCGACGACGCTGTCGGGTGGGGAGGCCCAGCGGGTGAAGCTCGCGACGGAGCTCTCGAAGGTCGCGACCGGACGCACCCTCTACATCCTTGACGAGCCCACTACCGGACTGCACTTCGCCGACGTGCAACGTCTGTTGGAGGTGCTAGCACGGCTCGTGCAGGCCGGCAACAGCGTGGTCGTGATTGAGCACAACCTCGACGTGATCAAGTGCGCCGATCGCCTGATCGACATGGGTCCGGAGGGCGGCGAGGAGGGAGGTCTCGCGATCGCGGTGGGCACCCCCGAGGAGGTCGCCGCCGAGCCTGCTTCGCACACCGGGCAGTTCCTCGCCGAACTGCTCACCCCGGCTCCGAAGCGGACGAAGGGCGCCAAGCCGGCAAAGGGCGTCCAACGCAAACGCCGCGCGAAGGTCGCCGCTTGAACGACTGGCAGTCTGGGCGCGCCCCTGCGCGCCGCTATAGGATCGCCCGATGCGCATCCGGGCACGCCATTCGACCAACCAAGGAGTTGACATGCATCGACTACTCAGAAACCGTGGGACGGTATGGATGGGTGTGCTGCTGGCATCCGCGCTCCTGCTCACGTCTGCCGCTGTGTCTTTCGCCAGCGGCAAGGGCCGCGCTGCGGCGGCGCCGGCTGTGACCAACGGTGGCGCGAAGCAGTGGATCGCGTTCGACCCTGAAGGGCGGACCATCGGCCCGGTGCAGTTCCTGTCGAAGACGATCTCGATCGTGAGCACGTCGACGGGAAGCGGCAAATTCAGCGTCTACTACGAGCCCCAGCACCTGCTTATCTGCGCGGGCACGATCGGTGGAGGGGGCAACACGATGTGCGGGGTACAGCCGACCGTGCACCTCTCCGGCGGGTACTTCCAGATGATCTCCGCGACACCCGTCCTGATGGGCGGGCGCAGTGAAGTTCCGACGCTCTCCTATTACCAGGAAAAAGACGGCACCTACGTCGCCGACACCTCCAGAGGGACGATCCAGAACATCCCCTTGATCTGGCAGCAGGGTTGCCCGCCCAGGCGCGGTTCGGGATGTCCCGTGACGGCGCTGCCGACCAACAGTGGCGTGAAAAAAGTGAGCGCCAAGCACTAGCCATGCGAGCGTGAGCGAACTTAAGCGCCAGGCTCGCTTATGGGCCGCGAAGTGGCGCTGGTATGAGCGCAACTCGCTGCCCTGGAACCGCGCGCGCATCCACGCGCGGTTCATGCGCAGCGAAGCGTTCGTACGCTGGCCTGTGCACGGCAACGTGCTTGAGGCGATGCGCGAGGGGCGCCTGCGGATAGGAGCGGGAGCACTACTGGAGCCGAACGTGTGGATTACCGCACCGGACCGCGCGCGCGTGGTCATCGGTGCTGGGACGTTCCTGAATATGGGCGTGATGATCGCGGCCCAGGAGCTGGTCGAGATCGGTGCTCATTGCATGCTCGCCAACGGCTGCTTCGTGACGGACTCCAGCCACCGCTACGACGACCCCGACAAGCCGGTGCCGTGGCAGGGCTTCACCACCAAGGGCCCGACGCGGATCGGCGACAACTGCTGGCTGGGCGCCAACGTGGTTGTCACCGGCGGAGTGACGATCGGCGAGCGCTGTGTGATCGGCGCCAACAGCGTCGTCACCCGCGACGTCGAGCCGTTCTCAATCGCGGCTGGCGCGCCCGCGCGGGTGCTTAGGAAGATCGCACGGGCGCTCTAGCGAGCTGACACGTGGGCGTGCCCCCGGCCCGTCTACGGTCGCGCCTCCAGCACAATGTTGAACGGGGTCTCGGCGGCCCGTCGCACGCGGCTGAAGCCGCCCTCGCCCAGCACTTCGGTGAGGCGCTGCTGGCCTGCCTGGGCGCCGAGCGCCAACCCTACCTCCTGGCTCAGCGAAGCCGGCGTGCAGAGCATCGTCGAGCCGCCGTAGAAGATGCGCCCGATCGGGTTGAGGTTCTCCTCGATCGCGTCGCCCGCGAATGGCTCGACGACCATCCACGTGCCATCCTCGGCGAGCATCTCGCGCACGTGGCGCGCGGCGCCGGCCGGGTCGCCCATGTCGTGCAGGGCGTCGAACACGCACACCAGGTCGAACGGCCCACCGCCGAAGTCCTTGGCGGAGGCGACCTCGAACGTGACGCGGTCGGCGACCCCGGCGCGCTCGGCGGCGGCGCGAGCCGCCTCGATCGAGCCGTCGTGATAGTCGGAGCCGACGAATGTGCTGGCCGGAAAGGCCTTGGCCATGAGGATCGTCGATGCGCCGTGTCCGCAGCCGATGTCGGCTACCCGGGCGCCTGCAGAGAGCTTCTCCACCACGCCGTCGAGCGCCGGGAGCCACGACTCGACCAGGTTGGCGAGATAGCCGGGTCGGAAGAAGCGTTCAGTGCCCTGGAACAGGTCGTGATCGTGCTCGTGCCAGCCGAAGCCCTCGCCCGAACGGAAGCGCTCGGTGATGTGCGGCTCGTCCTTGATGACCGCCGCCAGTAGCTGAAAGGCGCCCGGGATGAACGCGGGGCTGTCTTCGTCGGTCAGCGCCATCGCCTGCTCGGGCGGCAGCCTGAATGTGCCGTCTGCGGCCTCGTACTCGACGTAGCCGCTGGCTGCCTGCTGACACAGCCACTCGCGGACATAGCGCTCGCGACAGTCGGTGCGCTCCGCGAGCTGTGCGGGAGTGATGGGTTCGCTGTCCGCCATCGCCTTGTATAGGCCGAGCTTGTCTCCGATAGTCACCAGCGGCGCGGTCATCGCCGCCCCCATGTCCTGCACGAACTGACCCATGAATTGTTCGAGCTTGGCTTCATCTATCCCAGTGGCGCTCATTGCTGTGCCTCCCATTGCGTGTGATCGGTAAAAGGTGTTCCGCACGATCGTGCAGGAGCGTCACCGCGGCGCCCAAGCACATATATGAGCAACACAGTCAAGCCTACCCCCTCGTATGGGGGAGCGCATAAAGTTCATGGCACCGATGGTGCTCTGGAGGTGAAGGGTGACCCGACCGTGCGCAGGGCCGGTATGCCGGCTTGGGGCGAGTGGCCGGCGGCGCTGCTCAGCGCAGTCGCGTTTGCAGGTCGGCCAACTCGTCCGGGTCGATCTTGTAGGTGTGCTCGGGACCGGGGTAGCGTCGCGAGCGCACGTCCTCGGCGTAGGCGGCCACCCCAGCGTTCATCTCCTCCTGCAGGTTGGCGTAACGCTTGACGAAGCGTGCACCGAGACCGTCGCGGATACCGAGCAGATCGTGGAACACGAGTACCTGTCCGTCGGTCGCGGGACCGGCACCGATGCCGATGACCGGTATCTCGATCGTGGGCATAAGCTCCTCGGTGACGGCCGCGGGGATCGCCTCGAACACGAGTGCGAAGCAGCCGGCCTCCTGCAGGGCGTGCGCCTCGGCGCCGATCCGCGCCGCGGCGGCGGCGGTACGGCCCTGGGCCTTCC
>JBAUXH010000210.1:0-10110 GCA_049584155.1 Solirubrobacteraceae bacterium
GGAGTGGGAGACGACGATCCTGCTGGCCGAGCACCGACTCGAGCGCTGCCTATCGGCGGCCGACCGGGTGATCGCCCTGCGCGCAGGGCGCATCGCCCACGACGGCGATCCCGCGTCGTTTTTGGCCTGGGCCGCGCGCGAGTCCCCGGCGTTGCAGACGCCCGGCGCGAAGCTGTTCACACTTTCCGGCCTGCGCCCACTGCCGGTCGGGGTGCGCCAGGCGCGTGGATCGCTGCGCGATCGCGGCCTGCTCAGCGGGGGCGACCGAGCCGTCCCTGCTGAGGCTCCTGCCGTCGCTGCATCACAGCGCATACGGCGGCGCTCGCCCAAGCCCGCTGTCGCGCTGGCGCTGCGCGGTGTTTGGCACGAGCTGCGCGACGGTCCGGCGATCCTGCGGGGACTGGACCTGACGTTGCATCCCGGTGACACCGTCGCGCTGATGGGTCGCAACGGCGCGGGCAAGTCGACGCTACTGCGCCACGCCGCCGGACTACTCACGCCGACACGCGGCAGGATCGAGCGGGCCGGGCGGGTTGCGCTGCTGTTGCAAAACCCAGGCGACTACTTCGTGCATGAGCACGTCGCCGAGGAGGCCTCCGCGGATGCCCTGCAAGCGGTCGGACTGCAAGATATGGCCGAGCGCAACCCCCGCGACCTGTCCGGGGGCGAGCGTCAGCGCCTCGCCCTGGCGATCGTCACGGGTGATGGAGACCCTCCGGCGGTGCTGGCGCTGGACGAGCCCACGCGCGGGATGGACCGCGAGTCCAAGGCCGAGCTGGCCTTGGAGTTGCGCCGCCGCGCCGAGCAGGGCCAGGCGGTGATCGTGGCGACCCACGATCCCGAGTTTGCCGCGTCCTGTGCCGAGCGCGCGATCCTGCTAGCCGATGGTCGTGTGATCGCCGATGGGCCCGCCAGCGAACTACTCGCCGGCGGGTGGTACTTCGCCACCGAGACCGCGCGCATCCTCGGCGGTGCGGGCGGCGCTTTGCTGCCCGAGCAGGGCGCGGAGTTGCTGGCCTCGCGCGTCCATCGAGACGTTGCATCCTCGCCGAATGCGCAGCGCACTGTTCCCCAAGATCCCGGCTCACATCCGATTGGTGTGGGCCCGCCCATGCAAGGCCTCACGCGATGAGTTGGCTGCTCGCCTCCTCGCTGATCGTCGGGCTGATCCTCCTCGCCGGCTGGATCGCGTATGAGCGCCGCCGACCCTCGGCGCGTATGGTCGCGGTCGTGGCCACGCTCGCGGCCGTCGCCGCGCTCGGACGCGATGCGTTCGTCGCGCTGCCGGACGTCAAGCCGATCACGGCGATCGCGTTCGTCGTCGGATACGCCCTCGGGCCGCTGCCCGGCTTCACCGTCGGTGCGATCGGCATGCTGGCCTCGAACATCATGCTCGGCCAGGGCCCCTACACGCCCTGGCAGATGGTCGCCTGGGGCCTCGTCGGTCTCGCCGGCGCCGCGCTCGGAGCTCTTACCCACCGACGGATCGGCCGCGTCCCGCTCGCGCTCGCTTGCGCCGTGGCCGCGCTCATGGCCAAGGAGATCATGAACCTCTACACCTTCACCCTCGCCGGCGCCCACACCCCGGCGGCGTTCCTGGCCATCGCCGGTACCTCGCTGCCATTCGATCTCACCGACATGTTCGCCACGCTGCTGTTCGCGCTCGCCTTCGGTCCCGAGCTCGCGCGCCTGCTCTCGCGTACACGAGCGCGTATGACCGTGAGCTGGGAACCCCACCCACCCCCGCCGGGCGCACCGGCGATGTCCGCGGTTGGGCCGCCCGACGCTGGGCTCGCGAGCAGAGGGGTTAGGGGATCGGCGATCCTTGCGATCGTCCTCGCCTCGCTCGGCTTGAGTGGACCGGCGATACGCCCGGCCGCAGCCGGTGCTGTCACGGTTGACGCGCATGCCGCCTCTGCGCTCGCTCCCGAGCTCTCCTTCCTAACCTCCGCCCAGAACGCCGACGGTGGCTTCGGCGGCGCGCGCGGACAGGGCTCCAGCGAGCTATATACCGCTTGGGCGGCGATGGGCCTCGCCGCCGCCGGACGTAACCCCGCGAGCGTGCGCCGTGCGGGACGGTCGGTGCTCGATTCGCTGCGCGCCCAGGCACCAACCTTGCAGGGGCTCGGCGACGCCGAGCGCACGATCCTCGCCGCGCGCGCATGCGGCGCCTCCGCCTACTCGTTCGCGGGACGCAATCTCGTCGCCGAAGTGCTGCACGCTCGTGCGAGCGACGATTCGTTCGCGCACCAGGTCAACCTCACGGCGTTCGCGATCTTTGCGCTGCGCGCGATCGGCCATTCCCCCGGCTTTAGCGCGATCCATCAGGCGGCCGGTTGGATCGAGCGCCAGCAGAACTCCGACGGCGGCTTCGCCTTCGGCTATCGCGGCTCCTCCAGCGATGTCGATGACACCGGCGCGGCGCTGCAGGCGCTCGCCGACGCGGGCGCTCACAACAAGCACATCCTCGCCGCCGCGGCGGGGTATCTGGTTCGTTCTCAGGGCCCCGACGGCGGCTTTCCCCAGCAGTACGGTGGTCCATCCAACGCCCAGTCCACAGCCTGGGCGATCCAGGGTCTGATCGCCGCCGGTTATAACCCAGGCGCGGTGCGCCGCCGCGGCAGTCGTACTCCGATCGGCTTCCTCGAAAGCCTGCGCGGCTCTGACGGCAGCATCCGCTACTCCCGCACCGGCGCGCAGACGCCCGTATGGGTTACCGCCCAAGCGCTGATCGCGCTCGCGGGCAGGACGTTCCCCGTCGGCTGAAATAGGCCATTCAGCCGGCCTTTACCGGTCCGCCTACCCTGTGGGGAGCATGTCCACGGTATATATGTCCGCCGCCCGCGCGCCCGGGCACCGTCGCGGTGGCACGGTGCGCTCGAATGTCGCCCTCCCTCTGTGTATCGCCGGGGTATGCGTGGTCGGGCTCGCGTTGACGTGGGTCGTGGCTGCGCTGGTCCCGGCGACTCACGTAAAAGATGCGGTGGCGCTGCACGACTTCACCCTGCTCGGCGGCCCACGGCTGGACGACGTGGCGAATGCCCTGCTGGACCTGCTCGATCCGTTGCTTTACACGCTCTGGGGGCTCATGCTTGTAGCTGTTGCACTCAGACGTCGGCGCCCACGGCTCGCGCTCGCCGTGGCGCTCGTTCTCGGTCTGGCGCCCCTGACCGCGGAGTTGCTCAAGCCGCTGTTGGCGCATCCGCACGCGTGGATAGGCAGCGACAGCGATTGGGTCAAGGCCGCCTCGTGGCCGAGCGGTCACGCGACAGCGGCGACGGCGCTCGCGCTGTGCGCGGTGCTCGTGGTCCCATCGCGCTTGCGCCTCACCACAGTCGTACTGGGTGCGATGTTCGTGGCTGGCGTCGGATTCTCGCTGCTGGTGCTTGCCTGGCATTTGCCGAGTGATGTCTTCGGCGGCTATCTGGTCGGCACACTATGGGTGGCGCTGGCCGTCGCCTGCCTGCGCGCCTACGACGCACGCTCGGTGTCACGCACGCCCGGACGGCGCGTCAGAGCCGTGGGCCCCAGGGTCCCATAGCGGCTCCGATCCCTCGTTTACTGAGCGCGCGAGGATGAACAGCAGGTCTGACAATCTGTTCAGATAGCGCACCACCTCCGGGTTGCTCTCATCTCCGACGGCGATTGCCCGTCGCTCGGCGCGGCGGCACACGGTGCGACATACGTGCAGCTGCGCGCTGGCGGGCGTCCCGCCGGGGATCACGAACGAGCGCAGTGGTGCAAGCGTCGCATTGACCTCGTCGCAGGCGCCCTCCAGCCACTCGGTGTATTGGACCGTCACGCGCAGTCGCGGACGGTCGGTGCTCGCCGATGCGCCACCCCCGTCCGGGTCCGCACCTGGTACCGACAGGTCGGCGCCAAGGTCGAGCAGGTCGTTCTGCACGCGTTGCAGCCAGCCGGCCACCTTCTCCGGCAGGTCCGGCTGCAGCAGCGCCACGCCGAGCGTGGCGTTGAGCTCATCCACGGTGCCGTACGCCTCCACGCGCGGGTGCACCTTGGAGACACGGCTCATGTCGCCGAGATGGGTCTCGCCCGAGTCGCCGAGCTTCGTGTATATCCGCGTCAGGTTGACCGTCATAGCTGGCCTGAGCCTACCGTCCTGGACTCGCAGTGTTGTGCCTTCAGGTCACGGTCCGAGTCTCGCAGATGGCGGTCTGACTGCCCGTCGTCGGGCCGATCGGATACGTTCTCGGACCTCACATGCGGATCGGAGTCCCGACTGAGACCGCCGCCGGCGAGCATCGCGTCGCGCTCGTGCCGGAGGTGGTTGCCAAGCTCAAGGCCAAGGGCCTCGACGTCGTCGTGCAGAACGGCGCGGGCGCCGATGCGCTGCTGCCTGACGCCGCCTTCGCCGAGGCCGGTGCCGAGCTCACGGGTGATGCCGCCGCGGTGTGGAGCGCTGACGTGGTCGTCAAGATCGCCCCACCCGACCCCGAGGAAGTCCGCGGCCTGGGCTCGGGCTCGATCCTCGTCGGCTTCCTTGCGCCCCTGACGAGCCCGCGCACGACGCGAGCGCTCTCCGACGCGCACGCGACGGCGTTCGCGATGGAGGCGATCCCGCGGATATCGCGCGCACAGTCGATGGACGCGCTCTCCTCGCAGAGCAATGTCTCCGGCTATGAGGCGGCGCTGCTAGGCGCCGAGAAGATGGGCCGCTTCTACCCGATGCTGATGACCGCCGCTGGCACGATCCCGCCGGCCAAGGTGCTCGTGCTCGGCGCGGGCGTCGCCGGGTTGCAGGCGTTGGCCACGGCCAAGCGCCTAGGCGCGCGCACGACCGGCTATGACGTGCGCCCAGAGGTCGCCGAGCAGGTGCAGTCGCTCGGCGCGCAATGGCTCGACCTTGGCCTGGAGGCCAGCGGTGAGGGCGGCTACGCACGCGAGCTGACCGACGAGGAGCGCGCCGCCCAGCAGCAGGCGCTCACCGACGCGATCAAGGGCTTTGACGTGGTCATCACGACCGCGCTCGTCCCGGGCCGCCCGGCGCCGAAGCTCGTCACCGAGGAGGCCGTCCGTGGCATGAAGCCCGGGTCGGTGATCGTCGATCTCGCGGGCGAGTCCGGCGGCAACTGCGAGCTGACCGAGCCGGGACAGACGGCGGTCAAGCACGACGTCAAGATCGTCTCGCCCCTGAACCTGCCCGCGCGCATGCCCGAGCACGCCTCGCAGCTGTTCGCGCGCAACGTGCTCGCGCTACTGGAGCTATTCGTCGGCGAGGACGGCGCGCTGCACCTCGATTTCGACGACGAGATCGTCGCCGGCGCGTGCATCGTGCGCGACGGCGAGATCGTCCACCCAGGGGCCAAGGCGGCGGTGGAGGCCAACGCATGATTCTCGCGAGCACGCTCACGACCAACCTCGCGATCCTCGTGCTCGCCGGCTTCATCGGGTTCGTGGTCATCTCGAAGGTCCCGAACACGCTGCACACGCCGCTGATGTCGGGCACGAACGCGATCCATGGAATCGTGCTGCTCGGTGGCCTCTTGCTGTTTGGCCTCGCAGGGCTTGACGCCTTCAGCAAGGCGCTGCTCGTGATCGCGGTCGCCTTCGGCACGATCAACGTCATCGGCGGCTTTCTCGTGACCGACCGCATGCTCGAGATGTTCAAGTCAAAGCCCAAGTCGGCCAAAGACCCGCAGGGCGATGGCGGGGAGGCCGGCGGCTCCGGTGACGGGCAGAAGGGGGGACGTTCGTGATCGCCCCGACGACGCTCGCCACCTCGGTGCTGCAGAGCGAAGACTTCATCTACGTCCTCTACATCATCGCCTTCGCCCTGTTCATCCAGGGCCTGCGCGGCCTGGCGGGGCCGACGACGGCCGTGCGGGGCAACCGCATAGCGGCGGTCGGGATGGCGATCGCTGTGGTCGCGACGCTGCTGAATCCCGGCGAGGGCAACTGGGGGCTGATCGCGCTCGGTATCGCGCTGGGTGTGGCGGTCGGCGTGCCCGCGGCACGCCAGGTGAAGATGACCGCGATGCCGCAGATGGTCGCGCTGTTCAATGGCGTCGGCGGTGGCGCGGTCGCGCTGATCGCCTGGGTCGAGTTTCGCCACTCGGGCTCCACCTACGGCTCTCATACGGTCCATCTGGGCGCCGAATTGCCCCATGGTCTGGTATTGCAGACGGGCGCCTCGATCCAGGTCGGCGGCGTGCCCACGTATGTGGCGATCTTCTCGGTGTTCGCGGCGATCGTCGGCTCGATTTCCTTCTGGGGCTCGAACATCGCGTTCGGCAAGCTCCAAGAAATCATCCCCGGTCGTCCGATCTCGTTCGGCTCTGCTCAACAGGCGGTCAACCTGGTGTTGCTCGTGCTCGCGCTCGCGGCCGGTGTCGATCTGATCGCCGGCGCGCACTCCGAACTCTTGTTCATCGGCATGCTGATCGTCGCCGCGCTGCTCGGCAACGCCGTCGTGCTGCCGATCGGTGGCGCGGACATGCCGGTCGTGATTTCGCTGCTGAACGCCTTCACCGGACTGTCCGCGGCCGCCACCGGAATGGCGCTGAACAACCCTGCGCTGATCGTCGCCGGCATGATCGTCGGCGCCTCGGGAACGATCCTGACGAACCTGATGGCGACGGCGATGAACCGCTCGATTCCCGCGATTATCGCTGGCGGGTTCGGTGGCGGCGGTGCCGTGGAGGGCGCCGAAGGTGCGGGCGAGCACGCGGGTACGGTCAAATCGACGAGCGCCGCCGACGCCGCGATTCAGCTGGCCTACGCGAGCCGCGTGGTGGTCGTACCCGGCTATGGCATGGCGGTCGCCCAGGCCCAGCACGCGGTGCGCGAGCTGACCAAGGAGCTCGAGGCACGCCAGGTTGACGTCAGCTACGCGATCCACCCCGTGGCAGGCCGCATGCCCGGGCACATGAACGTGCTGCTGGCCGAGGCCGACGTCCCATATGACCAGCTCAAGGAGATGGACGACGCCAACCCCGAGTTTGCGCGCACCGATGTCTCGCTCGTGATCGGGGCCAACGACGTCACCAACCCGGCCGCGAAGAACACGCCCTCCTCGCCGATCTACGGCATGCCGATCCTCGAGGTCGCCGACAGCCGTTCGGTGATCGTGATCAAGCGCTCGATGAACCCCGGGTTCGCGGGCATCGAGAACGAGCTCTACTTCGACCCGAAGACCTCGATGCTCTTCGGCGACGCCAAGTCCGCGGTGAGCGAGATCACCGCGGAGCTCGCCCAGCTCTGACGGCCTCCGGCTCTGCGCCGGAACGGGCTCCGCGCTGGGACGGTCCGCGCCGGAACGGGCTCCGCGCTGGAGCGGCTCTGCGCCGGGACGGTCCGCGCTGCAACAGCTCCGTGCCGGAAACACCTGCTGTCAAGAAATCGGTGCTCGGTGCCCTAGGCCCGCGTGGCCGACGGTTGAGCGGAAGTTTGTACCCAGCGCACAATGGTTTGGGTAAGCAAAGGGCTTGTATAAAAGTCGGCCGTACTCTACCGTCAACTGACAGGAGAGGGACAGCGTCTAGCTCGCGACTCCAGCGTGTGGAGGAGGGGGGTTGCTGTGTCAGTGGCCGGCCGCCGAAGTCGGTGCTACTCCTATGCTTGGCTCGCCCTCTCGATCGGAGCGGCGGCGGGAGTGGTTGCATGGGGGTCGGTCACTCTCACCGCACAGGCGCTCGCCAGGCGCTCACCGCGCGCTCACACGAGCGTCATCGGCGGTGGGAACGTCCCGATCTCGCGCTTCCCGTTCCAGGTCGCCCTGTACAACCCCGCGGCCGGCTCTCCGATGGCGGGGTTTTTCTGTGGCGGGGTGATCGTCGACGCCACCCACGTGATCACCGCGGCGCATTGCCTCGCGGGTGGGGGCCACGGCCGGGGAAGCGTCTCTCGTGAAGTCGCGGTGCTCGCGGGCTCCACACGACTCGATCGCCCCGACCCCGGCAGCGTCCGCGAGACGGCCGCGAGCGTGTCGGTCGACCCCTACTACAACCCGTATAGCAACGACTATGACGTCGGCGTGGTCACGCTCGCGCATCCGCTGTGGTCTGGTGCGAGTGCCCCGGGCGTCAACGGCGCCGGCGCGATCGCACCGCTGGCGGTCGACACGGCCGCCGCCGCGCGTTACGGCGAATCGACCTCCACGCCCGCAGCGCTTGCCACCGTCAGTGGTTGGGGGGATACGAACCCGGCGCCATCCGGCGCTCCTCACTATCCGGGCGCGTTGCGCGCGAACACCGTGCCGCTCGTCTCCGAATCGCTCTGCCAGGAACAATATGCGGCGATCGAACAGACGATCACCCCGCGCATGCTCTGCGCCGGAAGTTCCAGACCACGCGCGGACTCCTGCTATGGCGACAGCGGCGGACCGCTCGTGGTCGACCGCGACAGTCCCGCCCATCCCCCCGCGGACTACGTGCTCGTCGGGCTCGTCGACTTCGGCAACGGCTGCGCCCAGCCGGGCTTCGCTGGCGTCTACACGCGCATCGCCGACCCCGCGATCGCACACTACCTGGCCTTCGGCATCGGCCATCGCGCGAAGGTCGCGGTGCGGCGGCCGGGACACAAGCACAAGCGCCACGTTCGCCGCTAAGACGATCCGCGATTCATGCTGGCGAGCGCCTGTGGCTCTGCCAGACTGCGATGCGTGATCCCGCGCGCCCAGGCCCTGAGGGCCCTCGCCGAGCACGAGTTCGACCTCGTAGTGGTCGGCGGCGGCATCACCGGGGCGGGCGTCGCGCTCGATGCGGCCACGCGCGGTTACAGCGTGGCCCTGGTCGAGCGCGCCGATTTCGCCTCCGGGACCTCCAGCCGCTCCAGCAAGCTGGTGCACGGTGGGCTGCGTTACCTGCAGAACTTCGATCTGGCGCTAGTGCGCGAGGCGCTGCTGGAGCGCCAGCTGATGGTCGCGCTCGCGCCGCACCTCGTGCACCCGCTGCCGTTGGTCGTGCCGGCCTTCGACGGCGCGCGCCCGGACCGGCTGATGGGGGTGGGGTTGAACCTGTATGACGCGATGTCCGTCGACCGCGATCGCCTGCGCTCGCGCCGTTCCCGGCGAGGTCGCGCGGAGCGCGCCCAGAGCGCGTCCACGGCGGAGGCCGAGTCCCAAACGCCGGCTTTGCCGGCGCAGTCCGAGACAGGCGAGTCGTGGAGCCCTGAGCGTCACCGCACGATCTCTGGCGAGGAAGTGCTCGAGCTGCTGCCGGCGCTGGCCGCACGCGAGCCGACGAGTGGATACCTGTTCTACGACTGCCAGACCGATGACGTTCGTCTTGTTCTGACCGTCCTCGGTGAGGCCGAGCGTTTCGGCGCCGTCTGCGCGAATCGTGTGGATGCCACCAGCCTGCTCGAGCGCGAGGGGGGCGCGTGCGGCGTGCGTGCGCTGGATCGTGAGAGTGGCGAGGAGTTCGAGATTCGCGCGGCGAACGTCGTCAACGCGACGGGCGTATGGGCCGATCGGCTGATCGAGGAGTCCGAGCTACCGCGCATCCGCCCGAGCCGCGGCACCCATATCCTGCTACGCCACGAGGACTTGCCGCTCGTCGGCGGGGCGATCGTGCCGGCGGACGGGGGGCGCACGATCTTCGCGCTGCCTTGGCTGGGGCGCACGCTCGTGGGCACGACCGACCTCGACTACGAGGGCGAACTCGACCACGTGCGCCCGTCCGGCGAGGACGTCGACTATCTGCTGAGCGCGATCAGCGCGTTCTTCGGGATGACCTTCGGCGCGGAGGATCTCGCGGGCGCATACGCGGGTGTGCGACCGCTGATCTCCAGCGGCGACCCGAAGAAGTCGGTGGACATCTCGCGCAAGGCCGAGCTGTATGAGGCATCCTCGGGGATGCTCACGATTACCGGGGGCAAGCTCACGACGTGGCGGCGGATGGCCAAGCTGACGGTCGATCGGCTCGTCGAGCGCGATGCCCGCGAGGCACCCTGTCGCACGCACGAGATCCCGCTCGGACAGGGGGTCGCCGTAGAGGATCTCCCGCGCGTGGAGGGTGTGCCCGAGGAGTCCTACGCGGCGCTGGCCGGTCGCTACGGCTACGCCGCGCGAGAGGTGCTGGCGCTCGCGGCACAGCGCGGCGAGCTGGCGCAGCCGATCGTCCCCGGCCTGCCCGATCTGCTGGCCGAGGT
>JBAUXH010000211.1:0-8627 GCA_049584155.1 Solirubrobacteraceae bacterium
GCTCTCGGTCGCGTTGGGCACCTTGCAGCAGACGCGCCTGGGCGCCGCCGCGCAGGCCGTGGGGATCGCGCAGGGCGCGACCGACTACGCCGTCGCCTACGCGCGCGAGCGCGTCCAGTTCGGCCAGCCGATCATCGAGCTGCAGGCGATCCAGTTCAAGTTGGCCGACATGGAAACACGCACGGCCGCCGCGCGCGAGCTGCTGTATAAGGCCTGCGCGCTGGCCGATCGTGGCGATCCTGAGCGGGGAAAGTACTCCTCGATGGCCAAGGTCTTCTGCTCGGATACCGCGATGGCGGTGACGATCGAGGCGGTGCAGGTGCTGGGCGGCTACGGTTATGTGAAGGAGTACCCGGTGGAGCGCATGATGAGAGACGCCAAGATCACACAGATCTACGAGGGCACGAACGAGATCCAGCGGCTCGTGATCGCCCGCACGCTCAAGTAGAGGACGGGCTCGGTGCGTCGCCGGTCGTTCTTCTCACGACAGCGCGCCTCCGGTCAGCTGCGCCGCGCGGGCTTCGCGGCGCTCATCGCCATGTCGCTCGGCCTGATCGTAATCGTGGTGGGGCAGGGGTTCAGCACGGTTGGCGCCGTGCGGGCGGTCGAGGACGTCGCGATCGGGATCGTTATCGTCGCCATCCTGCTCGGCGGCGCGGCCTTCGTCGCCGTGCGTCTCGGGGGCTGGCGCGACCCCGAGTCCGAGGCCGAGTTCGATCAGATCGTGCTGCGCTCGGAGGAGCTCGCGCGCGAAGGGCTCGCGGTCGACCCCGACGAACTCGAGTTCCTCGAGCTCGACCCCCTCAACGACGAGGACTTCGAGGAGCTTGTGCGTGACGCCCTCGACGACCTGCCCGACCTGCTGCGTAACGCGCTTGCCCACGTCGCGGTCGTGATCTCCGACGGCGGTCGGCGCCGGGGTGCATATGGGCTGTATCAGGGCGGGCAGTCTCGCCGCGACGACACACACGACCGCATCGTCATCTTCAGAGACACGCTGCGCCGCGACTTCGGGCACTCGCCCGAGCTGCTGCGCGACCAGGTCGTGCGCACGGTCCGCCACGAGCTCGCGCACCACGTGGGCTTCGATGAGTTGGGCGTCAGTCGCCTAGATCTCTAACAACGCCGTCTTCGCAGGGGTGCCGGATACCGTCAAATCGGCGCTGCGAATGTCAGGGCGTGGAGGATACCCGTGTGCGCATTGCCACACACTCGTCTGCGTCCTGTCACATAGGATGGCCCGCGTCTCGCAACCTTCCCCCTCGACTCCAGGAGAAATCGTCAGATGCCAGAGGCAGTGATCGTCGACGCCATTCGCACGCCCATCGGACGCGCCGTCAAGGGCTCGCTCAAGACCGTCCGCGCCGACGACCTCGCGGCGATCCCGCTGAAGGCCCTGATCGAGCGCAACCCTGCCCTGGAGCAGACCTCGATCGGCGACATCATGATGGGCTGCGGCTACGGCGAGGGCGAGTCCGGCTACAACATCGGGCGCATCGCCTCGCTGCTGGCGGGCATCGACCATCACGTGCCGGCCTGCACCGTCAACCGCTTCTGCGCCTCCTCGCTGCAGACCACGCGCATGGCCTTCCACGCGATCAAGGCCGGCGAGGGCGATACCTATATCGCCGCCGGCGTCGAGGCCGTCTCGCGCACCGGCCGCGGCAGCCAGTTCGAGTTCAACCATGCCGTCGACGGCTCCGAGGGCTCGGCCTACAACGTCTACATCCCGATGGGCATGACCGCCGAGAACGTCGCCGAGCGCTGCAACGTCAGCCGCGAGGCCCAGGACGAGTGGGCGCTCATCTCCCAGACCCGCGCCGTGGCCGCCGTCGAGTCCGGGCACTTCGACTCAGAGATCGTGCCCGTCACCGTGCCGGCGCACAAAGACCTCGACAAGGAGGGCAACGAGATCGACGTGCCCGAGACGCTCGTCAGCAAGGACGACGGCCCACGCCCGGGCACGACGATGGAGCGCCTGGCCGCGCTGAAGCCCGTCTTCAAAGAGGACGGCTCGGTAACCGCCGGCAACTCCTGCCCGCTCAACGACGGCGCCGCGGCGCTCTTGATCATGAGCGAGGAGAAGGCTGGCGAGCTCGGCCTCAAGCCCAAAGCGCGCATCATCGCCTCGACCGTCGCCGCGATCCGCCCCGAGGTGATGGGCCTAGGCCCGATCCCAGCGATTCAGAAACTGCTCGCGCAGACCGGCATGAAGATCGAGGACATCGACGTGGTCGAGATCAACGAGGCCTTCGCCGCGCAGATCGTGCCCTGCATCGAAGAGCTGGGCCTCGACCGGGAGAAGCTCAATCCCTTCGGCGGCGCCATCGCCCTCGGCCACCCCTTCGGCATGACCGGCGCGCGCATCATGACCACGCTGCTCAACGACCTGCAGACGCTCGACGCCACCTACGGCATCGAGTCGATGTGCGTCGCCGGCGGCATGGGCATGGCGATGCTCGTCGAGCGGCTGTAGCGGGACGGCACGGGCTCGCGCGGCGCTTGCAGCCGGTCGCAATGCGCCCGCGGCCCGAGCGGAGTATCGTCGGCGCATGCACGTAAGCGAGTCCTCTGCCGGCATCGCGCCCGAGCTGCGCGAGTTTATCGAGCGCTACGAGGCTGCTTGGAACGAGCGTGACACCGATGCGCTGGCCGGGCTGTTGACCGAGGACATCGTCTGGACCGATCCCGCGCTGCCCGAACCCGCACGCGGCATCCCGGCGGTGCAGGAGTTCATGCGTTCGAGCTTCATCGCGTTCCCCGATCTGAGCTTCAGCCAGCCCGACCCGTCCGCGATCGCCGCAAGCGGTGACGTGGTCCTGTGGGCGTGGCACATGCAGGGCACCAACAGCGGGCCGATCGATCCGCCAGGCTTCGCCGCCACGGGGCGCAAGATCAGCGTCGACGGCGTCGATCAGTGGACGATGCGCGACGGTCGCATCGCCGTCTACCGCGCCTACTACGACATGAACGACTTCGCCCGCCAGCTCGGCCTCGTGCCGCCCGCGGGCAGTCGCGCCGAGCGCGGCATGATCGCCATGCAGCGCCTGCGCGCCCGCTTCTCACGGCGCTGAGGCGACGTATAGAAGGTCGCGTGTCCAGCGGCTGCTTGACGGTTCGTACAGAGTCGCGTCGTGCCGTGTGAGCCGGAGGATTCTGTCCACGCGGCAATTCATCTACTCGACAGATCCAAACAGAGGGTCTATCTCACGCTGCAAACCTCAAGTATCTTCATTCGTTGGCCGATCTGTCCGATTATGCAGGGTCAATATGGGGAATCGGGGCTCGCCGGTGGCGGTTCCGAATATGAGCAGGGTCTGCAACGCCTTGGTCAGGCACTGCACGCGCGCACAGACGATGTCGTCACTGGGATGCTGACTCGTTCGGAGCGCTCGGGGGTGGTTTTGGACGAGGTCGTCGAAGATAGTTTCGCGCGCGTCGGAGCGGTCTCCACGATCGCGGTGGCGCGCTGGATGGAGGGCGAGGGTGCGGGCGCGGCGCGCGAGGTGGGTCAGGAGTCGTGGAGCATTTTCGGTCAACTCGCGGCGCAGCGCGCGGCGCCGCTGAACGAGGTGACCAAGCGCTGTCTGCGCTGGCGCGACGCCGCTGAAGATTTGGTACGCGAGGCGAGTGCGCAGCTGCAGCTGGGGCCGGAGGTCCTCGCGGGGGCGCTGGGTATGTTGCAGCGCAGCCTCGATGTGACGCTCGTGCGCATGTGTCAGTCCTTCGAGGATGAGCGTAAGCGGGCGCATGAAGAGCTTTCGCGCCGTCAAGAGGAGTTGGCGTTTTTGGCGACGCACGACCCGTTGACCGGTCTGCCCAACCGCACGCTGATCCTCGACCGGGTCGAGCAGATGCTGGTGCGCGCGCGTCGCAGCCATGCTCCCGTGGCTGCCCTGTTCATCGATCTGGACAACTTCAAGTCGATCAATGACACGCTGGGCCATGGTGCGGGAGACGAACTGCTGCGCGCGGTGTGCGCACGGTTGCAGGTCGTGGTGCGTGACATCGACGCGCTAGGACGCCTCGGCGGGGATGAGTTCGTGATCGTCGCCGAAGGTATGTCCCTGGACGCCGGTCCCGAGCTGATCGCCGAGCGATTGCTTGACGCGCTCACGCAGCCGTTTGAGCTATCAGGCGCCGAGCACCGTTTGATGGTCACCGCGAGCGTCGGCATCGCCACGGGCGACCGTGGCTGCGCGGAAGATCTCCTGCGCGACGCGGACATCGCGATGTATCGCGCGAAGTGGTCGGGCAAGAATCGCTATGTCGTGTTCGAGACCGGCATGCAGGACGCGATCCAGTCGCGTATGGAACTGGAGATGGACCTGCGCATGGCCTTCGAGCGCGACGAGTTCTTCCTCGTCTACCAGCCCACGTTCGACCTGCAGCGCATGAGCCCCACGGGGATGGAGGCGCTGATTCGCTGGTCTAGTCCCACGCGCGGGATCGTGCAGCCCGATGACTTCATCCCCCTGCTGGAGGAGACGGGCCTGATCGTCCAGATCGGGACGTGGGTACTCGCGGAGGCCTGCCGTCAGGGCGCGGCTTGGCGCGAGGCGGGCTTTGAGGTCGGTATCGCCGTGAACGTCTCCACGCGCCAGCTCGACGCCGACGGGTTCGTGTCCGTGGTCGCCGACGCACTCGAGCGCAGCGGTCTCGATCCAAGCGCCCTGACGCTCGAGATCACCGAGACCACGCTGATGAGCAACACCGAGGAGACCGCGGAGCGATTGATCCAGGCCAAGGCGCTCGGAGTACGCATCGCGATCGATGACTTCGGTACCGGCTACTCCTCGCTGGCCTACCTGCAGCGCTTCCCGGTAGATGCCCTGAAGATCGACCGCTCCTTCATCTCCAGTATGGGCCAGGACCCCGAAGGCGAGGCGCTGATCCGTACGCTTGTGCAGCTCGGCAAGTCCCTCGCAATCGAGACCCTGGCCGAGGGCATCGAGCAGTCATGCGAGCTCTCACTCTTGCGCGACGAGCACTGCGACAGCGGGCAGGGCTTCCTCTTCGCCCGGCCCCTGGAAGCCGACGCCTGCAGTTCGTTCCTGGCGGAGTGGATGGACACCACGACCGACAAGGTCCGCGAAGACGCGACGTCGTCGTAGGGCGGTTCTGTCGATATCGGACCGACATACGGGCCGCTCAAGAAGGCCAAGAAGGCGACGGGTAGTGAGTAAGGACTCCGCGGACGGGGAATCCCAGTCCGCGCCTATGTGTCTGTGTCGAGTCCCGGGATCGGCTCGATCGGAAGCTCGCCGTGGATTTCCTCCAGACCAATCAGGTCATTTCGATCGCGGGGGCGATCGGCAAGGCGCTTGAAGCCGACGATGCTGTCCAAGCCGGCGACCAGGAACTCGACCCCCCCGTAGTCGGCGCGCCTCGCGCGTTTCTCGACCGTGTCGTAGTCGAGCGGTGGCAAGCCGCCGCGCAGAATGTCGATTACTCCGGCGCGGGTCTTCGTGCGCAGGTGCTCCTTGCCCACCAGGTGCCCGTCAACGAGCGGCGCCTCGTCGCGAAACCGTACGCCGCCGAGCTCGACGAGAGCGGCCAGGACGCGCCGATCGTTGTCGGGGTCGTCGGGGGCCAGGAAGTCAATGTCCTCTGTGGCGCGGATGAAGCGGTTGGCGATGACGGCGAAGCCGCCGATCACGACGAAGCGAGCGTTCGCGGCGACCATCGCGGCAACGGCGACGTCGAGCTCAGGGTCGCGTATGTCCATCGGTGCGCTCGACGGCTCGCACCAGACCCGCCGCTTGTGCCGAGAGGTGCTGCCCACGTCGCAGCAGCTCACCAATCGGAGTGTCGGGTGACGGCGTCAGCGCACGGCGCTTCTCACGGTTGAGCTCGGCCCACTCGGCCTCGTGGCCGGGCTCCAGCAGGGTCTTGCGGGGAGTGACGCTCATGGACTCAACTCTACCGCATAGCGGCGTCTTGCGCAGCGCACTGTCTGCGTCGGCGCAATGGATCAGGACGGCTTGCTAGCCATGCCTATATCCGACCATATCGGAGCAGCCTACCCGACCGATCCGGAATAGGACATGCAACCAAATCGGGCCGCCTTACCGACTGGGGCACCGTCATATAGCCACGACGGTCCAGATTCTGCCGATCAGTCGGGTCCAGTCGCTTCGTGATGCTCGGGACATGTGTGTGTTTGCTGTTTGGGTTCCCTCTTGACAAGCGTGGTGGTTGACGCTATGTTCTGTTCCGTTCATGACTTTCCATCGTGGGAGGTCGTCATAGATCGGGTTTGGGTCGGTCGTCTCTGGATCGATTTTCAAGCGCTTTTGCAGGTGGACTCTTGGGAGAGGGGCCAGATCGCAAGATGAGGGGTTGTTTTCGCGTGTTTTCTTTGGGGACAGACGTGCTGGGAGTCTTTGCGTGCCCGGATGGGGCCGTAGGTAGATGCGTCAGCAGCGCTGACACATCTCTCTCTCTCTCTCTCTCTCTCTTGTCCCGGTAGCGCCCCTCTTCTAGCCGGCGATTCTCGCTGGTTTACGAGCCCTCTCGTGGGGAGGGCGTTCTGATGGCTGCCAGGCGTGGTTCGGGCTCGGTGGGGGTGTCGGCGCCGAAGAAGGTTGGGGTGCGTCGCAACGCGTTGAAGATGCGTTCCTCGTCCGGTGGTGGTGTGTCCGCGCGGTATCAGGTCGCGGAGATGCAGCGTGCGCGGTTGTTGGGTGCGGCCGCGGTGACGATCGGGGAGTTGGGTTATGCGGGTGCGTCGGTTGCGCATATCACTGCGCGTGCGCGGGTGTCGCGGCGGACGTTCTATGACCTGTTCACCAATCGCGAGGATTGCCTGTTTGCGGTCTTGGAGGATGTCGTCGAGCGGGTCTCGGGTGAGATCGTCGCGGCGGATCTTGGTGGGTTGGTGTGGCGTGATCGTGTGCGTGGGGGGTTGCTTGCGATCTTGTCGTTCTTCGATCGCGAGCCTGTGCTTGCGCGGGTGTGTGTCGTAGACGCTTTGCAGGGCGGGCCAAGGGTGTTGGCGTGGCGTGAGGGTGTTCTTGCTGGTTTGGCTCGGGTTCTGGATGAGGGTCGTGGGGAGAGCCGCGCGGGGTCGCGAGGGGAATGCACCACGCTTACCGCTGAGGGTTTGGTCGGTGCGGCGTTCGCGATCGTCCACGCGCGCTTGATCGCGAAGCAGCAGCGTGGAGCGTTGCGGGATCTCGTGGGTGAGTTGATGAGCTTGATCGTCCTTCCGTATTTGGGTCCGGGTGCGGCGCGCTTAGAGCAGGAGCGTTCTTTGCCGCCGCTGCCGCTCAGTGAGCGCGCGACGCGGGAGCGGGCTCATGGTGCGGTCGTGGAGCCCGACCTGTTCGAGGAGGTTCCGATGCGCCTGACGTATCGGACAGCGCTCGTGCTGGACGGTATCGCCAAGCATCCTGGTGCGAGCAATCGTGTGGTGGGTGAAAGGGCGGGGATTTTCGATCAGGGGCAGGTCTCGAAGTTGTTGGCGCGTTTGCAGCGTCTGGGTCTGACGGCGAACACGGGTGTGGGGCATATGAAGGGTGAGCCCAATGCTTGGAGTTTGACGCCGTTGGGTGTGAGGGTCGCGTCGCGGTTGAGTGCCAGCGCTCCCGGCACGGGAGCGGGCGGTGTGTGATGACGCGAGTTTTGATGATGACTAAACGAAACACGGGAGAGGGGTCGTTGTTTGTGCCGGCGTGTGCCGGGCCCCTTCGTTCCACAACACGGTCCGTTCAGTGGGCCGGGAGAAAGGGGTAGTAACTATCATGTTCTCAGCACTACGTCAACAGCTCCATGTGAGTCCCGCGACTCTGATCGCGTCGTTCGCGCTCGTGTTCGCGATGACCGGTGGCGCGTATGCCGCCAAGAAGTACCTGATCACTTCGACGAAGCAGATCAGCCCGAGCGTGCTCAAACAGCTGCAGGGCAAGGCGGGGGCGCCCGGGGCACAGGGTGCCGCTGGTGCTCAGGGAGCGCAGGGTCCGGCCGGGGCGCAGGGCGCTGCCGGTTCCAAGGGCGATGCGGGAAGCTCCGGTTCCAACGGTGTCCCGGGTGTTGATGGCAAGTCTGTCACCGGGGAAGCGATCGCTGCGGGCGGGGCCTGTGGCGAAGGGGTCACCGGGGTGAAGTACACCCTGAACGCTACCTCGACCAATGTTTGCAACGGCAAGAACGGCACCACCGGTTTCACTGCGACGTTGCCGCCTGAAGCGACTGAGACCGGGACTTGGTGGTTCGCCGCCAACGGTGAAGAAGTTCAGGGTGCGCCAATCAGCTTCCCGATTCCTTTGTCGGTGGCAGATGCTGCGGCTATCACTGTCCACTATTGGCGTGAAGAAACTCCCCACGACGCAACGGGAGCATGTCTCGGCACGCCGGATGCACCCGAGGCGGAACCAGGCACACTTTGCCTCTACATTCCAGAAGCAGCCCGCATGACACTCGGCGGCAGCCAGGCAGTATTTAAGCCTGACTTCTCTAATGAAGGCGTCGGCACGAGCGGAGGGCTTGTCAGGGTCGAAAGCGTTTCCAAAGCCTTCGTAGGTGGCAGCTTTGCGGTCACTGCACCGAGTCCCCACCAATAAATAGACATGCGGAGCGCGCAATCGCTAAGCAAAATGACTCCGATATCTACAACCCAGAGGCCT
>JBAUXH010000212.1:0-1504 GCA_049584155.1 Solirubrobacteraceae bacterium
ATTTCGCTACCTTAGGACCGTTATAGTTACGGCCGCCGTTTACTGGGGCTTCGGTTCGGCGCTTCGCTTACGCTGACGCGTCCCCTTAACCTTCCAGCACCGGGCAGGCATCACACCCTATACGTCGTCTTACGACTTCGCAGAGTGCTGTGTTTTTAGTAAACAGTCACAACCCCCATTTCACTGCGACCTCCCCACGCTCTCCGGGCGAACCGGATCACGCGGAAAGGCACACCTTCTCCCGAAGTTACGGTGTCAGTTTGCCGAGTTCCTTAGCCAGGGTTCTCTCACGCGCCTTGGGATATTCACCCCGCCCACCTGAGTCGGTTTGCAGTACGGATACCAAAGTGGCTCTGTGCGCGGCTTTTCTCGGAAGTGTGGAATCACCGGGTTGCCCAGCCGAAGCCGGACCCCATCACCTCTCGGCCTTGAGCCTTGCCGTTTGTCCCTCTCGGGTCCTGGCAAAGCAGCCTACGGGCTTGAACACGTATCCATGTACCGTGCTCGACCTATCCTACTCCGTCCCCGCTTACAATAACGTCATCCATCGCAGTACAGGAATATTAACCTGTTATCCATCACCTACGCCTTTCGGCCTCGGCTTAGGTACCGCCTAACCCATGGGAGGATTATCCTTCCCCAGGAAACCTTGGGCTTACGGCGACCAGATTTCTCATCTGGTTTATCGCTACTCATGCCTGCATAAGCTCTTCTCAAGGCCGTGACTGGTCGTTGCCGTCCAGCTTGTATCTCCTTGAGAATGCTCCGCTACCGCTATTACTAGCCCGTGGCTTCGGTGCTGACCTTTAGCCCCGTTATATTTTCGGCGCGGGTTCGCTTGACCAGTGAGCTATTACGCTTTCTTTAAAGGATGGCTGCTTCTAAGCCAACCTCCTGGTTGTCACTGCGCTCCCACATCCTTTGACACTTAGGTCAGACTTTGGGACCTTAGCCGACGATCTGGGCTCTTTCCCTCTCGACAATGCAACTTATCTCGCACTGTCTGACTCCCGGATACTACTCACCGGCATTCGGAGTTTGGTTGGGTTTGGTAATCTGGTAGGACCCCTAGCCCATCCAGTGCTCTACCTCCGGCGGCATTCGTCCGAGGCTATACCTCAATATATTTCGCGGAGAACCAGCTATCTCCCAGCTTGATTAGCCTTTCACTCCTATCCACAGCTCATCGCCCACATTTTCAACTGTGGTGCGTTCGGTCCTCCAGGCGGTGTTACCCAACCCTTCAACCTGGCCATGGATAGATCGCTGAGGTTTCGGGTCTACGGCTGGCAACTGAGCGCCCTGTTAGGACTCGCTTTCGCTACGGCTCCACCTTGCGGCTTAACCTTGCCATCGACCGTAACTCGCAGGCCCATTATGCAAAAGGTACGCGGTCACACGTTTCGTCCGAAGACGACATAGTGCTCCCACTGCTTGTAGGCGTACGGTTTCAGGTACTATTTCACTCCCCTCACCGGGGTTCTTTTCACCTTTCCCTCGCGGT
>JBAUXH010000213.1:0-3945 GCA_049584155.1 Solirubrobacteraceae bacterium
CACGAGGTACAGCCGCGCGGCAGCCAGGCGGGCGAGGCGATCGTTGCGCAGGTCGCCGGCGGGCATCCCGTTGAGTCTGACACCGGACTAGCATCAAGCGCATGTCCGAGCGCATCGAATCGACCGACGTGGCGATCGTCGGCGGCGGGATCGTCGGGCTCGCCTGTGCGTGGCGCGCGTGCCTGCGAGGCCTGTCGGTGACGCTGCTCGAGCGCGACCATGTCGGGGGCGGCACCTCGCGCGTGGCCGCGGGCATGCTCGCGCCGGTGTCGGAGGTCGAGTTCGGCACGAGCGGTAGGCGGGTGCTGGAGCTGGGGTTGCGCTCCGCCGAGATGTGGCCGGCGTTCGCGGAGGAGTTGGAAGAGGCGGCCGGCGCTGCTGTGGGGCTGTTGAAGACGGGCACGCTCGTCGTTGCCCGCGACGAGGACGAGGCGCTCGAGCTCGAGCGCCGGCTCGCGTTCCGTCACTCGCTCGGTCTGCGCGCCGAGCGGTTGCGAGCGAGCGAGGCACGCGAGCGCGAGCCCGGGCTTGCGCCGACCGTGCGGCTGGCGATCGAGAGCCCCGACGATCATTCGGTCGATCCGCGGTTGGTGCTGGCGGCGCTGCGGCGCGCCTGCGAGATCGCCGGAGTGCGCATCCGCGAGCGTGTCACGGTCGAGGCGGTGCTGCTGGACGGCTCCGGGGAACGAGTTACCGGGCTCGAGCTGGGCAGAGACGAGCGGGTGAGCGCCAAGCAGGTCGTGCTGGCCGCCGGTGCTTGGACTTCCAAGATCGGCGGACTGCCGCCCCACGCGCAAGTTCCGGTGCGCCCGGTCAAGGGCCAGATCCTGCGCCTGCGCGATCGGTCCGGCCCGGGCCTGCTGAGAAGAGTGGTTCGCTTCGAGGGTGGCTATCTCGTGCCGCGCGCCGACGGCGGCTACGTGCTGGGAGCGACCGTCGAGGAGCAGGGATTCGAGCTGGACCCCACGGCCGGTGGGGTCTACGGGCTGCTGCGCGACGCTTACGAGCTTGTCCCCGGGACCGACGAGCTGCGCATCGAGGAGCTGTCCGTCGGACTGCGTCCCGGAACTCCGGACAACGCCCCCGTGATCGGCCCCGGCGCGCTGGACGGGCTCGTCTGGGCGACGGGGCACTATCGCAACGGCATCCTGCTCGCCCCCCTCACCGCCGAGCTCGTGCTCGAGTCGCTCTCCGGGATCCCCGCATGATCCTCAACGGAGAGCGCTCGGAGATCCCCTCGGGGGAGACCGTCGTCGCGGTCCTGCGCCGGCTCGGCCTGGAGGCGGACGCGAAAGGCGTCGCCGTGGCGGTCGACGGCGAGGTGCTGCCGCGCGCGTGCTGGGAGACGTTCGCGCTCCCCGCGGATGCGCGCGTGGAGGTGCTCACCGCCATGCAGGGAGGATGAGGCCCGTGCCAGACCCGAGCAAGCCGAACCTGACGACGACGAGCGTGGGGCGCCGCAACGGCCAAACGCACGACGCGCCCGCCTCGCCACCGGACATGCTGAGGATCGCCGGCCGCGCGTTGCACTCGCGCCTGCTGCTCGGCACCGGCGGGTTCCCCTCGCTGGAGCTCATGGCCGAGGCGATCGCCGCGAGCGGCAGCGAACTGGTCACGGTCGCATTGCGGAGATTGGAGCCCGCCCACCCGGACGGGTCGGAGTCCGGGAGCTCGCTGATCGACGTGCTCGCCGACGCCGGCGTGCAGCTGCTGCCGAACACCGCCGGCTGCCGTACCGCGCGCGATGCCGTGCTCACAGCCAAGCTCGCCCGCGAAGCCTTCGCCACCGACTGGATCAAGCTCGAGGTGATCGGCGACGAGGACACGCTGCTGCCCGACGCGCCCGAGCTGCTGCGCGCCGCCGAGGAGCTCGTCGACGAGGGGTTCGTCGTGCTCCCCTACACGACCGACGACCCCGTGCTCGCCCGGCGCCTGGTTGACGTTGGCTGCTCCGCGGTGATGCCGCTCGGCTCGCCGATCGGTAGCGGCATGGGCATCCGCAACCCCTACAACATCGCCCTCATCCGCGAGGCCGTCTCCGTGCCCGTCGTGCTCGACGCCGGCGTCGGCACCGCCTCCGACGCCACGCTCGCGATGGAGCTCGGCTGCGACGCCGTCATGGCCGCCTCGGCCATCTCCCGCGCGCAGGACCCCGTGCGCATGGCCCACGCGATGCGCCATGCCGTGCAGGCCGGACGATTGGCTTACACCGCCGGACGCATCCCCCGCCGCCACTACGCGAGGGCTTCTACTCCCGACGAGGGTCTAGCCGACTTCTAGGTTCTTTTCGTTCGTGGTCTGCGCATGCGCAGACCCGCGGACGGGCGCATGCGCCCGTCCGGACAGCGGTGCATGCACCGCAGTCCCCAGCTCAATCACTTTGCGATGCGTCCAGACGGGCTGGAATGCCCCCGGAATGTCTACTTCACGACTTCGATCGTCCCATTCATCGACGCCGGGTGGATCGTGCACTCGTAGTGAATGATCCCGGGCTTCGTCGCCTTGACTTCGTAGGTCTCCCCTTCGCCAAAGTCTTTCGAGGCGAATTTCGCCACGCCGCCCTCGCTCGTGACGTTGTGTTCGACCGAGTCGTAGTTCGTCCACTTGATCGTGCTGCCGACCTTCACCTTTAGCGTGTCCGGGTCAATCGCGATGTTGCGGTAGGCGATCGGCACGACCCCACTCTGGATCGGTGAGGAGGAGGACGGGGAAGCGTACTTGGGCGTCGTGTTCGCTTTCAGTCCGCCCGACGTCGAGGTGCTGGAGGTCGTGGATGTCTTTGCGGTGGACGCGCTCGAGCCAGAGCTTGAACTCGATTCGCTCGATCCGCAGCCAACTGCGAACAGCAGCGCGGAGCAGGCGATCGCGACAGCGGGCAGACCTCTTCTCATCGGACGATCCTTTCTCGGGGCAGTGCATCTGAGCCTAACGAACGGCACAGCCGCCCGGATCAGTCGCTGCTCTGAGCCGCTCACGAAAGACTCATCCGAGGACTGCGCCTAGACTGGCTCGTCCATGTCGCCACGCCATTTCCTCACCGGGGCCGAGCTGACCCCTGCCGAGCTGGACGCCCTGCTTGACCGCGCGCTCGAGCTGAAGGCCGCGCCGCTGTCCTCGCAGGCACTCGCCGGGCGCAGCGTCGCGCTGATCTTCCAGAAGCCCTCCACGCGCACCCGCCTGTCGTTCGAGGTCGGTGTGCAAGAGCTGGGTGGCCATCCCGTCGTGCTGCGCTCCGACGAGCTGCAGCTCTCGCGCGGCGAGGCGCTGCGCGACACCGCCTATGTCCTCTCCCGCCACGTCGACGCCGTCGGGGTGCGCACAGGTCCCGACGCGATGCTCGAAGAGTTCGCGCGCTACAGCAACGTGCCCATCGTCAACATGCTCACTGCACTGCACCACCCCTGCCAGGCTCTCGCCGACCTGCTGACGTTGCGCGAGGCGTATGGCTCGCTGGACGGTGTGCGCGTGACCTACGTCGGGGATGGCAACAATGTCGCCCGCTCGCTCGCGCTGCTCGGCACGCTCGCCGGTATGCACGTAGCGATCGCCTCGCCGTCCGGCTACACGCTCGATGATGCCGCGCCGCTGCCAACGCCCGAGGGCGCGACCGGAACGCTCGAGCTGCACACCGATCCCCGCGCCGCAGTGCAGGGCGCGCAGGCGGTCTACGCCGACGTATGGGTTTCGATGGGCGACGAGGCCACCGCGGAGGAGCGCCGCGCCGCGCTAGCCCCCTACAAGCTCGACGACGACCTGCTCGACGCGGCCGCTCCCGGCGCGTTCGCGATGCACGACCTGCCCGCCCACCCCGGCGAGGAGATCACCGCCGAGGTCCTCTACGGCCAGCGCCAGCGCATCTGGGACCAAGCCGAGAACCGCCGCCACGCGCAGAAGGCGCTGCTGGAGCTCCTGCTTGCTCCGGTGGCCGGCTCGGCCTCGCGATGA
>JBAUXH010000214.1:0-20035 GCA_049584155.1 Solirubrobacteraceae bacterium
CCGCGGGCCCTGCACGGGGGCGCGCCGGCGGCGCTGATCGCGCGGGCGTTCGAACGCACCGAACCGGGAGCGGAGCTTCAGATCGCGCGGCTGGGGTTCGAGTTCCTCAAGCCGATCCCGTTCGCCGAGCTCGAGGTGAAGGTCGAAATCGTGCGCAACGGCAGACGCGTGCAGGAGCTGGCGGCCGAGCTGTGGGCTGTCTCCGACGGCGGCGAAGAGGGCCGGGAGGAGGAGGAGGAGGAGGAGGATCGTGAGCTGATCGGCAGGGCAAGCGCACTGCGCATCCAGGCGGTCCCCGAGGGTCTGCCCGACCCGGACGGGCGCCGAGGCCTGCCGGGACCCGATCGGGTGGCCGCCCTGCCCGGCCGCGAGCACGGCCAGGTCGTGAAGTTCGCCCTGAACGACACCGAGACGACCAGCCTGGCGACGACGGGCATGGAGATGTGCTGGCTCACCGACCCCTGGGCGCTGGGTCCCGGCAAATTGTGGATGCGCCTGCTCCAGCCGGTCCTCCCGGGCGAGGAGGCGACGCCGCTGTTGCGACTGGTCGCCACCGCCGACTTCGGCAACGGCGTCAGCGCGGAGCTGCGCTTCGATCGCTACGTGTTCATCAACGCCGACCTGACCATCCACCTGTGGCGAGCGCCACGTGGCGAATGGATCGGGCTCGACGCCAAGACGGTACTGATGGATGGTGGCGTAGGAACGGCCGAAAGCGTGCTCCATGACGAGCACGGCCCGGTGGGTCGGGCGCTGCAGACGCTGGTCGTGCAGTCGCGTTAGCGCACGAGTGCCGGCGGGTAGTTGTACATGCAATGACTGCTATAACGAAACTAGTTGCATGTACAATCATCTTTGGCTGGGCGCCTACCTCCCGGCCACGAAAGGAGTCCTGATGTCTCAGACCGCCGTAGCGACCCCCACCGAGACGGCCCTCCCCACGGGCACATGGAAGGTCGATCCCGTTCATTCGAGCGTCGAGTTCCAGGTCAAACACCTGGGGATCGCGACCGTGAAGGGCCAGTTCAAAGAGTTCGAGGGCACCGTCGAGGTCGGACCCGAGGGAGCCAAGGCGTCTGGGACCGTGCAGACCGCGAGCGTCGACACGCGCGAGCCCCAGCGCGACGAGCACCTGCGCTCGGCCGACTTCTTCGAGGTCTCCACGTATCCCACGATCGACTTCCGCTCGACCGCGATCCGCGCCACCGGCGAGGATGAGCTCCAGGTCGACGGAGAGCTGACGATCCACGGCGTCACCCGCCCGATCACGCTGCGCGCGGAGATCGAGGGCACCGAGACCGACCTGCAGGGCAACGCCCGCGTGGGGCTCTCTGCGAGCGCGCAGATCAATCGCTCGGACTACGAGATGAAGTTCAACGCCGCGCTCGGCTCCGGCAACGTCGTGGTCAGCGACAAGGTCAAGATCCTCGTCGACATCTCGGCCGTCAAGGCCGACTGAGCCACATCCCATCAGACGTAAACGGGGCGACGTCGTCAGCGCACGATGACGTCGCCCAGCGCCTCATCGATCGCCGCGAGGGTGTCGGTGCTGAGCTCGATGCCCGAGGCGGAGGCATTGGCATGCACCTGCTCGGGGCGGCTGGCGCCGACGATCGCCGAGGCTACGTTCGGCTCGCGCAGAACCCAGGCGAGCGCGAGCTGGGCCATCGTCAGGCCGGCCTCCTCGGCGACGGGACGCAGACGCTGCACCGCCTCGAGCACGGGCGGGGCGAGCAGCCGGTCGATGAAGGCGCTCATCTCCTCGCTCGCCGCGCGCGAGTCGCTCGGCAGCGGCTCTCCCGGAAGGTACTTGCCCGTCAGCACGCCCTGTCCTAGTGGGGACCAGACGATCTGGGAGATGCCCTCCCGTGCGCACAGCGGGATCACCTCGGCCTCGGGGGCGCGCCAGATCATCGAGTACTGCGGCTGGCTTGAGACCCAGCGCTCGACATCCGGCAGCGCGAGCGACTCGTCGATTCGCTCGACGGGCCACTCGCTGAAACCGATGTACCGCGCCTTGCCGGCACGCACGACCTCGGTGAGCGCGGTCATCGTCTCCTCCAGCGGCGTCTGCTCGTCGTAGCGATGGCATTGGTAGAGATCGACGTAGTCGGTCTGCAAGCGCTCGAGGGAGGCATCGACCTGCTTGTGAATCTGTGCCGCCGAAAGTCCGCGATCGGCGTCGGACATCGGGAAGAAGACCTTCGTGGCAAGCACGTAGGAGGAGCGTTGCACGTGCCCTGAGAGCACCTCGCCGAGCAGCGTCTCGGATGCGCCGCGGCCGTAGATGTTGGCGGTGTCGATGAAGTTGATCCCCGCATCGAACGCCGCCTCGACACATGCCCGCGCCTGCTCGCGCTCGACGCCGCCGGAGTAGGTCAACCACGAGCCGAGGCTGATCTCCGAGACCTCGATATCGCTAGAGCCAAGTTTGCGAAACCGCACAGCTACAGCCTACCCCAGCCGCCAGCGCCGCCGATCGCACTTGCGACCCGATCGACGATTACCAGTTCGAGCATTCGGGTATAACCCGTTGGCTTGGACGGTTGCTCCCAAATATTTGAGTCTTACAAGATAAACGCCGATACTTAGCCCGCCATGCAGACAACTGGGTCACGGCGGGGCTCATGGCGAACGATGCCGGTCACGGTGTGCATCTGCCTGGGCGTGCTGAGCGCGATCGCCGCGATCACCGCCGACGAGCAGGCTCACAAAGAAGCACGGATGCGTCGCGCCGTGCTGTCTCAGCGTGCGAGCGCGCAGATCGTCGAAGCGGTCGACCCCACGATCGAGCGGCTGCAGGACTTGGCGAACGCCACTAGCCAGGACAGGTCCGGGAGCCTGGCGGGATTCCACGCGGTCGCGGCGGGGCTGCTGGAAGACTCCCGGATGAACGGAGTTGGATTGATCGAGTTCGTGCCGGCGCGTGAGCGCGCCACGTTCGAGCGCGCTCACGGCCAGATCAAAGCTCTGCACGCGAGGGGACCTGCCGGGCGCGCTCCGCGTAGGTCGCAGTACTACGTCGTCGCGGACGTACTAACCAGACCGGGACAGCCCCGCAACATCGACACTAACGTGGGCGAAGACCCCGCCCGTCATGCCGTTCTCATCGCCGCTGCTAGGTCCGGCAAACCACAGGCGACCCCGCCCGTGCGCAGGGTCGGCAGCAGCGAGCTTCTCACCGCGCTGTACGTACCGATATATCGCCGCACTGATCCGATGCCGGCTACGCCGAGTACGCGTATGGCGGACCTGCAAGGGTTCGTCTCGAGCAGTTACCGCTATGCGCAGCTGGCGCCCGAGGTGCTCGCGGTGCTACCTCGAGGTACGGCATTGACACTGTATGACGGACGCTCGAAGCTGCTCAGCGCGGGCGTACCTCATAACGCGCAACGCACGCATATCTCCGTCGCGGGACGCTCATGGGTACTCGCGGTCGGCGAGCCCACCGCGAATCTGTCGCTGACCAAGACGGTGCTGATCGTCGGCGGGCTGCTGACGTTGCTGCTGGTAGCGCTCAGCGTGCAGGCGACTCGTCGCGAGCGTTACGCCCTAGAGATGGTCGACCGCCGCCTGGCCGAGCGCGAACAGGCAGAGCTCGCGCTGCGTCAGCTCACGGCCAACGACCCGCTCGGTCCAGCTCGGATCGAGACGCGCCTGGAGTGGGTACAGCGGATCAGAGCAGCGCTAGATGAAGGACGGCTGACGTTGTACGCCCAACCTGTCGTGGAGACCGCAACCCGATGCACGACCCAGCACGAGCTGCTCGTGCGATTGATCGACACGGACGGTTCGCTGGTCTCCCCCGCTCAATTCCTGCCGATCGCCGAGCGATTCGGGTTGATCCGTGAGATCGACCGCTGGGTGGTGACCGAGACGATCGCACTGCTGCGCCGCCAGCTTCAGGACGGGAACCGGCCGACGGTCGAGATCAATCTGTCGGGCCACTCACTTGGCGACACTGGGCTGGCCGCGTACATCGGCAGAGAGCTGCACGAGGCGCAAGTCGATCCCGCTCAGCTGGTGTTCGAGGTCACCGAGACGACCGCCATCGGCAACATCGCCGCGGCGCGCGACTTCGCCCAACAACTGGCGCGACTCGGCTGCCGGTTCGCGCTGGATGACTTCGGCGCAGGATTCGGCTCGTTCTATTACCTCAAGCACCTCCCGTTCGACTACATCAAGATCGACGGCGAGTTCGTGCGCAACTGCACCGTCGACGCAACCGACCGGCTCGTGATCCGCGCCGTCGTCAAGCTCGCCCAGGGCATGGGCACCCGCACGATCGCCGAGTTCGTCGGCGACGAGAAGACATTCGCGACGGTCGCCGCGTTGGGCGTCGACTACGCCCAAGGATTTCACCTCGGTAAGCCCGCCCCGGTCGAGAGCGTGCTCGGCGCGCCCTCCGTGCAGAAGCAGTAGACGCTCACATCGAGGACAGCAGCGCGCGGGCGATATAGCCGTCGTCGGAGGAGGAGACCATCGCCTCCTCGCGCCGGATGCTCTTGACGCCATACAGATACCTGTCAGCGCGCGCTAGCGGAGCGTCCAGGTTCTCGCCCGAGCGCCACTCGCTCACGCCTACCGACCAGCCGACCGGGTCCCCGCCCTCGCGCAGCCGCTCGAGCACAGCCTCGGCGCCGGTGGAGGTGGTGGCTGGCAGCAGCAGTACGAACTCGTCGCCGCCGTGACGCGCGAGGATGTCGCCGGGGCGCACGCGCGCACGCCAAGCGCGACCGAGGCTCGCCAGCAGCCGGTCGCCCGCGGCATGACCCTCACGATCGTTGATCTGCTTGAACCCATCGAGATCGATCACCGCGAGCGTCAGCGGACTGCCGGTACGATCGGCCAGCGCTCGCTCGCGCAACGCGGCCGTCTGAAAGCCGTTGCGATTGAGCAGGCCCGTGAGGTGATCGGTGCCGGCCTGCAGGCGCATGTGCTCGCTGAGATTGCCGAGCACTATGCAGATCGACCAGATCGTGGCAACCACGATCGTCCAGTAGACGACCATGTCGGACAGACCGCTCGCCAGCAGACCGACGCTGAAACCGACCGACATGAGCGCTCCCTGCACGAACACTCCCCGCCGCGGGAAGAAGTGGGCCGAGTAGATCGCGATCCAGGGATACGCGAACGCCGCCACCATCATGCCGCCGTGGGTGGCCGACCGGGCCACAAGCCAACTGGCAAGGATCGATCCGGTGGCCGCGATCAGCTCGAAGCCCAGCAGCGGTATGCGCCACCCGACGAGCCAGATCACGGCGGAGCAGAGAATCGCGATCGCACCGACCACGCCCACGATCGTGACCGGCTCGCTGGGGCTCAGAGGGTAAATCGCGGCAAGCAGACCCACAAAACCCTTGAACAGGAACAGCAGCGACAGCGACCACACGATCGCGGGCCGGCGCGCGGTGAGGCCGTCCACGAACGAACGCGTCGCCGCCATCCGCCCGCGCGAACTCGGCGACCGGCGGACGGACGACTGAAGAGAGCTTGCACGCGTATCGGGCACCTGCCTGACTATTCGGTCGCGACGGCGCCCGGCTTGAGCCGTCAGGGCGGTTGACAACGAACCTTCAGCGGCCGCGGAGGTCTTCCCGGGGGCCCGCTGTCACCTCGGTGCGCGCACGCACTACCCTGAGTGCAGATGCTCTTTACGCGCAAGCCCCCCGCGATGGTCGACGCCTCCAACGCCCTACCGGGACGCGACACCGAGATGCCCGTGCCCGCACGCCACGAGGTGCTCGGCACTCCACTGCGCCCGCCCTTCCCAGACGGGATGCAGAGCGCCGTGTTCGGCATGGGCTGCTTCTGGGGCGAGGAGCGTGTCTTCTGGCAGGCGCAGGGCGTCTACACCACGGCCGTCGGCTACGCGGGCGGGTTCACTCAGAACCCGACCTACGAGGAGGTCTGCTCGGGTGCCACCGGGCATACGGAGGCCGTGCTTGTCGTCTTCGACCCAGCCGTGACGAGCTACGAGCAGCTGCTGAAGCTGTTCTGGGAGGGCCACGACCCGACGCAGGGTATGCGCCAGGGCAACGATGTCGGCAGCCAGTACCGCTCGGCGATCTACTGGCAGGACGAGGCCCAGCGAGCCGCGGCCGAGGCCTCGCGCGATGCCTACCAGCAGGTGTTGACTGCCGCCGGCCACGGCACGATCACGACCGAGATCGAGCCGGGGGGCGCGGCTCATCCCTTTTACTACGCCGAGGACTACCACCAGCAGTACCTTGCGAAGAACCCGGGCGCGTATTGTGGGGCAGGCGGGACAGGGGTTGCTTGCCCGGTTGGTCTAGCGTCAGGACCGGCGGCCCACTGACCTTGAGCGTCCACGCTGCGTCAGCGAAGGGAGTACCGACGCCGTGCTCTCGAACCTGGACGTTCGACGGTTTGCCCTCCAGAGCGTTGTGCAGTCCACGCGCCATCGCATCAAGCGTCAAGACGGGAACGATCCGCAGTTCGCCGTCCTCGCGGCGTAGGACGAAGCGACTGAAGTAGCGGCGCAGCGTCTCGTTCAGGGCGACGCGCTCGCCCTTGACCGCATCCAGGTCGCCAGAGAGCGACCGCCACATGCGCGCAAGAGCCGCATCGGCATCCTCTAGAGGTTCCTCCTCGACGGCCGCGAGGGCATCCGTGGCGGCCTGCTTGCGGACCTCCGCGCGCTGCGCCGCTTCGCGCCGTGTCTTCCAAGCACGCTCGGCCAGTTCGACCGCCGCCTCGTTCTCTGCGACCACGGCAGCGTCGTAGCGAGCCGCAAGCTGCTCGATCTGACGTTCACAGTCGGCTGCCTCTCGCACCGCCTCCCTGACGACAGCCTCCAGGCGGGTGCGCTCGGCATCGCGGCCAGCCAGCAGCGCTTGAGCCCACGCGCCAGCATCGGCAAGAAGCCGGTCGAGGCCACCGAGCACCAGCCCCTCGACCTCACTCGCATCGAACGCCTTTACGTCACAGGCGCCAGCTCCGTGCATGTGCCGCTGGCAGGTGTAGGTCCGCCGACGGCTGCCGTCCTTGCGCGGGCCGTTGTGTTGCTGGATCATCGCGCCACCGCACTCACACCGCGCGAGGCCAGCGAGGAGTCCTGTCGGCGGCCGACCGACACGTCGCGGCCGATGACGCGCACGCTCACACCGTTCCCGCTGGAGCCGATGCCACTCGTCCGGTTCGATGTACGCGGACCACTGGCCCTCACCAACTATCTCGCCATGCAAACGCACCAGGCCGGCGAAGAACGGGTTGACGATCGCCTTGTTCAGCCGCACCGCGTCGAATGGCTGCGGGCGCGCACGGAGTGGCGCCGTGCGGAAGCCGCGACGCCGGAACTCCGCCACGACCTGATTGACAGTTGCCCCTTCGCGCTGCATCTCAAAGAGCAGCATGTATACCGCGACCCGCTCAGGATTCTTGACGACCTTCCGCACGATAGTCGTGCCCTGCGCCGCGCGCTCGACCATGTAGCCGTCCGGGACATTCCCGCACCATTCGCCGCGCTCGGCCGCCCGGCGCCTGCCCGCCGCCGTCGCTGCGGCCTTGCGCTTCGAGTCCTCGTAGTTCCGCTCTCCCATCATCGCGGCCATGAGCAGGTTCTCGCCCGTTGAGTCGTCCTGGACCGAGCGGATGCGCACGCCAGCCTTGCGCGCCCACAGCAGAACCTCCACGAGATGCTGCGCCGCGACGCCATCGCCACGAGCCAGCCGGTCGGTGTGCTGCACCACGAGGATCGCTTGGCCGTGCTCGATTGCGAGTCGTGCTACGTGCTCGCGCGCCTGCACAAGCCCGTCGCCGCGGTTCCCGTGATAAGCGCTCGCCGCTTCGTCGCTGTAGATGTCAGCGACGAGCCAGTTTTCCCGCCTCCCCATCGCTTCGCAGTCGGCAGTCTGAGTGTCAATCGAGCCGCGTGGATCGGCTGTGGACTTGGCGGCGTAGATCACCGCGGGTATCGAGCGCTCTCGCTCACCGTCCTGCATCGCATCTCCTACGTCCCGGGAGCCACCGGCTCCAACACGAATAGTTGCGCGTGCGGCGGACGACGAAAACGGGACGTGCCCCGCTGCCACGATGGGCGAGCGGGGCACGGAGAACGCGAAACCATCTGTGGGGATGGGCGACGCGGACGCACGGGTAGTATCCCATCCGAACCGGCGGTCGATCTACGCCGCCAGGTAGCTCGCCACGGTGTAGGTCGCTGCGCGGTCTAGCGAATGTCGTCCGCGGTCGTAGCGACGTGTTGTGCGCGGGTCGGAGTGGCCGGCTGCGTCCTGCACGTCTCTGAGCGGCACGCCAGCATCGAGCGCGAGCGTGACGAACCCGTGGCGCAGCGAGTGGGGAGAGACGGCGTGCTCGATCCCAGCGGTGCGCGCCAAGCGGCGCACAACCTTGAGCGCGGCGTGGCGGTCCATGCGCTTGCCGGTGCGCGTTGCGAACAGCGGACCGGCGCAGCGTCCGTTCAGCATCACGTCGATCGCGGCGGCGGTGCGCGGAGCGAGCGCGACTGTCTGCCGCTTGCCGCCCTTGCGGCGCAGCCTGAGCGTGCGATGGCCACGCTCGTTCCCCAGGTCTGCCATGTCGGCCGCAAGCGCCTCGGTGATCCGCAGGCCGTTGAGCGCAAGCAGGCACGCGAGCGCGTGATCGCGGCGCCCCGATGCCTGCGCGGTGTCAAGCAGGGCGCGCATCCCTGGACGATCGACGCCGAGCCGTGGTGACTCGTCGCTCACGCGCGGCCGGCGAACCTGCACGACGGGCGAGCGTGCGATCAGGCTCTCGTCCAGCAGGTAGGCGTAGAAGCCGCTCAGTGCCGACAGACGCCGCGCGATCGTCGCTGGCGCCACGTCGCCATCTTCGGCCTGCCGCACGAACGCATCGACGTGAACACGGTGAGCGGCGAGAACGCCCACGCCCAGGCCAGCGAGGAAGTCGCCCCACGCGCGCAGGTCCCGCGCATATGCCTCGCGCGTCGAAGGCCCGTAGCCGGCGAGGAACGCCGCCGCCACATCCTCAGCGCTGCGCAGCGGCGACGTGACGGTTAAGGGCGTCGTGAGGGGTGCCAGCGCCGCGCCCGGCGCACACTCGCCGGCGTCGTCGTCGGGATACCCCGTAATGCCTGTTCTGCGGTACTCGACCGCTGCCGTGGCGCCCATTACAGATTGCCCCGCTCGGCCAGTGACCGCTCGACGCTCTGCGCGATCCGCATGACTCGCGCCTCTTGCTCGGCGTCCTGCATGAGAGCGGAGAAGGGCACACCGAGCGCGAGCGCGAGGTCGGAGAGCTTGCCGCATGACGGGTTGCGCTCGCCCCGCTCGATGCTGGACACATAGGTCGGGTGAAGATCGGCGCGAAGCGCGAGGTCTTCGATCGACAACCGGCGTGCCTTGCGTAGACGGCGCAGGACACGCCCCAGTTCGGCGGGATCAACCCGCACACAGACGCTCGATCGCCGCATGTCTGTGACGGTCATTGAGTCGCCGTTCATCGCCGTTCTCCGAGAGCGTCGGCTTGGGCTTCGACGGCGGCGGCGAACTCGCCCAGCGCGAGCGCGCGCCGGATCGTGGCCTTGCCGTTCGCGGTGCTTACCGTCTCGGCTGCCTTCAGGTCGGCGTCGGCGACGATCATCACCACACCGAGCGCGTCCAGTACCGCGTGCCGGTGCTCGCTCAAATCGACACTAACCCCGGTAGGCGTCTCGGTAGCGCCCCAGCCAATCAAGTCAAGCAGCGCACGCACACGGTCGAAGTGCGCGAGCGGTTCTCGATACCACTCGGGGTGCTGCTCGCGGCCGGGTTCGCCCACGACCTGCGCGATAGTCTCGGCGGCATCGCCGATCCCACTGTGCAGCCCGCTACGCAGGTGCTCGACCATCTCGGCGGGTACGGTCAACATCGTGCTCATCTCGGTTCCTCCTTGCCGGAGGCCCCGAGAGAACGATCTGGCGAGGAAGACAGTCAGCCGATGATGGCCGGTAGGCTGTCCGACGCGCCGGGAGCTCGTTCTCTCGGTGCCACGCCCCCGGCCGTTGACGCGGCGCGGGGGCACTTGATTACGTAGGCTGAGTGTAGCGAAATTAGACCAAAAGTGCCATAACGATCAGAGTTGCAGACGAGTGGACGACGACACCACAGACACGACCGATGCTGTTCGAGATCAGGTGATCCTGGGCCGCGCACTTCGCGTGCTACGCGACCGCGCAGGGCTCACACAGGACGAGTTGGCCGAGCGCATTGGCATCGACCTGACCTATGTTTCGCGCGTCGAGCGTGGCAAGCGAGGCGTGCGCTGGCATACCGTCATGCGCTTCCTGCGTGCGCTCGACATGCGACTGCGCGACCTCACGACCGCGATCGAGAACGGCGACACCGATCCACCCGAGACGCGCTGAGACGATCAGCCACGTCCGCCGGGAGCTACGCCGCGGCCTGCTCCAAAGGGGAGCTCTCGATAACGGGTTTGACACCAGCCCACTCGGCGATGCGAGCGCGAACCTGCTGAGCGGTCAGGGAGCCGTCTTCGAGGTCGTCCAGCAGGCCATCCAGTATGTCCGCTGCCTCCCTGGCTTCGATGACGTGCCGCAGCTTCCAGAGATCGCGCGGGAGCACTCCGACGGCGATCATCAGGTCCCGCAGTTCCTTCTCGACGTGGCGCCACTCGCGCGCCGCGGCGACGATCACGAGTTCGTTCTCGGTGCTCTGCATCAGGCCAACCATCGTGTCGCGCATGATCCCCAGCCGGTCGAGTGTCGCTGCGAGCAGGTCGATTGGGTCCTGTTCGAGAGGGCGTACCGCGTCGCCCTCCTGCACATGCTCCAGGTAATCGTCCACGACCGCGCGCAGCGCGCGCTCAGAGCGACCGTCGCGCTCCACGATCTCACTCCACGGCAGACGTTCCATCAGCCGCTGATGGATCACCCAGCGGTCGGCGACGTTCTTCTCCCAGCCCGACTTGAAGCGGCCTTTCTTCGCCGAGCGCGCGGTGCGCGGCGTCTTGCGTGCGGTCTTCGCCGGCGGCTTCGGCGAACTCGACACAGACGCGCGCTTGCGCTTGATCCCGGAAGATGATTTTCCGGTCGCTGGCACGCCCGACACGCTACCGACCGGCGTCGGGGATAACCCCTCTTTGGTTGTGCTCCGCTCGTGCGTCAGCTTGCAGGGTCGCTCACGGCGGGCTCCAGTCGGTGCCCACAATGCTTGCAGACGCGCGCAGCGGCGAGGATCGTCTCCGCGCACTCAGGGCAGCGCGTGGTGAGCTCCGGTTCGACAGCCTGGACTACGGCTGCTGTTTGGCGCATCATCCAACCGCCGATCAATGCAAGGAGCACGCCGGCGCCGGCGACGTAGATGGCGATGCCGAGCGGCACGACGGTTCCCGTCGCTGAGGCTTCCGGTTCGCCGCTCGCGCCGATCGGATAGAGCGTGCGCAGGCTCGTGTCCTGCGCGGCGTAGATCACGAGCACGGCGGCGATCACACCAAGCACCAGCACGCTCGTCGTCTCGCTGCGCTTCCCGGTGGTGTAGGCGCGCAAAGCAGCGAGCACGATCACCGCTGCGCCGATCAGCACCCACCAATAGCCGTGCTGGATCAAGGTGTTGCTCTGCACTCGCGCGAACGCACCGCTCGGCTGATCCAACGGCAGGAACGACGCCAACGCCAACAGCACCCCGCCAACGGCAGCCGTGCCAGCCGCGACGGGACTGATCGCATACCGCGCCTCGGGACGCGCTGAGCGCTTCCCCGCCGGCGTCTGACGCCACGCCATCGCCGCGTTCACCTGCGTGGCATTCACGGGCGCGAGCTTGATCTTCGTGCCCGCGTCGATCCCTGCGCCTGCCAGCGACGGCTCAGCACACACACCGGCTTCCCACAGCGCGTCCGCGACCGACTCTCGCGCGTCCTGCTCCAAGGTGGCCAGCCCGAACGCAGCCATCAGATCGTCGGCCCGCACGCGCACTGTCCGGGCCTGCTGGACCTGTCGCTTGAAGTCCTCCGCCGCTTCCGCGGCTATTGGTGCTGCATCCTCGTCACTCATCAGACCGGGCCGGCGGGTGCCGTCAGCACGCCGCCTTGACGTGTTCGCTCAGTTCGATCATCCCGGCGCGGTAGCCCGATAGTTCCTGCTGCGCGAGCGACACGTCGTTGGTCTTGAGCGCTTCGGCGATCGTGCCGACTTTCAGCAGGAACCGGCGGCTTTCTTCGAGCTTCGCGCGCTGTTCTGCGCTCGTGAGCGGCACGAGTTCGGCGAGCTTGCCGCGCAGCGCTTCCACATCGCTGCTCGCCTGTTCGTATGCCGTGGTGCCGGCGCCAGGCTTGGTCGCTGCTGTGATCGCGCCCGTCATCGACGCGACCGCGTGCTCCACGCCCTCGCACGGGCCGATCCGCTTCACGATCGCTTGGGCACGCGCCTTCTTTTCTTCTTCGGCGGGTCGTTCGCGTTCGTGGTGAGCGTGTTCACGCGCCGCGGCCGCTTCCAGGCCCAACGAGTCTTTCGCGCTCGGCGAGACGGTGCTGCCCGAGCTCCCGCAGCCCGCGAGCACGACGGCGAGCAGCACTCCGGCCGACCAAACCCGCAGGCATTGAGGGCTGCTCTGTGGCGACTTCGATTGTCCAATCATGCCGGGCATCCTGACAGATTCCCTATTGAGGTTCCTGTCAGGTAGGTCGAGGGTGGCGGACTATGCCCGAGCCCGATCCAGGCGACCCACGCACCACCTTCGGCGCCAACCTCCGCACAGCCCGCGAAGCCGCCGGACTCTCCCAGGAAGCACTCGGCCACTGCGCCGACTTCCACCCCACAGAGGTCAACCGCATCGAGCGAGGCCGCCGCAACCCCGGCCTGCTCACGATCGTCAAACTCGCAAAGGCGCTCGACATGCCTGCGGGCGACCTTCTCGCCGGACTGTAGGTCAGCAGGGTCAGGCGTATCGTCCCCACGGTGCTTGCGTGGCAGCGAATCCGGGTCCTACGAGCGCGGCCGCCCGCCCGTATCGAGGATGACGACGAGCGCGCGGCCGTGTTCGTCTCCGCGCTTGAGCAGGCCGAGGAGCTTATGCGCGCCGCCGCCGATGTCGGGCCGGCTGCGTCTCCGCTGCTGCTGTTCTACGCCGTCAGCCAGGCAGGTCGAGCGATCGCCGCCGCCCGCCTCGATGACCCGTGGCGTCTCTCCGGGCATGGCCTGAAAGCGCCCGCGCCCGGCGCATCGACCGGCCTGCTCCAGCGCGTCGTCAAGCCAGACGGCGGGCAGGCGGGGAAGCGACGCCCATCATTCGCGGGCGTCGCCGAGGCCACGGAATCGGGGCAACTCACGGCGGAGCTTGAGTTGGGGGCGTTGTGGGCAGCGATCCCCGAGATGATGGCTCCACTACCGCAACCGCCGCTCGAAGACCCGACATGGAAGCGTCCCCTGCGCGTGTTTCGCCCCGTGTTCGACGCTGCTCACCTGCGGCTCGCAGACATGCGGCCGCTGGAGCTCCTGATTGACGGCCTGCCACCTGACGCCGACCTGGACACGCTTGATCGCTACCTCAGTGACTATCCCACCGCGGAGGGCGTCTACATGTGGCGCACCCAAGGGATGCGCGAGGACTTCATCGTGACCCAACCCGGACCAGGAGGACTCCTGCCCGTGTTCTGTTGGCCCGACATCCCGACGGACATCCGCCTTCGCGCACAACATTTAGACGCGATCGCGCCTGACTACCGCGGCGGTGGCACACGCCTACTGATCCCGCGCGCAGGATGCAGGGACGCACTCTCCCCGCTGATGTTGTGGTGGGCGCTGTTGTTCGGCCTGTCCAGCATCGCTCGCTACGACCCGGAGACATGGGTCAGCGCCCTCGCTGTCAACAACTCGGATCTGGCCGTACCGATCGAAGCGGCGCTCGACGCCGCGCTCGAAGCGCTGCCCGAACTCATCCTTGACGCGCTGGCCGCCTAACAGCCGTCGATCAACCTGCTTGCGGTCGCACGAGCCAGTCATCTCGGAGCGGAATGCCGTCAGCGTAAAAGCGAGCGACAAATGCGCAGGCGCGGTCATGCGGTCATCGTCTGTCATGGGTCGATGGGGTCCGAGGTTAGTAAGAACGGGACGAACACTACGATTGCGCCGTGGAGAGCATCCGTGAGCGCGTGGAAGACGCAACACTGCTTTGGAACGCCGAACGACGCGAGGGCGCCTTCCTCGTCGCGCTCGTGGCGGTTGCCGCGCGTGCGCGCCGCGAGTATCCGCGTCCGTTGGGCGACCGTGACGCCTTCGAGCGATTCATCGAATCCCGCTTCCGTCCGCGCGTCTCAGTCGAGTTTCGCGGAGAGCTTCGCCCGCTGGAGCGGGTTTTCTACAAGTGGATGCGCTGCGAGCTCGTGCATGACGGCGGTCTACCCGTTGACCTCCGCTTCAACGAAGATGCCGAGCCAGGCGAACTGAGCGTGCGCGCCGGCGGAGCACCAAACTACGTCTTGCTCATCTCCCCCGGTTGGTTCGATCAGCTAATCGCCTGGGCGCTGTCGTAACTCGCTCGGAGTCGTCTGCTCAACGGCTTGCAGCGAGCGTCTTCGCGGTGATGATCCGCTCGCGCCCGTCGGCCGATACAAGCACGACGGCGTATCCCTCATCGAGAGAGCGTGTGATCTCGTGTCCGGCATGGGGCGAATCGGCGTTCACGAACGCGGCGTGCTCGGGATAGGGCGAATCGCCCTCGATCGCCAGGTCGATCGCGCGGTCCATCGCCTTTGCGGTTGGCGACTCAGCGGGGTTCAGGTTGCGCGCCATGCGTCGATCATCTCCTTGTAGCCGGTGCGAACCGCGGTGATCCCAGCCCGCATACCTTCCCCAAGAGTACCGGCATGGAACGTCTCCGCCGGCGCCTTCTCGCCATCGTGGCCGTGCCGGTGCATGTCGTTGACGCCATGCGCTCCGTCGTACACGCGCACCGTCACCGCCTCGTCGTCCTCGTCATCGACCGTCAGCACGACGGCGTAGTCGATGACCTCGCGGCCGCGCGTCGTGAACTCCACGACGATACGCGCACCGACCTCGTAGTCGAGCACGTCGCGGTAGCGCTGACTTCTCACCTGTGGGTTGTCCTCGGCCATACCAATCGGTGAGCCTACCGTCGAGCAGCTACGGCGCCCGCGTGCCGCCGCATCTGTTCCCACCGCACGGAGGGACGCCACTTCACCGTCGGATCGCCGTCGGCGCAGGGAACGCACAGCGATTCCCCCGGCTCGTGCCGATAGATCATCTCGCGCCCCACACGCAGCGCGCCACCGCACCGCGCGCAGCAGGTGTCCTTGGACACCGGCGTCCGCCACCACTTCCCGGCCGACGATCCGGTACGACGAGACTCGCGCTGCGCCGCCGTGACCGCGCCCGCCTTCTTCCGCTTCCTCTCACGTTGCCGATACCCCACGATCTGTTCCTCCGATGCTTTGCGCAGGAGAGAGCGCCCCTCCTGTCGGGTTAGCTGCCGATCAACTGCGGGGTCCGCGTCCTCCCGGCACCCAAACCGACGGCTCCCTCTGGCGTGCTGCCGGAGCGGCCGGCTGGCGGCTACCTGACGAGCGCCCTTGTCATCCCGCCGCCCGGCGGACGTACACCGGGCCACCTGCTCGGGGGCCACATCTCACGATGCAGCGTGCGCGGACCTTTCAGGCTCGGGCCACCGAGCGTCGCACGCTACCCTTCGGCAACACCGCCTTGGACGACCAGCCGAGGGGTCTTGCTCGAAGACCGCCGTGACGGGCGGTCTTCGTCGTCTTCGTCGTCGTCTGAAGCCGTGAACGCCGGTAGCGCCAGCCCGCGCTCGGAAACACGCGGCGTCCAACCCCGGCGGCTACTGCGGGTTGGGCGGCACCGGCGTCAGCTGTCCGGTGGGTCTGACAAGCAGCTCCTAAAACGACTGCGGCCCCGCCAAGGGCGAGGCCGCGAGTCGTCTCGTTGTCCCACCGGAACACGCCCTCCGCCCGTGGGGTGGACGAAGGGCGCGGTCCGGAAGCTTGTCTGCGCCCTACGTCGCGCTGCCCAGCGCGGGCTCACTGCTGCCCGGCTGCCATGCCGGTGCGTGCGGTCCGCCGAGGGTGGGCACATCCGAGGGGTAGACCTCGTTGCCGTGGATCGCGTGATCTCCGATCTCGAGCTCCTCGTCGGTGAGGCGCAGCGGGATGAAGATGCCCACGAGCTTCAGCAGGATGAACGTCATCACGCCGCTGAACACGATCACCCATGCGGCCGTCTCGGCCTGCCAGCGCAGCAGTTTCCAACTGCCGCCGTTGAACACGCTCGAGAAGCCCGGCAGGCTTTCCGCGCCGCCGATCCCGATGTACTCGACCAGATGCGGGTCCGCGAACAGCCCCACCATCAGGCCGCCACACAGACCGGCGATCCCGTGGGTGTAGACCACCCCCAGCGTGTCGTCTACGTGACGGAACACGGGCGCTCGACTCAGGAACCGGATCGACATCCACACGATCGTCGAGGCGATCACCCCGATGGCGATCGCGCCGTAGCCGTTCACGAAACCAGCCGACGGCGTGATCGCGACCAGTCCCGTGATCATTCCGTTGACCGAGCCGATCAGCGAGGGCTTGTCGCGGAAGATGTAGTCCCACGCGATCCACACGAGCATCGCCACCGCGGTGCAGAGGTTCGTGTTCAGCACGGCCGCCGAGGCGTTCGCGCCCGCATAGTAGGAGTCTCCACCGTTGAAGCCGTTCCAGCCGAGCCACAGCAGACCGGCGCCGGCCGCGACCATCAGCAGGTTATTGGGCGCGTCGACCTCGCGGTCACGTTGCAAGCGCGGACCGATCACCGCCGCCGCCACGAACCCGGAGATACCCGCCGCCAGATGGATGACGTAACCGCCGGAGTAGTCCAGGGCGCCGTGCGCGGCGAAGAAGCCGCCGCCCCAGATCAGGAACGCGTTGACCGTGTACACGAACGTGATCCACAGCAGCACGAACGGAATCCACGCCTTGAAGCTGATCCGTCCGAGCACCGAGCCGAGCATCAGGATCGGCGTGATCGCCGCGAACACGAACTGGAAGTACACCAGCGAGGACATCGGGAAATGGAAGGCCGGTCCGGTCGTGATCGACGGGATGATCGCCTGCCCCTCCTCGGCGCCGGTCGAGAGAACGGTGCCCGACTTGCCCCACATCGTGTCGAAGAACCCTTTGCCATGGCCGATCGGGGTGCCGAAGCCCATCTTGAAGCCCCACAGGCACCAGGCGACCAGCACGAGACAGAACGCGACGAACGTAAGCATCATGCTGTTGACCGACCAGCGCTTCTGCATCACCCCGCCATACAGCACGGCGAGACCGGGCAGGCTCATCAGCCCGACGAACGTCGCGGCGGTCATCTGCCACGCGTTGTCTCCGGGGTTCAGCCACGATGGGTATGAGAGCCATTCTGCTGTGGCAAGGACGGACATACGCCTCCATTTCTCTCTGTCGATGCAGCCGAGCCCCGTCCGCCGATGCGGGCGAGGACCACGGCAATTTGCGGTCCGCACATGTAAACCGGCACAGGCGCGCTCGGGTAGGGACACCCTGGCCAACAGTTGGAGGGCGGGTTTCGACATTTGTATAGACGCCCTTGCAGGGCCTATGTTTTGGGGCGAGACCGATCAGCCGAACGGGAAGCCGGCGCGGCGACAGGCCGCGCGCAGCTGATCCACGGAGCTCTTGAACGAGCCCGGTGAGGCGCACAGGTCTCTGGCTCGCGCGCCGCAGGCGTGCTGAGCGCCACCGCCGAGCGTCGAGGCGAACGTCACTTCGATGCAATCCTTGCGCGCGGGCGCCCCGCTCGTGAGCGCATAGGCGCCGAGACCGATCACGGCGATGACGACGCATGCGAGCAGAGCCGCCACGGCCGTCCGCTCGCGTTTGCCCCAGCGCAGCGGTTCGGACAGCCGCTTGGACTGATCGATCATGATCACGGCCGCGAGCCTACCGATCTAGGCCGCGGGTGTGTCAGGCGCGGCGTGCCCCGGAGCCGGAGCGCCGTTTGCCCGCCCCTGCGACTCAGCCTGAGCCTGAGCCTGGGGCTGAAACGAGAGCGCGGCGGAGTTGATGCAGTAGCGCTGCCCGGTTGGTCCGGGGCCGTCGTCGAACACGTGCCCGAGATGCCCGCCGCAGGTGCGGCAGACGACCTCGGTGCGGCGCATGAACAGGCTGTTGTCGGGCCGCAGCTCGACCGCCTCGGCGACGGCCGGCTCGGTGAAGCTCGGCCAGCCCGTGCCGGAGTCGAACTTGGTGTTCGAGTCGAACAGCTCCGTGCCGCAGGCCGCGCAACGGTAGGCGCCGGAGTCCTTGTTGTAGACGAGCTCGCCCGTGAACGGTGCCTCGGTGCCGGCCTTGCGCAACACCTCGTACTGCTCGGGCGTGAGCTGCTCGCGCCACTGTTGCTCTGACTTCTCCACCGCGCGCTCGGGCATGATCAAGTTCTAGCAGCAACGCCCCCACTACTGCTAGCATGATGTTTACGTTCACGTCAACTTCAACAACCCGGCGCATAGGCGTCAGCGAAGGCCACGCCCACTACAAGTGGTGGGCGCTCTCCTGCACGAGCCTCGGGATGCTGCTCGCGGCGACCAACTCGGGCACGCTGATCATCGCCCTGCCCGACCTCGAGCGCTCGCTGCACGCGAGCCTGCTCGAGCTCGTGTGGGTGATCCTCGCCTACCTGATCGCCGCCACGGTGCTCGTGCTGATGGCGGGCCGCCTGTCCGACCTGTTCGGGCGCAAGCGCGCCTACGTCGGCGGCTTCCTCGTGTTCGCATTCGCCTCCCTCGGGGCCGGGTTCTCGCCCGACGCGACCGTGCTGATCGGCTGGCGCATCCTGCAGGGCATCGGCTCGGCCTTCCTCTTCGCCAACGCCGCCGCCCTGGTCACCGACGCCTTCCCCAAGGAGGAACTCGGCCTGGCGATGGGCGCCAACACGATGGTCGCCGCGATCGGCCTCGTGCTCGGGCCGGTGCTCGGAGGCGCGCTCGTGGCGATCTCCTGGCACTGGGTGTTCTGGTTCAACGTCCCCTTCGCGCTCGCCGGCGCCGCCTGGGGCGCGCTGATCCTGCGCGAGCTGGCCCGCCGCGAGCACGTGCCGAGCTATGACGTGCTCGGCACCGCCACCTTCGTCATCGGACTCACCGGCCTCGTGCTCGGCGTCTCCAAGGGCGGGCTGAGCGGGTGGGACGACCCGCTCGTGATCGGCGGCCTGCTCGCCGCGGTCGTGCTGCTGCCCGCGTGGGTCGTCATCGAGCGTCGCTCGCGCGCGCCGATGCTCGATCTGAAGCTGTTCAACAACCGCCTCTTCGCCGCCGCGACCGCGGCCGCGTTCATCAACGGCCTGGCGCGCTTCGCGCTGATGTTCATCTTCGTCTTCTACTACCAGGGCGCCCAATCCAACTCGCCGCTCGAAGCCGGCATCAAGCTGATCCCGCTCGCGCTGGGCATGCTCATCGCCTCGCCACTCGCCGGGATCTATGCCGACCGGCACGGCTCGCGCACGCTCGCCGCGCTCGGGATGCTCGTAAGCGCGATCGGTCTGGCGGGCATGACTACCCTCGACGTCGGCAGCGCCTACTGGCAGAGCGCCGTGTGGCTCGCGCTCGTGGGCGTCGGCTCGGGCATGTTCAACAGCCCCAACACCGCCGCGATGATGGGCGCCGTGCCCGCGCAGCGCCGCGGAATCGCCGCGGGCGCGCGCACGCTCGTGCAGAACACCGGCGCGGTCCTCTCGATCGCGTTCGTGCTCGCGATCGTCACCTCCTCGATCCCCAAATCGACGCTCTTCGCCGTCTTCTCCGGCCTGGCCGAGGGACTCTCGGCGGAGAAGCTCGCGCCCTTCATCCACAACATGCACGTCGCCCTGTGGGTGCTCGCCGCAACCTCGCTGCTCGGCACGTTCGTATGCCTGCTGCGCCCCAGCCACATCCAGTCCCCCGCCGAGGATCAGACGATCGAGCCGTGGGAGGAGGCGCTCGTCGACGAGGCGCTCGTGCCGAGCCGCGAGGAGACCGCCGGCGCGCCGCGTGTGGGAGCGCGCGCATGAGCG
>JBAUXH010000215.1:0-1753 GCA_049584155.1 Solirubrobacteraceae bacterium
CGTTCATTCCGCTCGCGTTGAAGGACATCTCCGAGACGAACCCGAGCACCAGCCAGTACATCGCCGAGTGGGCCTGTTTTGCGCTCGTGTCGTTGCTACCCCTGTCGGTCGCCCTGGTGATGCTGGCTGTCGCACCCGAGCTGACTCAGCGTCTGCTGACTCGCGCACGGGAGTGGCTTGAGCACAACGCCAGGACGATCGCCGCGGTGATCCTCATCCTGCTTGCGGCCGTACTGATGCGCAATGGCATCGCCGGGCTCACCGGCTGACGTCAGTGCTCAGACATTGCCGTCTCGCCGCCGACCTTGCCCTGGATCCGCAGCGACACGAAAGCCGATGTTGCCGGTCGCATCGTCAGGCATGTTCGCGCTGCGCGCTGAAACCCGATAGCGACGACAATAGGAAGCATGGCAGATGTAGGAGCCGCCGCGGGTGACGCGGTGGGTGCCGGTCGCTGGTCCAGATGGGTTCTCCGTCGGCGAAACCCGGTACCACCCCGGATCGAACCAGTCGGCCGTCCACTCCCATACGTTGCCCGTAGTGTTGTGCAGCTCGTAGCCGTTGGGAGGATATGCGTCGACTGGTGCGGTGCCGGGGTAGCCATCCTCGACAGTGTTGAGCACCGGGAACTCACCCTGCCAGACGTTCATCCGATGCTCGCCCCCCGGCTCGAGCTCATCTCCCCAAGGGAACGCATGGCCCGCGAATCCACCCCGTGCGGCAAACTCCCACTCCGCCTCGGTCGGCAACCGCACGCCCGCCCACTCGCAGTAGACAAGCGCATCGTTGTGCGAGACCTGGACAACCGGATGCTCGCCGCGCCCCGCGAGGTCGCTGTGGGAGCCCTCGGGCTGGCGCCATTGGGCACCGTCCACCTGCCGCCACCACGGCGCATCGGCGACCGAGCGCGTCGAGGGGAAATCGTCCGGGAGTAGCCCACCGAAGACGAACGACCACCCCCAGCGCTCAGCGTCTGTCACATACCCCGTGGCCTCGACGAAAGCGGCGAAGCGGTCATTGCTAACCGCATAGCGGTCGATCAGGAAAGGCCGCAGGCGCACCTCGTGTACGGGACCCTCCCCGTCCGCTGGATAGGCGAACCGGTCGTTCGACCCCATCCAGAACGGTCCGCCGGGCACACTCACAAGGGTCTCCAGCGTCGCCCCGCCGGACTGCACCGAGCGCACCTCCACCCCACCCGGCAGCGGCATCACTCGTCCCGGCGCGCAGCAGACCCCTCTCTTCTGCGGCTGACTCATGAGCCCGTCTGTGACCGTGGGGTCATTGGACGCTCACGCGAATAGGTGTCTTGATCCATCTGATTAACGTATCGAGCTGCGCACTGCCGGCGCGCCCGCTCCCAGCCGCCACGCCGCTGACTTACAACACGAACGGGATGATCCCGCGGACGCGCATTTTGTACTCGGCGTAAGCGTCGGGAAAGTGCCTGCTCATGATCCGCTCCTCTTGTTGGGCCTTCCACCACAGACTGCCGCATAGCGAGAGAAACACGGCAAACCCGATCGCCCGCCCGTAGTTGATCGCTGTGCCGAGCGCCATGGCGATCAAGCCAGTGTAGATCGGATGCCGCGCCAGCGCATACGGGCCAGACTCAATCAGCTCATGATCTTGCTTGAAGGTCACCTCAGCGCTCCAGTTGCGTCCAAGCGTGATTCGCGCCCAAACCGAGAACGCGGCTCCAGCGAGGACGATGGCATCGGTCACGACTCCCAACGCCAGCGGTGTCTGCCAG